>CAIQNV010000001.1 GCA_903873295.1 uncultured Elusimicrobia bacterium
CTCCCCGAAGCGGGGCCCCCCTCCCCAAAGCGGCTTAAGAGCAACCCATGACCGGCCCGCGGCTTTCTCCATCCGGCAGGCGCAGTTTTTATTTTCCGCAGGCGGCGGCGGGGAGCTCGAATTCCAGCGTCACCGTTTTTCTTTTCTCCATCAAAACCGGGGCCGGGCAGTTCAGACAGGCGCAGGCCTGCTCAGCGTACCCGCCCTCTTTCTTTATCCCAAGCGCCTCTATTTCCCAGTCGAGGACATCCCTGCTGCCGGAATACCCCGCCCTGTCCCCGCCCCAGGCCGCGGCCACTTTAAGCCCGGGCACGGGCGCTTCCCCCGGCCACACGGCATAGACGCGGGCGCCGGCTTTTTCCAGCTTTGCTAAAACCTGCTTTAATTCCACGGGGCGCGGGCCGTACGGGAGAAAGACATTTTTTATTCCGACCAGGCCGGACAGCTCCGCGAGGCCGCTGAAATTCTTTTCCTCGAGCGAGGTCAGGAGCACTCCCTCCAGCGAGCGCGCCCCCCCGGCGAGGACCGAATCCGCCAGCTTTTTTCCGCTCACGCCGGGGTTAACCAGGAAAAGCCCGGAGGGGACGCTAAGCAGGGCGCAGGAGGTATTCGAGTCCCCGAAAAGGACCGCCCTGTATTTAAGCGGGCCCGCGGCATAGATCTTAACAAGCGGGCCGGCGGCCATTAAAGCCAGCCCCAGCGCGGCGGCAAAATAGAGCCTGCGCCGCCTGAAGCCCAGCAGCGGGGCGTGAAGCAGAACTAAAGCCAGCACAAAAAAACCCGCCACATACCAGGCGGACGGCTCCGCCACGCTTACGGAGGAAAAAGGCAGCCCGGCGAAGAATCTGACCACGCCGATAAAAGCTTTCATGAAAAATCCCGACGCGTAAGCCAGGCCCTTGAACACAAAGCCGGTTCCCGAGAGGATAGCCAGCAGAAAACCCAGCGCCATAGCCACGCCGGAGGCGGGCACCAGCACCATGTTCGAGACGAGCGAGACCAGTGAAATTTTATGGAAGTAAACCGCCAGCAGCGGGTACAGGCAAAGCTGGGCGAAGAAGCTCATCAGGAACAGCCCGACGGCATGGCCGGCCAGGCCGCCTTTTTTCATATAGCGGCCCCAGAGCGCCATGCCGACGATGAGCCCGTAGGCGGCGAGGGAAGACATAAGGAAGCCGGCGTCGAAAAGATAGCGCGGCGACAAAAGCAAAATGACAAGACAGGCCGCGGTGAGCGCGTGGAATGCCCCCGCTTCCCGGCGCAGCAGCCAGGCGCAAAGCCCGGCCGAGAACATCAGAAAGGCGCGCACCAGCGGCGGATCCAGCCCCGCGGCCGTCACGTAAAACCCGGAGAAAAGCAGCGCCGCCAGCCCCGAATATTTTCTCTTGAAGCCGAGGCGGGAACAGAAAAAAAACACTACGCCGACCACGAACCCGACGTTCGAGCCCGAGGCGACCAGCAAATGCATGGCGCCGGAATCCTGAAAAGCGGTCTTCAGGCCCGGGGGAACGCTCTTCTTTTCCCCCAGCACCACGCCGCCCAGCACCGAGGCGGCCTCGGCCGGCAGCCCGGCCTCGAAAGCGCTCATCGCGGAATAGCGGAACTTCCTGGCCAGCCGGATAAAGCCGTTGGCCCTGCCTATAACCTCTATTTCCCGCGCGCGGGCCTGCGCGGCTATGCCGCGGCTTAAAAGATATTCCGCCCAGTCGAGGCTTCCGGGAACCGCCGCGCCCGGAGGCGCCTCCAGATCGGCCAGGAACGATATCCTGTCACCATAGGAGGCCCCGCCCAGAGAGCGGGCATACACCATCAGGCCGGTTTCAAACGGCTGCCCGTAAATTTTACTGGTTTGAAGAGTGAATTTCGCTCCGCCCGGCGCGGCCGCCGGGTACTCCGCCACGCGGCCCTCGACTAGGACGCCGGAGCGCGGCAGCGCGAACGGCGGGACGTCCGGCGGCCTGATAAAAAAATCCTTAAATAAGAAGATGCCGCCCGCGTAAAACAGGAGCAGCAGGAAAAGCGGCCTGCGGTAATAGGAAAAAAGCATTAATTAACGCCCTTCAGACTGCACTTGCCGCATGAAAACAACCGCGGGCCGGTCATGGGTTGCTCTGAAGCCGCTTTGGGGAGGTGAGGCCCGGCTTTAGAGCGAAGCATAATTATGCTTCGCGTCCGGGCCGCAAGGGCGGTGGCGGTTTTCTGCGTAAGCAAAACCGCCGAGCCGGGACCGCGCAAAACCGCTATGCGGTTTA
>CAIQNV010000002.1 GCA_903873295.1 uncultured Elusimicrobia bacterium
AAGTAACCTGTAAGGTCCCACTGCACGCCCTGTTTTTTAGTTTCCATGGAAGTCTCCTTTATTAACGCCCGTCAAGCCGCCGTATAAATATTGTACAACAAGAACAGGGGCCTTTTGAATGACAATATAGCGGGAGCTTTGTTCGCCGGAAAACAGAGCCCGGTAAAAATTGTAAAATATCAGCGGTCACTTTATGAACTGGTACATAGAACTTGTAAAAGCTTTCCCGATAACCACCGCCATGGCGCAATTCGCCGTGCTGGGCACGCTCGGAGAAATGATTTCAAAGTGGCTGGCCGTGCGCTGTTTCTTTCTCCCCTTCGGGGTGCGGGGAGCGCTGCTCCGGATGCTGGGCTGGGCCTTCCTCGCCATCTGCATCAAATACGCTTTTACCGGCTTTGTGGCTTTTGTCGACGGGCTTATCGCCCACGGGCTGCTCCCTGAAATGGGCGCGGCGGGGAAGGCCTTCGCGGTTTCGCTTTCCATGAATCTGCAGTTCGGGCCTTTTCTGGTGATCGCCCACCGGCTGATGGACAACGCCATAGACGGGAAGCCGAATTGGGCCAACCTCGACAAGGGGCTGCTGTCCCTGCTCTGGTTCTGGGTGCCCGCCCACACCGTCACCTTCCTGCTGCCGCTTCATTTCCGCATAGGCCTGGCCGCGGTCTGGTCGCTGGCGCTGGGGCTGATACTCGGCTTCTATAACCGCAAAATCGTACAATAACAAACCTGGTTTCCGGCTTTAGCTTGGTCACGGGCCGGGCATGGGGTTGCTCTGAAGCCGCTTTGGCGAGGTGAGGCCCGGCTTTAGAGCGAAGCATAATTATGCTTCGCGTCCGGGCCGCAAGGGCGGAGGCGGTTTTCAGCGTAAGCAAAACCGCCGAGCCGGGACCGCACAAAACCGCTATGCGGTTTATGCGTGGTTGGCCCCGCTTCGGGGGGAACCGCGCAACGGTTCCTGCGCGGCTGAATGGGCAACCCCATGCCCGGCCCTCGGCTGTTTACATCCGCAAGTGCCAAGCTAAAAAAGAAGCCCGGCTTTTAGGCCGGGCCCCTTTTCGTCAGCTGTCCGCTGCTCGTTCAATAATCCGATCTTTTCTTTTTCAGGAAGCGGGAGAACCAGCTTCCCCCCAAAGGAGGCTTGCCCGCCGCCGGGGGCTGCATCTCCTGCCGCCCGCGGGGCGGCGGCCTGCGCCGGGGCTCCTCGGAGTCGAAATACGGAGAAGGGCTGACTATCCCGCTGCGCCTGGAGGGGTCCACGCCGTACCGGTTGGGGCCGGGGCGGTCTCCCGCCGGCCTCGCGCCGTAGGCGGAGCGCCCGTCGCGGCGCTGATCCGGCCTGCCCTGCGGGCCGCGGGGGGCGGGGCGTCCGTCCTGCCGCTGCCCGGGCTGTGCATCGCCGCGTCCGCGGGTGGACGCGCCCTGGCGGGGCGGGCCCGACTGGCCGCGGCGCTGGCCGTCCGATCGCGGGCGCCCGGGCCCGCGGCTGAAATTGCCGCGGCCCTGCGGCGGGCGCTGTCTGGCGGGCGGCGCCCGGTGCTCTGGCTGCTCGCGGTTATAGATCTCTTCTCCGGGCTCCGGCAGATGGGAGATGGGCCCTGACTGGGGCTCCGTCTGCGGCGGCTGCGAAGGCGCGGCCTGGAGCGGGCGGCGCGGGGCCGTCCTGGTTCCGGGGCGGCGCTTGTCTCCGGTCTGGTGCTGGCTGCCGTTATGGCTGAAGCCGAAGCTGGCCGGTATTATGTCGGGATGCACCGACACGGGCAGCTGCATACGCATGAGGCGCTCGATATTGCGCACGTCCCTGCCCTGGTCCGGCGCGGCGAAAGTTATGGCGCGGCCCGGCTGCCCGGCCCGGCCGGTGCGGCCCACGCGGTGGATATAGTTCTCGTCCTCGTCGGGCAGGTCGTAGTTTATCACCAGCTCTATGCCGGTCACGTCTATGCCGCGGGCGGCGATGTCGGTGGCCACCAGTATCCGGTACCTGCCCGCCTTAAATCCCTCCAGGGCTTCCCGGCGCTGGGCCAGGGAGCGGTTGGAATGGATCTCGGCGGCGCTGTGCTTCATGTCGCGCAGCTCTTTTGCGATCTTCTTGGCGTTATGCTTGGTGCGCACGAAAAGCAGCACGCTGCCCCAGTACTTTTCCAGGATCCTGCTGAGCAGGGGAAGTTTATCCCCGCGGCTCACGATAAAAAGTTCCTGCTCCAGCTTTTCCACGATGCTGCCGGAGCGGGCGACCTCTATGCGGGTGGGGAGCTTCATGTGGGCGGCGGCCAGCTTCATTATTTCGTCGGGCATGGTGGCGGAGAAAAGCATGGTCTGGCGCTCTTTGGGCAGCGCGGCGATGATCTTGTTTATCTGCGGGGCGAAGCCCATGTCGAACATCCGGTCGGCCTCGTCCAGGATGAGCACGCGCACGTCGGACATGTCGACGTTGCGCTGGCCTATGTGGTCTATCATGCGGCCGGGGGTGGCTATGATTATGCGGGGCCTGCGGAACAGCTCCTGGCGCTGGCGGCCCAGACTTTCGCCGCCTATCACCACGGCGACCTGCATGCCCATCAGCGGGGCGAACTGCTTTACCACTTCGGCCACCTGCAGGGCGAGCTCGCGGGTGGGGACCAGCACCAGGCCTTTGCCCTCTTTAGCGGCCAGCCGCTGTATCATCGGGATGGCGAAAGCAATGGTCTTGCCTGTGCCGGTCTGGGCTATGCCCACCATGTCATTGCCTTCGGAGGCCACGGGGATGGCTTTTTGCTGTATGGGAGTGGGAACTTTGAACTTGAGCTTGTCTAGAGCCTCAAGGAGCTTGGGAGCTATGCCGAGGCCGTAAAAGCCCGCGGCGGGAGTTGATGTTGTGTCGGTCATATACCATTATCCCATATATAAGGGGCCGTTCACAGTAGTATAATCACTTGTATGAGGTTATTGCTGCTGTCGGCTTTGCTTATTTCAGCCTGGGCCGCTTCCGCGCAGGATAAAACCGGGAAGCGCCTGACCGGGCTGGAGAAGCGCGTCACAAAGGTGGAAAAGCGCGTGACCAAACTGGAGGACGGCGCGGCGCAGCCCGCGGCCCCGGAGCGGCAGAAGCAGGCCGCGAACCCTATCACGGTATATTTTATCGCAAAAAAGCAGATCGTAGGCCAGGAGAAACTCGGCCTCAAGCTTTATCTTGAATTTGAAAATCTTTCCCCGAGAGGCTTTTACGCGTTTAACGGCACGCTGGTCTTCAGGAACGAGGCCAAGGCCGTCATCTGGTCCCTCCCCTACAGCCACAGCGAGCCGCTCGGGTCCGGCCAGAAGGTCGAAGTTTCCATGGGGATCTTAAGCGACCAGGCGAAAGAGTACCTTAAATTCGTCAAAGCGCGCGCCATCACCGTCTCGCTGGAAAAGCAGGAAGTCTACGGCGCGGACTGAGCGGCGGCCGGAAGGTCAATGCTCCAGCGCCGACATCTCCGCCTGACTTTTTATGTGCCGGCTTCCCTTGAAGAAGGCTATCAGGGGCATCGCGATGATCGCGGTGTAGGCCAGCCACCTGAAACAATCCATGAAAGAGAGCATGACCGACTGCACAACCACCAGCTTATAGGCCAGCCCGTAAGCCGCCATCGGGTTGGAGACAAGGCGCCCGACCTGGGCGGACCAGATCTGAAATTGCTCGCCGTACGGTGAAATATTCGACGCCAGCGCCGACTGGTGCACTTGCGCCATGCGCGTCTGCATGGTGAACATCAGCGAGATGCCCACGCTGGCTCCGATATTCCTCAGCAGGCTGAAAATGCCGCTGGCCTGCTGGAGATCGGCCTGGCGCATGTTCGCCATCGTCAGTGTGGTCAGCGGTACAAAGGTGAAGCCCAGCATCAGCCCGTTAAAAAAAAGCGGCGCCATAATATTGGAGGGGGCGATGCTCAGATTGAAGCCGGAAAATATTACAAGGGTGGCGGCCATGCCAATGAACCCGCAGGCTATCATAAGCCTGTTGCCGAATTTCGAGACCAGCCTGCTGATTATGAGCATGGACAGCATCGAGCCTATCCCGCGCGGCATCATGGACATGCCGCTCTGAAAAGCCGGGTAGCCGAGCAGCTGCTGCATGAAGATCGGGAGCAGGGCGGTGGACCCCATCATTACGGCGCCCAGCACCGCCATGAGCGCGGTCCCTATGGCCAGGTTGCGGCTTTTCAGCAGACGCAGGTTCATGAACGGATTTTCCCGCCTCAGTTCCCACCAGGCGAAGAGCGGCATCGCCACGGCGAAGATGAAGGTGCCGGCGCGTATCCAGATGTCCGCGAACCAGTCCACCTCCTGGCCTTTGTCTATCACCAGCTGGAAAGCGCCGAGCCCTATTATCATCAGCGCCAGGCCGAAGTAGTCCACCTTGGCCTTCAGGTCCCGCTTCAGGTAAGGCGGGTCTTCCAGGAACATGTTCTGCATCAGGAGGCCGAAGATGCCTATCGGCACGTTGATATAAAATATCCACCGCCAGGAATAATTATCAGTTATCCAGCCGCCGAGTATCGGGCCTATTATCGGCGCCACGATTATGCCCATGCCGTACGCGGCCATGGCCTGGCCGCGCTTTTCCTGCGGGAAACTTTCCAGGATCACCGCCTGGGCGAGCGGCTGCAGCCCCCCCCCGCCGATCCCCTGCAGTATGCGCGCGAAGATAAGCTGCGGCAGGGTATGCGCCATGCCGCACAGCATCGAAGCTATGGTGAACGTGGCGACCGAAATGGCCATGTAGCGCTTGCGCCCGATAAAAACGCTCAGCCAGCTGGAGGCGGCCAGCACTATGGCGCCGGCCACCAGGTAGCTGGTGAGCACCCAGGAAACTTCGTGGGTCGAAGCCGAAAGCCCGCCGGCTATATGCGGCAGCGAGACGTTGGCCACCGAGGTGTCCAGCACCTGCATGAAGGTGGTCAGCAGCACGGAGAAGGCTACCAGCCAGGGCGAATGGGCTGGCCGCCAGAATCCGGGCTGATGACTTCTTCCCTGCATCAGTCGAAGTGTACCGTGGGCACTACGGACATGCCGGGGACCAGCATCAGTCCGCCGACGGGTTCGTCGAAAACTATCTTGATCGGCACGCGCTGGACCACTTTCACGAAGTTTCCGGTGGCGTTCTCGGCGGGCAAAAGGCTGAAGCGCGCGCCGGTGCCCGACTGTATGCTGTCTATGTGACCTTTGAAATCCCTGCCGGGGAAAGCGTCCACTTCTATGGTGACCTTCTGGCCCGGGCGCATGCGCGCAAGCTGCGTTTCCTTGAAATTCGCGATTATCCAGACCTCGTCCGTCACGATGGCCAGCAGGGGCTGCCCCACCTGCACGTAGGCGCGCCGCTCGGCGTTCTTCTTCGTGACCTTGCCCGTTTCGGGGGCGGCTATCCGCGTGTAAGAAAGGTCCAATTCCGCGGCCGCCGCTTTTTTCTCGGCCAGCAGCGCTTTGGCTTGCAGCACTTCGGCGTCGGCCACGGCTTTATCGAAGGCCTGCTGCGAGACGTCGTCCCGGTCCAGAAGCTGCTTCGCTCTTTCCGCGTCCGCCGCCGAACGCCGGGCGTCGGCTTTCGCCGCCGTGAACTCCGCTTTTGCCTGGTCCAGCTTTACCTGATAGTCGCGCGGGTCGATCTCGAGCAGCGGCGCGCCTTTGTCCACGTGCTGGTTGTCCTCCACCCCGACGGATTGTATCTGGCCGGAGACTTTCGAGCTTATCGGAATGACGTGCGTCTCGATGGACGCGTCGTCGGTGCTCTCATGACCCTGGGCGTAATGCCAGTAGGCGGTCCCGGCCGCCAGCAGCACCGCGCCTGCCGCCGCCAGAACGCCCCAGTGCGGCCTGTTTAGTTTTTGTTTTTTTTGAACGCCGCCGGCGTTGTCGGTATTTTCGGTCATAAATTCCTTGTCACGGTCAGAATTTCAAATTTTTCATCCGGCCCAGGGCCAGGGTCAGGCGGATATTGGCTTCCTTGCGCCTTGAGAGGGCGTCCACGCGGGTATCCCGGGCGCGGGAAAGCACGGTCTGGGCGTTCACCAGCTCCACGTTATCCGCAACTCCCGCGGCGAAGCGGTTGCGGGACATTTCAAGTTCCTGCTCAGCCAGAGTTACGGTCATCGAAGCGGTCGCGACTTCCTCGGCGGAGGCCTTCAGCCGGTAAAGCGCTATCCGGACTTCTTCCTCCACCTGCACCGCTGCGTCGGCAAGGCGGCTTTCCGCCTGGCTCTTCACCGCCGCAGCGCCGTCTATCCCCGCGTCCAGGCGGCCCCCCGAGAAAAGCGGCAGCCTGGCCGATATCCCCATGTCTCCCACAAGTTTTAAATAGTGGTCCGGGTTCGCGCCGCTCATAGCGGCCGACCCCGATACTGCCACCGTGGGAACGCGGCCGCCCTTTGCCGCCGCCAGGGCGTATCGGGCGGCGGAGAGCCCGGCCTTCGCTATGATCATTTCCACCCTCGCCGCCAGCGCGCCGCTAACGGCTTCAGCCGGGTCCTGAGGCTGGTCCGGCGAGAAGGAGAGTTCCTCGGTAAGGTTAACCTCTTCGGCCAGCGGCAGGCCGAGCAGATGCTTGAGCCGCAGGCGGGCTTCCTCCAGGGCGGTGCGGGCGCGGATCACCCGCAGGCTCTCTTCCGCCTCGCTTGTCTTCGCTCTGACTACATCCAAGCCCGTAGCGGTGCCGGCGGCGTGCTTATTCTCCGCGAGGGCGCGCAGGCTCGAAGCCAGCTCTCTTCCCGCGGAGGCCGAGTTCTCGGCCGCGTCGCTGCGCAGCACATCCAGGTAGGAGAGGGCGGCAGCGGCGGTAATTTGTTCTTTGACCAGCTCCAGTTTAAGAGCGGCTATCTTTTCCTCTTCCTGTTTTGACTTGGCCAGCTCTTTCGACGACCGGTCCAGAACGCTCGCCACCAGGCGCAGACGCGCGTCAAAAGTGTTGAAGGGGCCTATCACGGTCGGCCCGCCCCCGAGGAAACCGCCGAAGCCGATGGCCGCCAGGTTCTCGGCGAGCGTGCGCCCCTGGGAGACGGTGAACTCCACCTGCGGCAGCAGTCTGGCGGCGGCTGCAAGAGCCTCGGCTTTCTGGATCTCGCCGGTGGCGGCGGCCAGTTTCACGTAAAGGTTGTTCTTCAGCGCCAAGTCCACGCTGCGGGGGATATCCAGGCCGGCTGCCGCGCGGGCCGGAGAGCAGAAAAGCAGCGGGATCACGAGCGTTTTTATTATGGTGTTTTTCATGGTTTCCTGAAAGCGGGCATGCCGGCGGCGGTCACGGTTTAAGGGAAGGGAATTTTCGGAACAGGGAGGGCGTGAGTTTCAGGCGGTACCAGTGCGCCGTGGCTACGGTGCAGCGCTGGCTGTCGGGGCAGATCATCTCGAAACCGAAACGCAGGTGGCAGCAGATGGTGACCAGGTTGCCGTCCTCGCAGGCGTACCAGACTTCCTTCGCGTCCCGGCCGACGGCGTGGCGTATGCGGGCCTCCGTAAGGCGCTTGGCTATCCCCATCTCCCGGAACTCCGGATTCACCCTCAGCCCGTCCATGACCCAGCGGCCCTTTTCAAGATATATCACGCTGTGTCCTACCAGCTCATCTCCGGAGTAGGCGGCAAAGTAGGTGTGCGTCTTACGGCCGAGCTTCTTTACCTCGCAGCCGGAAAAAAAAGCCAGGAAGCTGGCTTTCCAGGCCGCGTCTTCCCGCTCTACTTCGCGGATGATTATGGGGTCGCGCTCTTTCATTGCTAATACATTATACAGAAAAGAGCGCGGGCCGCCATCGGCCTAAAGCCCCAGGCGCGGCGGGCCTAAAGGCGCGCGGCGCCTGGGACTAAAGACTCTTTTGAAGATGCCCCGCAAGCGGTAGACTATGATTATCTTATTTCTGCCGGAGGTTTTGCGTGAGAAAGACCGTTAATTTTCTGCTGTTGTTCCTGCTCGCGGTCCCTTCAGTGCTCCCGGCCGCCCCCGCCGGCTTTGAAACCCTGGCTCTCAAAACCCTGCCGCCCGTCGAAGCTCCGGGAGTTCCGCCCCCGTTTTATCAGGCGGGCCGCGCCTATGACCAGACCGGCCTGCCGGCTTATATTTTCACCGAACAGGAACAGCTGGCCAGGCCCCTGGTGGAGGCGATCGGCCGCACCAGGAAAACGCTGGACGTGGCGCTTTATAATCTTCAGATAGACGACACGGTGGCGGCGCTGGTAAAAGCCAAAGAGCGCGGCGTTAAGGTGCGCGTGCTCTTCGACTCCGCCCATGTCTATCCCCAGGCCGGCAGGCAGATACAGGCCGTGATTGATTCCGGCATTGAGACGCGCGCGATGAACGGCCGGGGCGGCACCGGCGCTATGCACTGTAAATACGCGCTTTTCGACGGCTCCCTGCTCGAGACCGGCTCCGCTAACTGGAGCGGTTTCGCCGAGACCTTCAGCTATGAGAACATCATGTTCACGGCGAACCGGGATATAGTGGCCGGCTACGGGAAGGATTTTGACTGGATGTGGGCGCAGGCGCGGCCGGCGGGGCAGCCGGAGGCCGC
>CAIQNV010000003.1 GCA_903873295.1 uncultured Elusimicrobia bacterium
CCCCGCGTCGGACGCGGGGGCCGGATCTAGTTTACTTCCTTATGGGCTGCGCGGGCTGCCCGGGCTGCTGCATAAGCACGCGGCGGGAGAGGCGGTACTTTCCGTTGTTCTCCTCGATGCACTTTACTTCTATCTCCTGGCCCATCTTCAGGACGTCCTCGACGCGGTTGATGCGCCTCACGTCTATTTCGGAGATGTGCAGGAGGCCTTCCTTGCCGGGCAGGACTTCCACGAAGGCGCCGAAGTCCACTATGGATACGACTTTGCCTTTGTAGGTTTTGCCCACTTCCACTTCCATGGAGAACTGCTCCACGAACATCTTGGCGGCTTCAAGGCTGGCCTTGTCGCAGCTGGAGATGAACACTGAACCGTCGTCCTCTACGTCTACGTTGGCGCCGGTGCGCTCCTGGATGCCGCGGATGTTCTTGCCGCCGGGCCCTATGAAGGCGCCGATCTTGTCGCGGGGGATCATCAGCTTCACTATGCGGGGAGCGAACTCGGAGATGTCGGCGCGGTGCGTCGGCATGACTTTATCCATTATATCCAGGATGTGGAGGCGGCCGCGGGTGGCCTGCTCGATGGCTTCCTTCATGATGTTCATGGGGATGCCGGTGGCGAGCTTAACGTCCATCTGCAGCGCGGTCACGCCCTTGCGCGTGCCGGTGATCTTGAAGTCCATGTCGCCGTAGTGGTCTTCCAGGCCGGCGATGTCGGACAGCACCGCGAACTTGGAGCCGTCGGTCACGAGGCCCATCGCTATGCCGGAGCAGGCGGCCTTCATGGGCACGCCGGCGTCGAACATCGCGAGCGACCCGCCGCAGACCGTGGCCATAGACGAGGAGCCGTTGGACTCCAGGATATCGGACACGAGGCGGATGGTGTAAGGGAACTGCTCTTCGGTCGGCAGCAGCGGCAGCAGCGCGCGCTTGGCGAGATGGCCATGGCCTATTTCGCGGCGGCCGGGGCCCCTGTCGGGCTTCACTTCGCCGACGGAGTAGCTCGGGAAGTTGTAGTGCAGCATGAACCGGTCGAAGGTCTTGCCTTCCAGCGCGTCTAGCATCTGCTTGTCGTCGGAGGTGCCGAGGGTGGCCACCACCAGCGCCTGGGTCTGGCCGCGGGTGAACACGGCGGAGCCGTGGGTGCGGGGCAGGAAGCCGGGGTCGATGTTGATCTCGCGGACCTCGTCGGTCTTGCGGCCGTCGGTGCGGACCTTGGTGTCCAGGGTGATGCGGCGCCAGACGTCGGAGAGGATATCCTCGAACACGGTCTTCGCCTGGTAGGAAGCCGTCGCGTCGTCGGGGTACTTCTCGACCATCGCGGTGTAGGCTTTGACCCTGATCTCTTCGAGGGCCTTCTCCATGGCTTTCTTCTCGGGCTTGGAGGAGAGGATCCTCTCGACCTCGGCCTTCACCATCGTTTCCACGGCGGCCTTGAGGTCGGCCTTTATCTCGGGGGTGGCGATGGCGGTCTTGGCTTTGCCCACCTGCTCCTTCATCTTGACCTGCAGCTTGCAGAGTTTTTCAAGTTCGGGCTTGGCGGCTTCCATGGCGCCGATCAGGTCGGTGTTGGGGAGCTCATGGGCTCCGCCTTCCACCATCAGGATGCCGTTCAGCGTGCCGCAGATGACCATTTCCATCTCGGAGGTCAGGCGCTGCTCGTTGGTGGGGTTCATTATGAACTTTCCTTCGAGCTTGCCCACGCGGACGGCGGCCACGGGGCCGTTCCACGGGATGTCGGAGATCATCAGGGCCGCGGAGGCCGAGTTGATCGACACCACGTCGGCGTCGTTGATGCCGTCGTAGGACATCACCATGTTGACCACCTGCGTCTCGGTGTTGAAGTAATCCGGGAACAGCGGGCGCACGGCGCGGTCCGTAAGGCGGGAGGCGAGGACTTCTTTCTCGCGGGCTTTGCCCTCGCGCTTGAAGAAGCCGCCGGGGATCTTGCCGGCCGCGTAGGTGCGCTCTTTGTAGTCGCAGCTGAGCGGCACGAACTGGGGCGGGGTGTCTTTGGGCTTGTTGGCCTGCACCGCGGTGGAGAGCACCATGGTGTCCCCGATGCGGATGATAACGGCGCCGCCGGACTGCTTGGCGATGGCTCCGGTCTCGAATGAAATGGACTTATCCCCCACCTGTTCTTCCAGGCGGAGCGGTTTTGGGTAGTTTGTCATTTAGTTATTTCCTTAAGCCCAGGGCTTTGATTACCTTCTTATACTCTTCCCTGTTATTGGCTTCAAGGTAGCTAAGGAGGCGTTTGCGCTGCGAGACAAGTTTGGTAAGACCAAGCTGTGAGGCATGGTCCTTGGGGTTTGTCGTATGGTGCTTGGCAAGATACTGGATACGCTCGGTGACCAGCGCTATCTGCACTGAGGCTGAGCCGGTATCGTTCGGTTTAGCGGAGAATTTCTCCACTATCTCTCTGGTTTTGTTCTTGGTTATTGACATTTTTTCTCTCTCTTTATTGTAGTTTTACTCTTTTGCCTATTATATTAATAACCTCTATAGCTAGTCAATGCCGTCCTTCTCCTGAAGCCGCGCGGCGGCTTCCCGTTCGGCTTCCGCCGCTTGAATCTTCCGCCAAATTTGTTATTATTTTACTGGTGATCCGCACACGAAAGGAGCTGCCGCCCATGAAAACCACGCGTATTTACGCCAACAAGATAGCCGCTTTCCTGAACAAGGAGCCGCGCGATTTTACCCGCACCGACCTGGTGAAATATATCAAAGCCAACGGCATCCGGATGGTCAACTTCCGCTACGCAGCGGGGGACGGCCGCCTGAAAACCCTGAATTTCGTTATCAACGACGAGAAGTATCTCGACCGCATACTCTCCGCCGGCGAGCGCGTAGACGGCTCCAGCCTGTTCAAGAGCATCGACGCCGGCTCAAGCGACCTCTACGTGGTGCCGCGCTACCGCACGGCCTTCGTAAACCCTTTCTCGCAGGTGCCCGCCATAGATATTCTCTGTTCCTTCTACACCCCCGACGGGAAGCCTTTTGCCAGCGCTCCCGCCGAGGTCCTGCGCCGCTCAGAAGCGGAGTTCAGGAAAGTCTCGGGCTTTGATTTTCACGCGATGGGAGAGCTTGAATATTACGTCATAGCGCCGAAGAACCTGCTGTACCCCACCGTGACGCAGAAGGGCTATCATGAATCCTACCCATTTTCCAAATGGGAGGGCCTGAGGACGGAAGCCATGACCGCCATCGCCGAGGCCGGCGGCCGCATCAAGTACGGGCACTCCGAGGTCGGCTTCATCCGCACCGAGGATTCTGAAATGGCCCAGCAGGAGATAGAGTTCCTGCCAGTGCCCGCCTCAGAGGCCGCCGACCAGCTGGCCGTGGCCAAATGGATGCTTTCCGGGATAGGCCACAAATACGGGGTGGTGATCTCTTTCGCCCCCAAGATCTCGATAGGGCACGCCGGCTCCGGCCTGCACGTGCACACCTGCCTGTTCAGGAACGGAAAGAACGTCATGATAGACAAGGCCGGGCTATCGGAACCGGCCCGCAGGCTGATAGCCGGGTTCCTTGAAATGGCCGCGCCCATGACCGCTTTCGGCAACACGGTGCCGACCTCGTATTTCCGCCTGGTGCCGCACCAGGAGGCTCCCATTAACGTCTGCTGGGCCTACCGCAACCGCTCGGCCCTGCTCCGCATTCCGCTGGGCTGGCTCAACGCCGCCGGCATGGTGAAGGACGCCAACCCGGGCTCCGCCGCGCCGCAGGTGGACCATAACCAGACGGTCGAGTTCCGCAGCGCCGACGGTTCGGCGAGCCTGCATTTCCTGATGGCCGGCCTCTGCGTGGCCGCGCGCCGCGGCTTCGAGCGCAAGGACGCGCTGGCTTTCGCGGATAAATATTTTGTGGACAAGAATATCTACCACAAGGAGCACGCCGGGCTTACCGAGAAACTGCCGAAGCTCCCCTCTTCCTGCTGGGCCTCGGCCGAGTCGCTTGAAAAAACCCGGGCCATTTTCGAGGACAGGGGCGTCTTCACCCCCCAGGTGATCGACGGCGTGGTCAAGCGCCTGAAGGCTTACGACGACCGCAACCTGAGCGAGCGCCTCTTCGGCAAGGAAGAGGAAATAAAGAACCTGGTAGAAGAATACCTCTACTGCTGAGCCCGGCCGGGAAAGCGTACGGAGTTCTCGAGGGAAAGACGGTTCCGCCATGCGGCGGCGCTTTTTACTACGGAGCGGGGACGGGGGCCGGAACACCGCTTGTTATACCGGCGGCTATCAAAGCGCTGTTAGTGCAGTTCTTTCGTCAGTGCAGGAACTTCCACAAGTCCACGGCCATCGGGATCATCTCCACCGCGATAAGCACGATTATTATGATCTCCAGCCAGTGGCTGCGCCGGGTGTTAACCTCGCCGTGGAGTATCTGGCTTATCTGCGCCAGCGTTTCCATCTTGCGCGAGATGCTCTTGCGCCAGTCGTCGAAGTGGAACTCCAGCGCGGAGGCCCTGAAGGCCACGGCCAGGTAGGGGTCGCCCACCGTCTTAAGCGAGTTCTCGACGCGGCCGAGGAATTCCGAAAATTCCATATACTTGCGGCTGGAGTCCTCGGCTATATCGGCGTAAAAATTCCTGAAGATATTGGCCACGCTTTCCCGCTTCTGGTCCATGGCGTCGTAGAGCTCGTCGAGCTTGCGGCCCAGCATCTCGTCGTAGTAGCGGAATTCGAGCAGGTGCGTCAGGGAAAATTCTATCACGTCGGCCACGTCGCGCTGGCCGTCCGGCTCTATCAGCAGGGCGGAGTTCCAGTCTATTATCGCCAGGTCGGAGCTGGAGTACTGTATCGCGCTTTCGACCAGAAAATTGCGGTGCTCGTCCACCAGGTGCTCTTTGTCCTCGGCCAGGATCAGCGCTGCCACGTCCACTTTCATTATGAATTCCCTGGGGTTGTCCGAGCCGTCCGCCTTCTCCACGATATAAGTTATGTAGTCCTCGTATATTTCCCAGTCGGCCGGGTTCGTGACGGCCGGCATGATGCGCTTTTTCAGGGCGTCCTTGCGCGAAGCGGCCAGCAGCTCTATCTCCTCCGAGGCTTCCAGCTCGGCGGCGGTCCTCACGAGCGTGTCCCACTCCGTGCCCGGCGGGATAGTCAGCTCCAGCGTGACCGAGATGACGCCGTAGTTCCAGATGCGGGCGAAGATCCTAGCCGGCAGCTTCCCCGAAGGCAGGCTCAGCGTCTCTTCGCCGAGGTCGGCCTTGAGCGGCGAGTCTTTTATGATGATGGCTTTTCGGGTGTCGGTTGCGAATCTGAGCCGCGGCCCCTTGGCGTCCGCGCTCAGCAGCTGCTCGGCGCGGGTGAGCGAGATCTCGCCGGCGATGTCA
This sequence comes from uncultured Elusimicrobia bacterium, assembly GCA_903873295.1. Classification (GTDB taxonomy): domain Bacteria; phylum Elusimicrobiota; class Elusimicrobia; order Elusimicrobiales; family UBA9959; genus UBA9959. The sequence goes on from CAIQNV010000003.1 coordinate 5,338, forward strand.
AAGACCCGGTGTATCAGTATGCTGCCTTTTTGTATAGCCGTAGACATTTTTTTGCTCCGGCCGTCCTGGGCGCATAGCCTCCCGGTACGGCGCCGCCATAGCTTCCGGCCTTACTTTTTTGCCAGGACCGTTTCCACCGCTTTCAGGATGGGGGCGTCGTACTGCTCGTCGTAGCCTTCCCAGACGTCGTAGATCTCGTGCCCCCTGGTAAGCAGATAGATATAGGGCACCCCCTGCGTGCGGTAATTGCGCGAGATCTCCTTCCCCTTGTAGGCCAGCGGGAAGGTAACCCCCAGGTCGGCCGCGAAATTAAGCGCGGCCTGGGGGCTGTCCTGGATGCAGATGCCGAGCACGACGAGGCCTTTCTGGGTGTAGGAGGCCGAGACCTTCTGTATGAACGGGGCGGCCTTGCGGCAGTAGGGGCAGGTTTCGGTGAAGAACATCACCAGCACCGGTTTCCCGGAGTAAGAGGCCAGGTCTATGTCGCCGCCGGCGGCGTTGGGCAGTTTGAAGTAGGTATCCTTTTTAGCGTAGGCCGCGGAGGAATTTTCCGGGGCCGCCCGGTTTTCGGCCCCGGCGCCGGGCTGCTCCTTCCTGCCGCAGGCGGCCAGTACGAACAGAACGGCCGTCAGGGCCAGTATGGATCTTCTCATGGTGTTCTCCTTCTGGAAAATCAGCTTGCCGCGTTCCGCTCTCGCCAAGCTTATTCTTATTTTATTACTTTTCTGAGCTTGTCCAAAATGAAATTAGCCGCGCAGGCCCTTACCAGCGAACGCGCGCCGCGGAATTGCCGCCGGAAAACTTTAACCCCGCGCGGTCCGGCCAGACCGAAATATACCAGCCCCGCGGGTTTCTCTTCAGTGCCCCCGTCCGGTCCCGCTATGCCGGTAACTGAAAAAGCGTAATCGCTGGCGAAAACTTTCCGGGCCCCCGCGGCCATCTCCCGCGCGCACTCGGCCGAAACCGCGCCGCGGGCTTTAAGCGTTCCGGCCCTGACCCCCAGGATCTTTATCTTGGCCCGGTTGGAATATGTTACGGCTCCGCCGAGAAAATACGCGGAGCTGCCGGGAACGGACGTGATAAGCTGCGCCGCCAGACCGCCGGTGCAGGATTCGGCGGCGGCCAGGGTCTTCCCCCGCGCCCTGAGCCTTGCGCCCGCGGCGGAAGCAAGCGTGTCCTCCCCCTCGCCGTAAAGTTTCGCGCCGAGCGCCTTGCGGCATGCGGCCCCGGCCCTGCCGACCATCCCGCCGCTGTCGTCTCCGGACAGGAGGAACTCCACCGTGCCGGGCCCGGCAAGTATCGTGAAGGCGGCTCGCGGGAAGCGGCGCATTACGGGGCGCAGCAATTTTTCGGCCTGGGTCTCCCAAAGGCCCGCTATTTTGAGTTTAAGCTGCCGGATCGGCGGCCGGCCGAAGAAAGAGCTTATCTCCGCGTCGAGGAAGTGCGGGAACATCGGCTCCCACTCTTTGCGCGGTCCCGGCAGCAGCACCAGCATTTTGCGCCCTTGGGTTATAATCTGGCCGAAGGCCGTGCCGTTGCTGTTCTCAAGCGGTTTAGCGCCTTCCAGGAGCAGGCACTGGTTCTTGAAATTCGGCGGCAGAGTTTTCAGCTTGTAGTTGAACGCGAGTATCTGCGCGCAGCCCTTCGAATAAACGAGCCGGCGGCCCAGCGCCGCGGCCGCCGCCTGCCGCGTCAGATCGTCAAAGGTCGGGCCGAGCCCGCCGCAGACCAGCACGAGTTCGGCGCTCTTAAGGGCGCTCCTGACGCAGCCGCGGATCGAAGCGAGGCTGTCGCCGCTGGACTGTTCCCGCGTTATGGCGAAGCCTAACGGCGTCAGGCGCTCGTGGAAAAGAGGCACGTAAAGGTTAAGCTTTCCGCTCAGTAATTCCGAGCCGGTGCAGATAATTTCAGCTTTTCCGGTATTCATTACAAAAGATTAGCATAAACCCGCCGCCGCCAGAAAGTCAAAATGGGGATTCCGGGTTTAGCCCGGCTCTTGATCGCTCTTTGTTGTCGTTTGACATGCGGGGGCGGATTTGGTAGTTTTGAGGTTTGCGGGAACGAGTACGGGCACTATGGAGAAAATATATGAATAAAGAAACCCTTTTAAAAATAGAATCCGCGATTACCAAGATCGAGGGCGGCAACTCCGGAGAGAAAGCGGAGCTGATAGCCCTTCTGAGAAAACTTAAGGAAGAGCTGGCCGCGCTCCCGGAATCCAGGATAGACGACGCCCGCAGCGTCGGCTACTTTACCGAAGCCGCCGCCCACGAAGTTACGCGCGAAAACGCCAGCGTGCAGTTGAAGAATCTTTCCATCTCCGGCATCTCCTACGCCGTGAAAGGCTTCGAGGTCTCCCACCCCGAACTTGTTTCCGTGGTCAATGAGATCTGCATGGTCCTGGCCAGGATGGGGATATAGCGGGGCAGAGGCGGAACATAAAGACCGGCTCTTAAAAATGAACGACCATAATCTTTTGCCGGTACTTGCTTTTGCCTTTGTGGCGCTGGGGCTTTCAGGCTTCGCCAGAGCCGCCGGGCCGCCTAAAGCTAAAAAAATCCCGCATAGTCTGGAAAAACACGGGCAGGCCAGGCTCGACAACTATTACTGGCTGAAAGACCGCAAGGATCCGGATGTGGCGGCTTATCTGAAAGCGGAGAACGCTTATGCCGCGGCGGCAATGAAGCATACGGAGAAACTGCAGGAGAAGCTTTTTAAGGAAATGAAGGGCCGCATTAAAGAGGATGACTCGACGGTGCCTTTCAAATACGGAGAGTATTATTATTACAAGACCTACAAAAAAGGCCTGGAATATCCGGTGTACGCCAGAAAAAGAGGCTCCCCGGACGCAGCCGAGGAGGTGCTGCTGGACGTCAACGAGATCGCCAAAGGCAAAGCTTACTGTCAGGTCGGTTTTCCCGCTATCCGCCCGGACCACAAGATGATAGCCTACGCCGTGGATACCGGCGGCCGGCGCTTTTACGACGTCTACTTCAAAGACCTCGGCACAGGCAGGCTTTACGGCGATAAAATAGCCAACACCTCCGGCAATATGGCCTGGGCTAACGATAACCGCACGCTTTATTACGTTAAGCAGGATCCTGAAACTCTGCGCTGGGAGCGCGTCCTCGCCCATGAGCTCGGGCGCATAAAGGACGCCGAAATCTACTTCGAGGCGGATGAGACTTTCGAGGTGGAAGTGTCCCGCTCTAAAACCGGGAAATATCTCTTCCTGCGTTCCGGCTCGACTCTGTCCACCGAGTATCGCCTCGCGGACGCCGACAGGCCGTCGGAGCCTCCCGTGATATTCCAGGCGCGGCAGCCTAAACTGGAGTATGACATCGCCGACGGCGGGGACAGGTTCTATATATTGAACAACGAGAATGCCCGTAATTTCAAGGTTTCAATCTGCCCGTCGTCCGACACCTCGAAGTCTTCCTGGTCCGACCTGGTGCCGCACCGCGAGGACACGCTGATCGAGGCCCTGAACGTTTTTGAGAACTGGCTCGTGCTGAAAGAGCGCGTAAAGGCGCAGGGCGGTTTTCATGTTTTCGGCCGCTCCGCCGGAGGCGACAGCCGGATCGGCTTCGACGAGCCGGCCTACATGACGGACCTGGGCGACAATCTGGAATACAGGACGGAGACGCTGCGCGTCACCTACGAATCTCTGACCACCCCGGACTCGGTCTACGACATCGACCTTAAGACAGGCGGGAAGCGGCTGCTGAAGCGCCAGGAGGTGGTGGGCGGCTTCAAGCCGGAGGATTACCGCGCGGAGCGCCTTTGGTTCACCGCGCGCGACGGCGAACTGGTGCCGGTCTCGCTCGTCTATAAAAAAAGCGTCAGGCTGGACAGCGGAAAAAACCCCGTCTATATTTATTCCTACGGCTCATACGGCTACAGCTCGGACCCGTACTTCAGCTCCATCAGGCTTTCTCTGCTGGACCGGGGTTTTATCTGCGCCATCCCCCATATACGCGGCGGCTCCGAACTGGGCCGGCGCTGGTACGAGGACGGCAGGCAGCTGAAGAAGAAGAATACTTTCTACGATTTTAGAGACGCCACCCGCTACCTTATCGGGCGCGGCTACACTTCCCCCTCCCATATATACGCCGAGGGCGGTTCGGCCGGCGGCCTGCTGATGGGCGCCGTTGCCAATATGGCGCCGGAGCTTTACCACGGCATCCTGGCCGCCGTTCCCTTCGTAGATGTAGTAACCACCATGCTGGATCCCGACATCCCTCTTACCACAAGCGAGTATGACGAGTGGGGCAATCCTAACATAAAGGAATATTACGATTATCTCCTCTCATATTCTCCCTATGATAATGTGGAGAAAAAGGCCTACCCCAACCTGCTCATCACGACCGGGCTCAACGATTCCCAGGTGCAGTACTGGGAGCCGGCCAAGTGGGCGGCCAAACTGCGGGACATGAAAACGGACAAAAATCTCCTGCTCCTTAAAACCGACATGGATACCGGCCACGGCGGCAAGTCGGGGCGCTTCGAGTCGCTTAAGCTTACCGCGTTCGAATACGCCTTTATGCTGGACCTGGAGGGGATAATAAAATGAAGCTTTCCGAAGTAAAGCGCCGCAACCGCGTCATTGGCGTGATCGCAGCCGCCGTTATCTTCCAGACCGCCGGCCTGGACCCGTTCCTGCGCCGCACGGGCGGGGTCGTCTTTTCTTTTATAGTCCTCCTGGTCCTTTTCTTCCTCTTCCCCATGCTAATAGAATACCTGGAACGCAAATTAGTGAAATAGTTCCCAGCTCCTGATCCCCCTTCTTTCCCGCTGGCCGGCCCGCGCTTTACAGAACTCACGGCACCGATGCGCGGTCGGGGGGTTGGCAAGGGTATGGGCCCGGCGGGCACCGGGTCGGCCACACCGTGGCCGCCCTCCTCACAAGAAAGTGGCCGCAGCGGCCACGCAGTCGCCGCGCTTACGCAAGCGGCTCCTTCCGTGAGGGCCCGCCGAACC
>CAIQNV010000004.1 GCA_903873295.1 uncultured Elusimicrobia bacterium
AGGTGAGGCCCGGCTTTAGAGCGAAGCATAATTATGCTTCGCGTCCGGGCCGCAAGGGCGGAGGCGGTTTTCAGCGCAAGCAAAACCGCCGAGCCGGGACCGCGCAAAACCGCTATGCGGTTTATGCGTGGCTGGCCCCGCCGTCCTATCTGAGCATATCCCAGGCTACTTTTAGCAGCAGGGCGGCGGACACCATAAAAAGCATCGGCCTTATGATCCAGGTCCCTTTTTTCAGGGCCAGATGCGAGCCTGCGTAGTTGCCCGCCATTCCCGCCAGCCCCATCGCGAAGCCCAGCTTCACCTTCACCATGCCCAGGCAGAGGAAAGTGAGCAGCGCGGCCAAATTCGAGACCAGATTGAGCAGCCTGGCCAGCGCCGTGGCGCGCAGCAGGTCGAAGCCGCAAAGCCGGGAGAAGGCCACCGCCAGGAAAGTCCCCGTGCCCGGCCCCAGCAGCCCGTCGTAGCCGCTGACGCAGAACGAGATAGCTCCCGAGCGCCGCAGCAGCGACCCTTCCGTATACGCCTTGCTGGTGTCGACCAGGCCGAAGGCTTTTTTCGCCGCCAGGAAGATAGCCACGGGCGGCAGGAGTACGATAAGCAGGTAGCGTATCGCCTCCGGCGGCACCATCGAGATTGCCTTCGCGCCCAGGAAGGAGCCGCCCGCCGCCAGGACTATAAGCAGCGCGAGGAAGTCCGCCCTGAAGCGGGTTTCCTTAATGAACTTCGCCGCCGACACCGCGGTGCCCATGGACGACGAGAGTTTGTTGGTGCCCAGCAGCAGCGCCGGGCTGAGCCCGTGCGCCAGATAGGCCGGCAGGGTTATCAGCCCGCCGCCGCCGGCGATGGAATCAACGAACCCGGCCAGGAAGACCAGGAGGGCGAGGGACAGATAAGGCTGCGCGGCGTGGATGAGGTCCATGTCTGTGAACTATTATAGGATATATATTTTGCGCGCGAGGCCGGTAACAAGGTAAAATTAGTCAGAAGCTTTATAAAGGGGCATATATGATGGACATGGATTCCGGCCTTAAAAAACTCAGAAACAACATAGAGATCTCCGGCGGCGGCAAGCGCGTAGACCTGCTGCTTAAGAACGCCCGGGTGATAAACACTTTCTCCGGCGACATCCACCGCACCCACGTAGCCGTGCATAACGGGCGCGTGGTGGGCTTCGGCGACTATAAAGCGGCCCAGACCATAGACCTTAAAGGCGACTACCTCTCGCCCGGCTTTATCGACGGCCATGTGCACATAGAAAGCTCCATGGTCAAGATCCCGGAGTTCGCCCGCGTGGTGCTGGCGCACGGCACCACCTCCGCGGTGATCGATCCGCACGAGATCGCCAATGTGCTGGGGCTGGACGGCATAAAGTATATGCTGGCCTCGAGCGAGGACAGCCCGCTCAGCGTCTACGTGATGCTGCCCTCCTGCGTGCCCGCCACCAGCCTCGAGACCGCCGGCGCCGAACTTACCGCCCATGACCTGGGCCTGCTGCTGAACGACGAGCGCGTGCTGGGGATAGGCGAGATGATGAACTACCCCGGCGTGATCTACCGCGACGAAGAAGTGATGCGCAAGATCCTCATCGCGAAGAACAAAGTGATAGACGGCCACGCCCCCATGCTGAAGGACAAGCAGCTTTACGCCTACGTGTCCGCCGGCATCCGGTCCGACCACGAATGCACCAATGTCGGCGAGGCCCGCGAGAAGCTCCGCGCCGGCATGTACATCATGATCCGCGAGGGCACCGCCGCCAAGAACCTCAAGAACCTCCTGCCGCTGGTCAATTCGGAAAATTCCCGCAAATTCCTCTTCGTGACCGACGACCGGCACCTGGAAGACATCTTCCGCCAGGGCCATATCGATTACCTGGTGCGCACCGCCATACAGCTGGGCGTCGACCCCATCCGCGCCATCCAGATGGCCACCATCAACACGGCCGAATATTTCGGCATCAAGAACCTGGGCGCCATCGCCCCCGGCTACGCGGCCGACCTGGTAGTTTTCTCCGACCTGAAGAAGATGAAGATCTCGCGGGTGTTCAAGAGCGGCCGCCTGGTCGCCAAAGCGGGCGAGATCGAGCCCGGCGTGATCAAGGAATATAAAGGCAAGACCCGCGGCACCATCAACGTGCGCTGGATAGAGCACGAGGATTTCGCCCTTAAGGCTCAGGGCAAATACGCCCGCGTCATAAACGTGGTCCCCGACCAGATAGTGACCAGGGCCAGCATCGAGAAAGTGAAAGAGGACGGCGGCTATGTTTCTTCGGACACCGACAAAGATGTTTTAAAGATAGCCGTGATAGAGCGCCATCTGGCCAGCGGCCGCGTGGCGCTGGCGCTGGTAAAGGGCTTCGGCCTTAAAAAGGGCGCCATAGCCTCCTCGGTCTCCCACGACTCCCACAATATCGTGGTGGTGGGCACTCACGACGGAGATATGTATACCGCCGCCGTGCAGGTGGTGAAGATGCAGGGCGGCATAGTGGCCGCGCTCAACGGCCAGGTGCTGGAGGCCCTGCCGCTGCCCGTGGCCGGCCTTATGTCGGACCGCAGCGCGGACTTCGTGCGCGAGAAGCAGAAGCGGCTTAACGAGATAGCCAAAATGCTGGGCTCCAAGCTTACCGATCCCTTCATGGCCATGTCCTTCCTAACGCTGCCGCCCATCCCGGAGATCAGGATAACCGACCGCGGCCTCATAGACGCGGTGAAGTTCAAAGTGACCCCGCTGTTCTGCGGCCCCGACGGCAAATGAAGACCCTGCTTGCCGCCGCGCTTATAGTTCTGGCCTGTCCGCCCAAGGCGGACGCGGCCAGGCTTGAGCGCGGGCCCTACCTGGAAAACATGGACAAGGATATGGTCACGGTGCGCTTCAGGGTGGACACGGCCTCTCCCGCCTGGATCTCCTACGGCGCCGCGCCCGACTGCGAGCGGTTCCTCACGCCCGTGGCGGCCGTGAAAGAGCACAAAGTCACGCTCTTCGGCCTGCTCCCCGACACCACCCACTGCTACCGGCTCTACCTGCCCGCCGACGAGAGCGCCGGCGTCTACAAAGCCTTCGAGGGGAATTTCTCTACTTTCAGGGACGAGACAAAACCTTCCTTCTCTTTCCTGGCCTTCGGCGACTCCGGCTCCGGCACCGGAGAGCAGCGCGAGCTGGCCGCGCAGATGGACAAGTTCAAGCCGGACTTCGTGCTGCACACCGGGGACGTGCTTTCCGACGGGCTGGACGCGGACGCGGACAACCAGTACTTCAAGCCCTACGCGAACCTGCTCTCCAGGGCCCCGTTCTTCCTGGCGCTGGGCAACCACGATTATGGCCGCGAGGTGAAGACCCCCGCCGGCAAGGGCTTTCTTAAGGAAAATTTCACTCCTTTCCACAGTGTGCCGCTCACCGGCCTGCCGCCGCATTATTATTTCTTCGACGAGGCAGGCGCCCGCTTTTTCGTGCTGGACTCCAACGCCTTCTCCGGCGCCAAATTCGCGCCCGATCTCGCGCCCGGCTCGAAGCAGTACAAGTGGCTGGATTATTTCCTCTCCAAGTCCGCGGATAAAAACTGGAGATTCGTGGTGCTGCACCAGCCCCTCTATTCCACGGGGGCGCACCCCGCGGACGAGGCGCTGGTAAAAGCTCTGGAGCCGCTTTTCCTGAAATATAAAGTGGACCTGGTGCTGCAGGGGCACGACCACGATTATGAGCGCACCCTGCCCATCAAAGAGGGCCTGCCCGACGAGGCCTCCGGGATAATTTATCTCACGCTGGGCGGGGGGGGGAACCAGCTTTATATCCAGCGGCGCAACGAGGACTGGTCCGCCAAGTTCCTGCCGGTCTACCACTTCGCCTTTTTCGACATCAAGGACAAGTACCTTAAAATGTCCGTCTACAACAAAGCCGGCGAAGAAGTGGATACGCTGGAGATGCAAAAATAATATTCTTCTGAGGAATCAGGAGAAGTCGCTAGAAAGACCTAGAAGCGATCACCAATCCGATCACCATTTCCAACCGATCACTTTTTGGTGAATCAGGACCTGCTTTTGCCGAATTGGTGCGATGCTTCCTAAGCCAATATCGCTTTTGGCCGCTTTGAGCACACCGTGTCTGTGGCGGCACAAACGCACGTTTGACTTTGCGAATAACTTTATGTAAACTTTATGCATGTATAAGCCTGAATTCAAAGTCCCAACCCGGGTCTATCGCCTCCTGGAAAACATAACGGAGATCAAAGAGCAGATCCGTGCTTCTGCCGTAAAGGTTCCATGGGTGCCTTCCCTTGTAAAAGACGCAATGGCCCGCGCCGCCTGGGGTTCGACCGCCATAGAGGGCTGCACATTGTCCCTTGAGGCCGTAAGAGGGCTGATGGAGGGTAAAAAGGCTCTTGGTTATCCCAACAAAGACGTACGCATGGCTCAAAACTACCTTGCTGCGCTGGAGTGGCTGCAAAAGCGCGAGAAGGCCGCCCATGTTACCGAGAAAGACGTTTTATTCCTGCATAAGCTTATGGGTGAGGGAGCCTGCGACGATGGCCCAATTGGCGCCTACCGGCGGCTGGATGTGAGGGCAGGCCTGCATGTGGGCGCTTCATGGAAGCAGGTTCCAGGTCTTATGCGGGATTTGTTAAATTGGCTCGATACCGGAGCCAAAGAGCTGCCGGCTGTCTTCTCTTCTGCCCTGCTTCATCTGCGCTTTGTGGAGATACACCCTTTCCGCGACGGCAACGGGCGCGTGGCCCGGGCTTTGGCCACCTGGCAGCTCTATAGGGCGGGCTTTGATACTCTCCATGTCTTCGCCTTGGATGAAATCTTACTGGAGAATCGCGCCTTGTATATCAAAGCCCTTCAGCGCGTACAAGTGGAGGGGGAGGACCTGGGTTCATGGCTGGAATTCGTGTCCGAGGCCGTGCTTGAAACACTTGAGCGGGTACAGGGCCGCATGACTGCTCTTGGTTTGAAGGATAAAGGGCTGCCGGTGTCGCTGACCTTGCGCCAGGAAAAACTTCTGCGCACCCTGCGAGAGCGCGGACCGTTAGGTATCAGGGAAATAGCCCGTGCCCTGCGCGTAACCGCCCCCGGCGCACATTACGCCTTAAAACCGTTGATCAAAGCCGGGATAATAACTCCTGAAGGTAAGCACAAGAACACCAAGTATGTGTTGAAATGACGGGGCCAATTATTCAGTAGGCATCACTATGCATCACATCACGGTTTGTAAGCCAAACCGATCACAAATCCGATTACCGTTCTAAACCGATCACTTTTGCGAGTAGTCAGTAGAGACCACAGTCTTAAAACATTAATTTCTCCGACGAGAGTTTGCTTTATCCCGCATTGTGTGCTATACTCTTAATGCGGGGTAGAGCAGCCTGGTAGCTCGCAAGGCCCATAACCTTGAGGTCGCAGGTTCAAATCCTGCCCCCGCAACCAAATTCAGCTCTACTATGAGAACAGACTCCCGGATAAAACCGGGAGTCTTTTTTTGCCCTCTGAGTGCGCAAGGTTCGACAAAGATATCAAGGAAAGGGTGGCTTACCGCCGTCCTTCTGGGCAAAGAACCGCTGTCTATGGCGCAAGGTTTCGGACCTTGAGGTCGTAGGGGGAAACACTTGTGATTCAAGACGTTGCGTCTAAAGGCGGGATAAAAGGTAAAATTTATTTTAGTAAAGAAAATAATAAAATGTCTGACCTTTCCACAAAGCCGACACTTGCAGTAAATCCGCGCGGCCATTTATATTGGGACGCAGTCGGCGGGGATGAAGCCTGGCCGGAGACGGCAGCTGCGGAACGCATCGGGAAAGCTTTCTCGCAGGGAACACCGCAGGGGCTGCTGCATCTGATTTCGCGGGAGCTGGACACCCCATTGCCGGCGACTGTCTCATTCTGGCGGGAATTAAGCCGCCAATATCTTTCCAACTTCTGCCATACTGCCATGTACGGGAATACAAGCCTGCCGCCCTCCCCGCCAGTGTCGGAGGACCAGCTTCGGTTGTGGCTGGAGCGTATGCCGCCGATCAAAGGCGGTGAGTACCTGACCGTAGTAGCGCTGACCGGTGTCTGGACCACTTTGGACGCATATGCGCGGACCATGGCGGCCGCCCATGCGGGCGGCCCGGCCGAATTTCTGAAAGCCCTGAACCCTGTCTGGCACACCGTCGGTCGCGTAGTCTTTCACCTCGCGGAGAACCGCAAAAACGAAAACTATCCGTTCGCCTTCCTGGCAACCTACGCCGCGGGCGTGTCGGGGCAGGGCCGGGTAAGGTATCAGCCGCTGGCGGAGGCATTAAAGGAATACGCGGGTGAAGGCAACAAGGCGGTGTTGCTGCGCCTGCTGGCGCCGGTGCACGCGGCTGCGGAGAAAAGCGCGTTGGCCCGCGAGTTGGTGGAAACCGGCGCCTTGTTTAAGCCATTGGCCTGGACTCCGGCCCAGGCTTATCGCTTTTTGAAAGAGGTGTCCGTTATTGATGCGGGCGGGGTGGTGGTTCGTTTGCCAGATTGGTGGCGTGCAAACCAAGCACCCAGGGCGCAGGTCAGCGTACGGCTGGGCAATGCCGCAGGCGCGGGGCTCGGACTGAATACACTACTGGATTTTAAGGTTGAAAAGAGCCTGGACGGCGAACCCCTGACAGACGAAGAGTGGAAAACGCTGATGAACTCGTCCGGCGGGTTGGTGCTTATCCGGGGCCGCTGGGTTGAGGCTGATCCTGAAAAACTAAAAGCGGCCCTCAAACACTGGGAGAACATCGGCGATGCCGCGGCAGACGGCGTTAGTCTTGTTTCGGCCATGCGCATGCTCTCCGGTGCGAACATTGATGGCGGTCCCAAGGACAGCACGGCTGAAGCTGCGGTTAAAGAATGGAGCGGAATTAAAGCCGGCAATTGGCTGGAGAGTACGCTGGCCAGGCTGCGGGACCCTGGAAAGACGGGGGAATCGGCCGCAACCCCCGGACTTCTGGCGGAATTGCGGCCTTACCAGAAAACAGGTGTCAGTTGGCTGCGTTTCATGACGGAACTTGGGCTGGGCGCCTGCCTGGCCGACGATATGGGGTTGGGAAAAACGGTACAGGTGCTGGCGCTGCTGCTGGAACGCAAAGCGCAGCGCCGCACAGGACACCCCAGTCTGCTGGTTGCGCCGGCCTCGCTGCTGGCAAACTGGCAGGCGGAAATTCTGCGTTTCGCCCCAACGCTGAAACACCGCATCCTGCATCCGTCGGAATTGCCAGCGGGCGAATGGGCGGCGCTTCAAAAGAACGCCGGCCCAGCGGTGGCCGGCTATGACCTGGTGCTGACCACCTACGGATTGGTTGCAAGGCTGGATAGCCTGCGCCAGGCGCGCTGGGACGTGGTGGCGCTGGACGAAGCGCAGGCCATCAAGAATCCCACCGCCCGCCAGACCCGCGCGGTCAAGGAGCTTAACTCCGCCCAGCGGATCGTCCTTACGGGCACGCCGGTGGAAAACCGCCTTGGAGATCTGTGGTCGATCTTCGACTTCCTCAACCCCGGCCTGCTGGGGTCGGCCCGTCAATTCGGGCAATTTATAAAGGCGGGCCCGCAGGATAGCGGCGGGCTGGGCGCGCTGCGAGCGCTGGCGAAGCCTTATGTCCTGCGCCGGATGAAGACGGATAAAAACGTGATTACGGATCTGCCTGAGAAGACGGAAGTGAAGGCTTATTGCGGGCTGGCCCCGAAGCAGGCGGCGCTGTACGAGGCTGCCGTACGTGAGCTGGGTGAGCAGGTGAAAAAAGTCGAGGGGATACAGCGCCGCGGACTGGTGTTGTCCTACCTGATGCGCTTTAAACAGATCTGCAACCACCCGTCACATTGGCTGCGGGATGGCTGCTATGCGGAGGCCGAAAGCGGGAAGTTCCAGCGGCTGCGCCAAATCGCGGAGGTGATCGCCTCCCGGCAGGAAAAGGCGCTGGTGTTCACCCAGTTTCAGGAGATGACCGGGCCGCTGCTTGAGCTTTTGACCGGCCTATTTGGGCGGGCGGGGCTGGTATTGCATGGCGGAACTCCGGTAAAAGACCGGCGGCGCCTGGTGGACGCTTTCCAGACGGAGAACGGTCCGCCGTTTTTTGTGCTTACAGCCAAAGCGGGCGGTTCCGGCTTAAATCTGACGGAAGCGTCGCATGTGATCCACTTTGACCGCTGGTGGAACCCGGCGGTGGAAAACCAGGCGACGGACAGGGCCTTCCGGATCGGGCAGAAGCGCAATGTGCTGGTGCACAAGTTCGTCTGCCGGGGCACGCTTGAAGAGCGGATTGATGAAATGATAGAAAGTAAAGCGCAACTGGCGGACAGCGTAATCGGCGGAAACAAAGAAAAGATGCTGACAGAAATGAGTAATCAGGACCTTCTGAAATTCGTTGCGCTTGATATTAACCGGGCCGCAGAGGCGGATTAGCATTTACAATACGGAGAATAACAATGAGCTGGGGCCATTTTGATTATTATAAGCCATATGTGAGCGCGGCGGAAAAACGCCGGCGCGCCGAGAAGGCAGCCTCGAAACTGCTGAAAGGCGGGAAAATCTCGGCACCGGTCAGATTGGAAGGCATAACCATCGCCCGTTCCTTCTGGGGCAAAGCCTGGTGCGCTAATCTGGAATCCTACAGCGACTACTCGAACAGGATGCCGCGCGGCCGCACATATGTGCGCAACGGGTCAGTGGTTCACCTTGATATACGCCAGGGCGAGGTGGAGGCGCTGGTAAGCGGCTCGTCTTTATATAAAGTGAAAGTTACAATTGCGCCGGTGAAGGAAGAGTTGTGGAAAGCTTTGTGCCGGAAATGCGCGGGCGGCATTGGTTCCCTGATGGAACTGCTCGAAGGAAAGCTTTCGGAGCGGGTGATGGGGATTATGACGCACCGCGAGAGCGGCTTGTTTCCCGCGCCTAAAGAGATAAAACTGGCTTGCTCGTGTCCGGATTGGGCGGAGATGTGCAAACATGTGGCGGCGGTGCTTTACGGGGTGGGAGCGCGCCTGGATGAGAAACCGGAACTACTGTTTCTGCTGCGGCATGTGAGCCACCAGGAACTGGTAAGCAACTCCGCCACGGCAACGGCTTTGATGGAGAAAACCGGCGCGGCGCACCCGACCCTGACAACTGCGGAAATCAGTGATGTCTTCGGAATAGAGCTGGGAACCGGTGAAGTGACTCCGGACGCCCCGGTGCGGCGGTCCTCTATTGCGGGTCCAGCTAATAAGGTAAAAGCAAAACCTTCGCCCCTGAAAATAACGCAAAAACCGTCAGTCCAGGCGAAACGCAAGCTAAAAGCAAAAGGGAAAATAGCGGAGGGGAAAAAACAGAATGAATTCACGCCTGCAGCGGCGAGGCGATGGAAACAAATTTCACAAGGGACACAGGGGAAGATCCTGGCAAATGTGTGGTGCGGCGGTTGCTGTGGCCCGGTTCAGATTGTTCTCGAGACTGCGGAGGTGATAAAAAAATCCTTGATTCTTAGAGGCAAATGTAAAACATGTAGTAAGAGTGTTTGCAGAGTAATTGAGCCCTGACGTTTTCCCTGAAAACCGCTTATTCCAGGAACAATCACGTGTGTTGACAATGTTGTAATACATCATATACAATGACAATATGCAACATATAGTTAAACGAGTAAAACTCGAAAAACGTATTTCCAACTGTATCAAAGAATCACCCGTCACCGTGCTGCTTGGCGCGCGCCAGACGGGGAAAACCACGCTTGCGCGCATGGTGGCTAAGAAATTCGGAAAAACAGAGATTTTCGACTTGGAAGAAGCTGCGTCGCGCAGGGCTCTTGAAAATCCGGAGACGGCGCTTTCCGGCATTCGCGGCCTGGTGGTTATAGATGAGGTTCAGCGCCTACCAGCCCTTTTTGAGGTTTTGCGACCGCTTTGCGACCGCCGTCCGGCCCGCGCCAAATTCCTTCTGCTAGGCAGCGCGTCGCTAACTCTTGTAAAAGGCGTTTCCGAATCCCTGGCCGGGCGTGTGCTGTTCGTTAAAATACCGGGCTTTTCTCTGGGCGAGATAGGGGCGGAGAACATGGAAAGATTGTGGCTGAGGGGCGGGTTCCCGCGCGCTTATCTTGCGTCGGATATGGGAGCCGCAACCCGGTGGCTTGACGGTTTTGTCTCCACGTTCCTTGAACGCGACCTGCCGCAGATGGGGATAAAAGTACCCGCAGAGGCCCTGCGGCGGTTTTGGATGATGCTTGCGCACTACCACGGTCAGATCTGCAACTTCTCGGAATTGGGCCGCGCTATGGACATTTCGCCAAACACGGCGCAATCGTATACGGATATCCTCAGCGGATCATTTATGCTCAGGGTGCTCCCGCCCTGGCACGAGAATCTGAAAAAGCGCCAGGTAAAAGCTCCCAAGGTTTATTTTAGGGACAGCGGGCTTTTACACCTCCTTCTCGGAGTGGAGACCATGCGCCAGCTTCGCTCGCTTCCGCGTTATGGCGCGGCTTGGGAGGGATTCGCGCTGGAACAAGTGCTGGCCTTGTATGGGGGGGAAGATAGTTATTTCTGGTCAACACAGCGCGGCGCCGAGCTTGATCTGTTGATGATCCGCGGCGGAAAGAAATATGGGTTTGAATTTAAGTCGTCCGAAGCGCCGTCCATGACGCGCTCCATGCATATCGCCATGGAGGATCTGAAACTTGATTCTTTGCTCGTTATATACCCCGGAACGAAAGTTTATAAGATCCATGATAAGGTGACGGTTGTACCGCTGAGTATGCTATCAGACACCAAGATCGGCAGTGTTAAATAGGGGACAATTCAGCGCCAATTCTCACCTTGGTATACATAGTTCCTAAAATAATAAAACAACCGCCTGAACGAGGCGGTTGTGTCCGGTAGGGCCGGCCCTTACAAATAAATTCCCTGACTATTGCTTTTTCAGGATGCGGCGCTCGAGCACCTTGATCCTCGCCAGAAAAATTTCCGTGTTGAAGGGCTTGGTCAGATAGTCGTCCGCTCCCGTATCGTAGCCGTGCACCTGGTCGTCGGCGAAAGCTCTGATTGTCAGCATCAGGGCGGGCATATCCTTGAACCTGTCGTCGGTCCTGATGCGCCGCAGGAGCTCGAACCCGTCCATCTCCGGCATGTTTATGTCCAGCACCGCGATGTCGGCGCCTTCGGCCTGGAGCCTCTCCCAGGCCAGCCGGCCGTTAATTTCCGCGGCTACCTCGTAGCCGGCTTCGGTAAGCAGTTCTATCACCAGGCTCCGGAAAGTGTCGTCGTCGTCAGCCACCAGGACTTTCATTACAGCTCCTTTAGCCGGCTTTTGTAAGTATAGCCGGCCCCGTAAACCGTCCGTATGTTCTTTCCGTACGTCCCCAGTTTGCGCCTTAAAGTCTCGACGTGCTTGTCGATGGTCTCCACGTTCACGTAGCCGGATTTTTCCTGCCAGATATCCTCTATCAGGAATTTCCTGGAAACCACGCGCTCTTCTTCGCTCAGGAGCATGAAGAAGATCAGGAATTCTTTGGGCGTCAGGCCGTCGAGAATTTTATTCTTCCCCGTCGCAAGGCCCAGCTTTATGGTCCTTTTGACGCGGTCTATTTCAATGTCGCCGTCGGCGGAGGTGATCACCATCCTGGCCAGGTTCAGGTTCGGCAGCAGGCGCCGGATGTGGGCCTTCGTCTTGGAAAGCAGCACTTTCTCGTCCATGTCGCTGGTGATGAAATCGTCGGCGCCGCTCTCGAGAAAAGCGGAGATATCGGAGTTGGAGGTTTTGCCGGGCTTGCTGAAGACGATGACCGAGATGTTCCTTCTCCCGTTCAGATAGGTTTTCAGGCTCTCGGGGGAGTTCAGGCCTTTGGCGCAGATCTCCACGAACGCGAGGCCCCAGGTGTCGGGCGGTATGCTGTTTATCGCCGAAAGATCGGGGGGCAGCGTGGACAGCTTATGGCCCATATGCCTTGAGGGGGAGCCCGTGCAATTAATAACGTTGAGGCGCTCTCTGGAAAAGAGTCTGTACCATTTATCCGCTATGTCCCTGTCCGGGGTTATTATGCACAAGGCAAATTCGATCATAGTTCCGTAGGAGAACTTTTATTATATAATAAGAAACGGTGTTTAACAAACTATTTTTAGTCACTTCGTGATTTCTTCGGGATTTACGGGCCCGGATGTTTTATACTATCCAATATCAAGAAGCGGCGAGCGTGAAACAATTATGGAAAATACGATTTATAAAAGATCATGGAATATAATATGCCTGCTGGCGGCGGCTTTTTTGTTAGCGCCGCCTTCCTCCCGGGCCGCCATGCCGTCGGGGGGCGCTTACCAACTGGAATCCTCCGTAGTCGATAACGGCGGAGGGGGGAAGCTGGAGGGCGGCGAGTATTCGCTTAAAAGCGCCATAGGCCAGAACATTCTGCCAGCCAATATCGGCCTCTTGACCGGAGGGGAATACGCCAATAGGACAGGTTTTTACAACCCTCCCCACTTAACATACCAGGCGGGGCTTCCCGCCGTCTGTTCCATGTCTTCCGGCAATGTGGTGAATGCGCTGATCACGCTGCCGGCGAATTCCGTGGCTGGAAAGGATGTTTTTGATATCACCCTGAGCAAAGACCCCGCCGCCGACCAGGCCGCGGTTGACGCCGCTAACAGCAAAATGGTCCACAACGAGGGCGCCTGGTCGCAGCTGTTCTCTAACAATCTTTCGGTAATGACGGTCTTCGACGAGCAGGATGTCTATACCAGCCCCCTGGCCAACCGCGGGATGATAAGCCTCCGCTACAAGGACGATAACAACGACGGCCTACTGGACGGCTCCGGCGACCTGGTAAGGGTGGACAGCCTGAACGCCTGGAGTCTTGACAAAGACCGCAATAGCTGGGCGCTGCTGCCTGTTACGGAGGTGGATAAAACCTCAAAAATGGTGACCGTTTATTTTGATGAACCGGGAGTTTACGCGCTGTTAGGCGCGGCGGTACAGACTATTTCCAGCACCTTCAAGGCGTATCCGGTGCCTTTTCAGCCCTACGGCCCAAATGCCGGCAATGGTCAGGGGCAGACTGGAACCGAGGCCGAAGGTATCACCTTTTTGGATGTTCCGCAGACCGGACGGATCGAGATATACACGCTGGATGGCAGACTGGTCAAGAAGATTCCCCTCCCACCCACTGGTAATTTTATTAAGTGGGACGTAAAGACCGCTTCCGGGGCGAGGGCGGCCAGCGGCGTTTATATCTGGCGCGTAGTTTCCGAATCCGGCACTAAAACCGGAAAATTGATGGTAATATGGTAATATGACTAAAGTCATATTAATATAGGTTATAATATAGGCAGGAAAATAGAAGCGAGGGCGGTGGCGCCAAGCTCCAAATGAAAGGCCAGGCCGGAGAGACGGCCAAAGCGCGGAAAATGGTTATGAAAACATCAACCCAAAACACAACCGGCAGCATAAGGCACAGCACCTTCGCAGTTTCGGTGCTTCGCTATTTTGTCTTTCTCGCTCTGGGCCTCTGCGCTTCGGTACTTCTATGCCCTGCGCCTGCCAGCGCTGAAGTCCCGGGTAAATTCACTTACCAGGGCAACTTGAGACAATCCGGCTTCCTGACGAACGGAACCCGCACGATGACTTTCAGGATCTACAGCGCCGCCACTGGCGGTACCGAGTTATGGGCCAGTTCGCCTATGACCGTTCAGGTTTCTACCGGCGTTTTCCGGGTTACGCTTGAACCGACAGCCGCGGTCTGGCAGAACGGGAGCCTGTGGCTTGAGCTGCAGGTGGAGTCCAGCGTGCTCTCTCCCCGGGAAGAGATCACCTCCTCTCCTTTCTCTGTAAGTTCGCTGCTCCATTCAGGTAAAAAATACACCACTACCACCGGCACGGCCCCTGTAGATCCCATCGCCGGCGATCTATGGATGGACACGGGTGCAAATTCGCTCAAGTACTACAACGGCGCAGGCTGGACCGCGACTGCCGGTACAAGCGGAACGCATGCCACCACTCATGCCGGCGGCGCCGGCGACCCGATATTAAGCCTTGGCGCTCACAGCGTAACGGGCGATATTACGGTCAGCAACGGGGTCAGTTTTAAATCCTTAGGCACGGGCGTAGTGGTTTCAACGAACCTTATCGTTTCCGGCGCTATGAATCTCACCGGTGCTATGAATCTCACCGGCGCTCTGAATCCCGCTTCCAATCTCAGCGTGGGCGGCGCCGGTTATTCCGTTTCCTTCGCTTCCTCGGTTTCGGCCGGGATCTACAGCGGCAGCGGTCTTTATCTGGCGGGCCCTGCCGGGTATGCCGGCAAGATGCTGGCTATTTCCACCGGCACGTCCGAGCTCTTCAGCATGACCGGCGCGGGTGTGCTGAGCGCGAACAGGTTTGTCGGCGACGGCTCGGGGCTTTACGGGATAACCGGCCTCGGCAGCTCCGACAGCCTGGGCACGCATATCGCCACCATGACCCTTAACATGAACGGTCAGCAGATAGTCAACGTCGCCTCCATGACCATAACAGGGAAGGATAGCAGCGGGTACAGCCTTTCCCTCAGCTCCGGCATCAATATGGCGGCCGGCACGGTAAACGCGGCACGTTTTGTGGGCGACGGCTCCGAGCTTTCCAATATTCTGGCTTCTTCGGTGGCGGCCAACGGCGTGCGCCCCGGCTCAATAGCGGCGGGCGCTATCAACTCGTCCGGCCAGATAGCGAACGGCACGATAATCGCGGCCAATCTCGCGGACGGCACCATAACCGGGGCCAAGATAGCGGGCGCGACCATCACGCTGGATAAGCTCGGCCAGAGCAGCTGTAACAATGGCGAGATCCCGAAGTGGAACGGCTCGGCGTGGGCGTGCGCGAACGACGCCGGCGGCACTTCCTTTTCCGCGGATGAGCAGAGTTTGCAGCTGAACGGCGCTGTCTTCAGCGCGAAGAGTTCCAGCGTGACCCTGCAGGGCAATAGTTTTAACGGCATCAACAAACTGGTGCAGTTGAACGGCAGCGGGTACCTGCCCGCCCTGGACGGTTCGCTGCTTTTAAACGTGAACAACCCCCGGTTTACCGCGGTTGCGGATTCTACCGCGACTCTGACCGATGCCGTAAATGGCAAGCAGGCCCTGGATAGCGATCTTACCGCTATAGCCGCCTTGACCTCTAATGGTCTTATAGCCAGGACCGCCACGGGTACGGTTTTCACGCGTACAATAACCTCCTCCAATAAACTCTCTATTCAATATGGCGACGGTGTTACAGCTAATCCGCTGATTGACGTTAATGAAGCCAATTTCTTCGATATTCCGCAGGCTTCCGTACATAATCTGGAGACGGACCTTAGCGGCAAGCAGGCGACGATAACGGGCGCCGCTACCACTATAACCTCCGCCAACCTGTTCGCGGACCGGGCGCTGATGAGCAACAGCGCGGGGAAAGTCAGTACCAGCGCGGTCACTAATATAGAGCTGGGCCACCTGAGCGGCGTAACCTCCGCGATTCAGGGACAGTTGGACATTAAGATCTCAAGCGCTCTGCCCTCCGCTGAGATTTTTGTCGGTAATTCGTCCGGCCGCGCAACAGCGGCGGCGATGAGCGGTGACGCCGCTATCGACAATGCCGGCAAGCTTACCATAGTGAACAAAGCCGTAACGCTGGCCAAGATGGATGATATGGCTACGGCCTCTATCATCGGACGCAATACCGCTCTCAGCGGCGCGCCTGAGATCCTGGACCCGGCCACGGTTAAAACGATACTTACGCTGAACAATGTGACTAATACCTCCGACGCCAATAAGCCCGTCTCGACCGCGCAGCAGGCGGCGCTGGACGTGAAACTGTCCAGCGGCCTCGCTTCCGCAAATATATTCGTCGGGAACTCATCCAGCCAGGCGGCTGCTGTACCGCTGACCGGTGCGGTGACGATAAGCGAAGGCGGCGTAATCGCCCTGAAAAGCGGGATAGATGCCGCGAAGATAGGCGGCGGGGGCGTAACTAACGCGGAATTTGCCCACCTTGCCGGCGTAACCGGCGCCATACAGGGACAGTTGGACGTGAAGCTGTCGAGCGGCCTTGCTTCGGCAAAAATATTCGTGGGTAACCCTTCTAATGACGCCGTGGCTGTAGCTATGGGCGGCGACGCGGTGATAGACAATGCGGGCTCGGTTACGATAAACGGGCTGGCTGCCACCAAGATAGGCAATGGGGATGTGGACAATACGGAGCTTTCTTACCTTAACGGCGTGGGCAGCCCTATACAGACCCAGTTGAACAGCAAGCAGGCAACGCTCTCCCTGGCTAAGTCGAGGGTACTGATGACTGATTCTTCCGGGAACGTAATGGCGAGCACTGCAACAGTCGCGCAGCTCGAATATCTGGGAGACGTAACCGGCGCTATACAGGGGCAGTTGAATGGCAAGCAGGCGGCGATAACGGGCGCCGCAACTACGATAGCCTCTGCCGACCTTGCCGCCGACCGCGCGCTGTTAAGCGACGGCTTGGGCAAGGTGGGCGTAAGCGCGGTGAGCAATGTCGAACTTGGATATCTGAGCGGCGTATCCGGCGGCATACAGACCCAGCTTAACGGCAAGGTCGCGGCTACGGCCCTGGACGTTAAACTCTCCAGCGGTCTGGCGGCGGGGAAGATCTTTGTAGGAAATTCGTCTAACCAGGCGGTCCCGGCGGCGCTGAGCGGCGCCGTGTCGATAAACGATACGGGAGTCGCCACTCTTGCCAGCAACATTGACGCCGCCAAGATCAGCGGCGGAACAGTGGACAACACGGAGTTCAATCATCTTAACGGCGTTACTGGAGACATACAGAGCCAGCTGGACATAAAGCTGTCCAGCGGTCTGGCGGCTGGTAATATTCTTGTGGGAAATTCGTCTAACCAGGCGGTCCCCGCGGCGCTGAGCGGCGCCGTGTCGATAAACGATACGGGCGTCGCCACTCTGGCAAGCGGCATTGACGCCGCCAAGATCGGCGGCGGAGCCGTGAGCAATACTGAATTCGCCTACCTCGACGGCGCAACCAGCGCGATACAGGGCCAGTTAAACGCCAAGGCCGTGTATTATGACGTGGAACAGGATACCACCGCGATAGCTAACAGCGTAGCCGGCAAGCAGGCGACGATAACAGGCGCCGCTACCACGATAACAGGCGCTAATCTTACTGTCGACCGCGCGCTCTTAAGCGACGGTTCGGGCAAGGTCGCCGTGAGCGCGGTGACTAATGCCGAACTGGCGCACCTGACCGGAGTGACCGCCGGCATACAGGGCCAGTTGAACGCCAAGGCGGTGTATGCGGACGTGCAGTCTGCCACCACCACTATCGCTAATAATGTAGCCGGCAAGCAGGCGACGATAACAGGCGCCGCTACTACGATAACAGGCGCCGATCTTACTATCAACCGCGCGCTGCTAAGCGACGGCGTGGGCAAGGTCGCCGTGAGCGCGGTGACCAATGCCGAGCTTGCGCACCTGACCGGAGTGACCGCCGACATACAGGGCCAGCTTAATGGCAAGGCCTCCACTACGGACACTGTGCCGATGTCGCGTTTAATAGGCGCGCTGTCCAGCACGACCACAGTCCCGGGCGGGTTAATAAGCCTGTCCACCTATACGTTTATAACTTCCACAGAGGCAATTGTAGGCCGTTTAGTAGCTACGGAGAATTTCGATGCCGCGGCAGGGCCGCGCATGAACAATCTAGACACTTACGCTCTGTCCACCGGCACGGCGTTCAGCGGCGGCGACATCTCCGGTAAATATGACGCGCTCGTGATCGCGGATAATTCCCATCTGCACGGGATCTCGTCGCTGAGCGGGGGGATCCAGACCACTACGGATACCATAGCGCTGAGCCGGATCATCGGCGTGGCGGCTTCTTCGGATACGATAGCGCTGAGCCGGATCATCGGCGTAGCGGCTTCTTCGGATACGATAGCGCTGAGCCGGATCATCGGCGTGGCGGCTTCTTCGGATACCATCGCGCTGAGCCGGATCATCGGCGTCGCGGCGTCTTCGGACACCGTGTCGATGTCGCGCCTAATAGGCGCGCTGTCCAGCACGACCACAGTGCCGACGGCATTGATAAATCTGTCCACGGTACAGGCGACAATAAACGTGGGCGCTAATAAAGTGCTGGCGACCGATGCTTCCGGGAATGTAATCGCTAGTGCTGTGAGCAGCGCGGAGTTCGGTTATTTGTCCGGTGTGACCTCCGCTATACAGACCCAGATCAACTCCCGGGCTGTATACGAGGATGTGCGGCTGGCCACTACCACCCTGGTTAGTCTGACCGCGAATCAAACCATCAGCGGAAATAAAACTTTTGCGACCGCACTTACTTTCGATAATCTGAAGTATGTATCGGGTCCCTCTCAGAACCGTTGCGTCTATGCGGATTCAGCTGGCAGACTAACCGCCGCGACCGATTACTGCGGTTCGGCCAGTAGCGCTGGGGATGATATGGGGTCTGCTATTGCAACCAAAAGCATAAGACTCGGCAACTTCTGGCTTTCAGGAGACGGAGATAGCGAGGGGGTAAGTGTCGCCGCTAACGGAAATGTCGGGGTCGGCCTTGTAAGCGCCGCCTCCGCCGTTTCCAAACTTGATGTCCTGGATGGCGCTATCACAGTACACGGGACGGGTGCGTCTTTGAATATTGAGGATTCGGATCGCCGGTTATATCCCGAGCTCTCCGCCGCCGTGGGCGCCGGTATAAACATATCGACGAACGTCCATATAGTCGGATTTGCCTCGGCTAACAGGTATATCGGCAGCGGCGCTGAGCTTACCGGCATTACCACTCGGGCCTCCGCCACGGTGAATCTGCCTGATTCAGTAAATGACTCCATCGAGATAGGCCAACTCTCCGTAAGCGGAGGAGCGCATAACCTTTATGTCTCGATAACAGTTTCCAACGGCGGAGCGTCGATAGCTAAGCAGTATTCGATACCTGTTTATACTGCCATGACCGCCGGCGCGGTCCGCGATGCCCTGCCTATTTCCAACACCGGCCCCTCCAACGGCAATGACTTTACTCTGGAAGTGAGTGTGGCCGGATCCGTGGCCGATCTGCGCCTCCGCCGCACGGCCTCCTTTAATGTAGGCCTGACGGCATTAGTTGATATTGAAACGGTCGGAGCCGATGCTTTCCTTTTACACTCTGACCTCTACCCCGGCTCTGGTCCCCACGATCTCCTGCCGGCTACTCCGCTTACCCAGGTCGGCGGCAATGTGGGCATCGGGGTAGCTGCTCCGGCAGCGCTTCTTGATGTCGAAGGCACCGCGCAGTTCGGAGGCGCGGGAACGAAGAGCGCCTTTACCGCGGCCGGCGCTTTGAACATGGCCACCAACACCAATATCACGCTTGGCGGGACCGGCAGAGTGACGGGGCTGGCCGCGCCCTCGGCGGGAACTGACGCCGTCAACAGGACTTACGTGGATAACCTGACCGGCGGCGGTCTGAATGTGGGCGTCCTGTCGGCCACGCAGACCTTCACCGGGGCGAATACTTTTAAATCGACAACGACGTTCGCCGCCTCGGACACTACTCTGCCGGCGGTGACCATCTCCTCAGGCCTTATAGTTTCACAAGGCTTTGTCGGCATCGGTAAGGCAAATCCCGCAACACCTCTCGATGTTGCCGGAACAGTTACCGCCTCCGCCTTCGCAGGCCCCATCGCCGGCAATGTTACCGGCAATGTTACCGGCAATATCACAGGCACGGTATTAACCGCGGCACAGGCAAATATCACAAGCGTCGGTGAATTAACCAGCCTGGATGTGTCGGGTAACGTGGGTATCGGCACAACGGCGCCCGGGGCTTATAAGCTGAATGTCCAGGGCAAGATCTATGCCTTGACCCAGGGCGCGGCCGCCGGTGAAGTTATCACGGCGGGCAGATCGGTCTTCACCAGCACCGGCTTAGCGGGTGGCGGCGATCTTACAGCCGACCGCACTATCTATCTTGCCACTACGGCAGTAACCGCCGGCGATTATGGTACGGCGACTCAAGTCGGGACCTTCCATGTAGACGCTCAGGGAAGAATAACGAATGCCAGCAACACCACGATAACCGGAACTTCCCCTGACGGCTCCACTTTGGTGGGCGCTAAGATCTGGGTTGGTAATTCGTCGGATAAAGCCACCGCTGTGAATATGAGCGCCGATGCCACTATCTCCGACACCGGGGCGGTGACTATCGCTAATGCCGCGGTGAGCGACGCTAAGCTCAGGAATAGCGGAGCTTTAAGCGTAATAGGCAGAACGGCTAACTCGGCCGGGGCTCCCGCCGATATTTCCGCCACTGCCACGAGCGGAGCAGTGCTGAGAGAGTCGGGAAGCGGGCTTAGCTTCGGCACAATAGCCGCGGAAGGTATTGCCTCCAAGGCCGTTACCTTAGCCAAGGTCCAGGATATAGCCACTCTCTCCGTTATAGGAAGAACGGCTACCGGAGCCGGAGTTCCTGAAGTGATTTCAGCGGGAACCGACAATCAGGTCCTGAGAAGGAGCGGAACCGACCTGGGTTTTGGCTCCATCGCCCTGAACCAGGCTGCCGCGGTAAGCGGTATCCTGCCTTCGGCCAACGGCGGTACGGGGAACGGGTATGCTAAATTCACCGGCCCGGCAGATACAGAAAGAACCTTCACTCTGCCTAGCGGAGACGCCACTATCCTGACGACGCACGACCTCGTTACCGTGGCGCAGGGCGGCACCGGCCTTAGCAGCGGATATAGCGGCGGCGTCCCGTATTTCTCGGGCACGGGAGCGATGACCTCCTCGGCCCTGCTCACTCAATACAACCTGCTTATCGGAGGCGGAGCCGGGGCGGCTCCTTACCCCTTGGGCAGTCTTGGTACCTCGGGCCAGGTGCTTACCTCCGCCGGCGCGGGGGCGGCGCCGGCCTGGGCGGTTGTCCCGACGCAGACCTCGACCTTACTAAACGCCGTGCACACGGATACCCTGGCGGACGCTGTAGTCAGCGGCGACCTCCTGTTCGGAAATGTCACGCCTAAATGGGCGCGTTTACCGAAAGGCGCCCAGTATAAATCCCTCGTGATGAGCGCTACAGCACCCGGCTGGGACGCCGTAGCACTGGACCAGGCCGCCGCCGTAAGCGGTCTTCTGCCTTCGGCCAATGGCGGAACGGGGAATGCGTTTGTCGGATTCACCGGCCCGTCTGTAAGTAGGGTGTTCACCCTGCCTGACGCGACCGCCACTATCCTTACAACTAATGGCACCATTACCGTGGCCAATGGCGGAACAGGAGCCACCACGCTTACCGGCATGCTAAAGGGCAACGGGACGGGCGCGGTTTCGGCGATTACCGCCACGGCCAATCATGTCGCCTACTGGAGCGACGTGAACACAATAGCAGGGGAGCAATATACGGCGCTTACGCGTGGCGGAAGCGCTGCTGACTTGACCAGCGTGGCTCAAGGCGGGCTGATATACAGGGGGGCCACCACGTTAGCCGGCTCCGGAGCGCTTACCGGCATGATTACAGGTAACGGCACGTCCGCGCCGAGCGCCCTCAACGGTACCGCTAATTACGTGGTTAAGTGGACCGACGCTAATACTATCAGCAATACCTCGCTGATCTTCGACAACGGCACCAATGTGGGCATAGGCACGATCCTGCCGAAGACTAAGCTTGACGTCGCGGGCGACGCCCAGTTCGGCAGCGGAGTGGCAAAGAGCTCGTTCACCACCACCGGCGCTTTGACTATGGCGTCCAATGCCAATATCACGCTGTCAGGCACCGGTATTGTAACGGGGCTCGCCACTACGGCGGGAACAGGAGCCGACGCCGTGAATGTGACCTATCTGAACTCGCGGTTCGCGGGGATCTTGGCGGCTACGCAGACCTTCACCGGCTCGAATACGTTCACTTCCACAACGTCGTTCTCCGCGACGGATAAGACTATCCCCGCGGTGGTGATCTCGTCCGGGCTGATAGTGGCGAACGGCCTGGTCGGCATAGGCACGGCGGCCCCGAAGGCGCCCTTATCCGTACAGGGCAGCCTTAACGTAGGCGATCAGGCGACCAATACATCGACAGGGACGTATTCACTTGTGTCCGGTTACAGTAATGCCGCAAGCGGCGATCAAAGCGTAGCTATCGGCGGACACGGGAATTCGGCTTCGGGGACCAATGCGTTTGTGACCGGATATAGTAACACCGCCGGAGGTACTTACAGTGCGGCTATAGGCGGACAAAGCATAACGGCGCTGTCCCGTTCCCAGGTAACTCTTGGTGAATACAGTGTCATCCAGGCTAGCCCTGACGGCGCGGGCTGGGCGGTTACTGACCCGCTGTTCGTAATCGGAAATGGTACTGCGCCTGGCGCCAGGTCAAATGCCATGACCGTCCTCAAGAACGGCAAAGTCGGCATCGGAACGACAGCCCCTGCAACGCAGTTAGAGGTAAAGAGCACCGCCAGCATGCAGTTCGACACCTCAGCGGCGGGCTATGTCACGATGCTGATAGACGGTGTCGCCGCGGTGAATATCTGGGCCGGGTCTAAGCCTTAGTCCGGATATTGAGCCGGTCTACTCTCCCGAGGGGGGGATAGCGAAAACTGCTCCAAGTCTGTGCGATTGGAGCGGTTTTTATTTACGGAAAACAGAAAAATTTATTTCCGGCAAACTTCTCATTTTTTGACATTTTTTAAGCATACAGTTTAACCAACGCTTAAATAGAATTTTCCGCCGTCAGCCCGGCGTAAACATATTTCCGGTTCTCCGTCGTGAAAATTAAATCCCGCGCTGAAACCCCTGCCCGGGCCGGTCTTTTTAACGCCTTAAACTATTAATATTAACTTCGGGATTTCTTCGGGATTTAGCGGGGGCTATCCTATAGACTATGGTAGGAGATTTATGAAAACCGGAAAATTAAAAAAACTTGGCGTGTTGCTGGCGGCGCAGCTTGTAAGCGCTGCCGGCCTGTTTTGTGCGTCCGGAAGCGCCGGCGAGCCGGGAGCGGCCGCCGCGTCTTTCCTGAAATTTACCCCGAGTCCCAGAGCCACGGCCATGGGCGAGTCTTACGCCTCCGTGACCGAGGACGCCTATGCCGCGTATTGGAACCCCGCCGGCCTGGCCAGTATAGCCCAGCCCGAATTTGCAGCCACCTACAACGCCTCTTTTGAAGACGTAACGCATCAGTACGCCTCTTTCGCCTATCCGCTCAACTACGGCTCTACCCTTGACCTGAATTTTACGCGCCTTAGCGTAAGCCCTTTCCAGGGCTACGACGCGGGAGGCTTGAAGACGAAGATGGTGGAATCTTCGGATATGGCGATAGGCCTGGGCTACGGCCGCATGCTTATGAGGGACTCGGCCGACCGGCCCGTCCTGAACGCCGGCGTGAACATCAAGAGCATCTCCGAAACGCTCGACGCGGCTTCCGCCAGCAGTTTCGCGGCGGACCTGGGCATGATGTATTATATGCGCCCGGGCGTCTCTTCCAAGAATACCCCGGGCCAGGAGTTCAGGCTCGCTTTTACCGCCAGGAATCTCGGCGGCGGCCTGAAATTCAACAAGATCTCGTCCCCGCTGCCGATGTCGTTCACGCTGGGGACTTCCTGGGTAACGCATCCCCGCGGCGACTCGCTTATCCTCAGCATGGACAACTCCATTTCCAACGACGACAAGCACGTGCTGAACTTCGGCGCGGAATATGTGGCCTTACAGCTTATGGCTCTCCGGGCGGGTTTCTGCACCGGCCAGTCCCAGGGTTCCGGGGCGAGGTTCGGCGTAGGCTTCAAGCTTCCCTTCATGGACCTCGATTACTCCATGTCGCCGTTCGGCGAGCTGGGCTCCATGCATAAGATCGGAGCCAGCATGAAATTCGGGGCCCTCGCGGCCCATGTTGCGCAGGCGCCCAGGGCGCCGCGCGAGGAGAGCTCCAGGCTGACGTCGCCTTTGAAATCGACCGAGAAACTGTCGATGTACGCCAACGACTATATTAAGCTGGCGAAGAAAAGCCTCGATATGCGCCACTATGTCGCCGCCGAGACCAATTTCAACAAGGCCTTCAACCAGGACTCCGATCTCAGGGCCGGAGACTGGGGCGATAAAGCTACCCGCCTTACCACCCTTATCAATGAGCTGAGGCTTAAAGATACGCCCGGCCTCGAGGGCAGCTTCGCCAATAACAGCGAGCAGTCCAATGTCGGGAACGACGCTATAATGGCCTACGTGAACGGCGAGGATACCAAAGCTTTCCTGCTGGCCCACGCCGCCTGGGGCGCCAATACGCGCGGCGAACCGGTGTTCGAGGCGCTGCTCTATACCCTCGGCGAGCTGACGCGCAATACCGTCCGCCGCGACGAGATCCTGCCCAGGACCGCGCTTGTCAAAGAGAAGCTGCGCAAGGCCGCCAAGGCGTTCTATATCCAGCAGTTCGAGCTGGCGGTCACGGAAGGCGAAGAGGTGCTCCTTTTGGACGAGAACAACGTGATAGGCTGGACCAGGCTCGGCTCCGCCTATTTCATGATCGGCGACAAAGTGAAAGCCAGGAAGGCGTATAAGAGCGCCTTAGCTCTCAGCCCCGGCGATACCGTTATCAGGCAGTTTATGGAAAGCCAGGGATGGAAGTGATTTATGGAGTTTTTGGCGATAGTCGTCATCCCGATGATCCTTCTGGTCTTGGGAGCCGGGTTCCTGGTCGTGTCGCAGGTTTCAAGTTTCGTCCAGTCCGGCTCCCATAATCAGCGCCAGCATTTCTCTAACATAATCATCCAGCAGTACATGGTGCAGATAGCGATGGCGCAGAGCCAGATGTTCAAACGCGGCCGCGAGCTGCAGGTCCTCTCCTCGCGGCTGGCTTTGTCCAATCAGGAGCTCGCCCGCCTGAACGACATGCGGTCGAAGTTCCTGTCTATCGTCGTGCATGAAGTCAGGACCCCGCTGGCTTCCATCAAGGGTTTCAGCGAACTGCTGCTTAAAAGGAAGGTGGGGGAAAAAGAGGTGCTGTACCTGAACCACATCGTTTCCGCCAGCGATCAGATGGGCCGTCTGATCTCGGATCTTACGGATCTGGCCATGATAGAGGCGGGCAAACTGAAGATGGAAAAGGCGGTCTTCGACTACGCGGATATCGCCAGGGATATTCTGCCGGGGATCGTTATAAACGCCCAAAAAAAAGGCGTCGAGCTCTCCGTGGGGGAATTCCCGGCCGGCAACCGGGTGAACGGCGACAAGTTCCGGCTCTCGCAGGTCCTCATGAATCTGCTCAACAACGCCATAAAGTTCACGCCCGCGGGCAAGAGGGTGGAACTGACCATGCGCAGGGAGGGGAGATTTATCGCCGTTTACGTGAAGGACTCGGGCATCGGCATTCACCCGAGCGAAATTAAAAGGATCTTCGAGAAGTTCTACCAGGCGCAATATCAGAAAGACGAAAAGCTGCGCAAGCAGGGCTGGGGCCTCGGTCTCTCCATCGCGCAGGAGGTGGTGCAGGCGCATAAAGGCGAAATAGGCGCCATCAGCCCGGGCCTCGGGAAAGGCTCCACTTTCTGGTTTAAAATTCCCTCTTAAGTAAGGAAGCGGGCTCAGGGGCAGGTTCACGGAGGTCAGCGGCGCCGCGGCGGAGGAGCGCGGGAGCAGGCGGTTCTTTACCTTTGCCGTCGGGCGAGTTATTAATGTAACATTGTTATAACTTTTTTGAAATACCGCTTCAGTATAATTATAGCGGAGCGGACTGCGGGAGACTACTATGGACATGAGTACAATTTTAGGCATGGCGGCTTTCATAGGCCTGGTCTTTATGGGCATAGCCACCCGCCAGCTTTCTTCGTCCCTGCTTAACCTCCATGCCGCCGGCGTAGTGCTGGGGGGCTGCCTGGTGGCGATGCTGCTTAATACGCCGTTCAGATATCTCCTTAAAGCCATTACGGAACTGAAAGTCCTCCTCTTCAACGACGAGGCGGTCTACCTGCGGGCGTTCATTCCCGTTATAACCGGCCTCGCGGAGCAGTGCCGGATGAAAGGCCTGTCCGCCCTCAAGGACGCGAACCCCGCCGTAGCCAACGGTTTTCTGCTCCGCGCTTCGCTGGCCGCGCTGGAGTACGGCGATTATAATTTCGTCAAGCAGGTCATGGAGCAGGAGATCACCCAGGCGGCGGACGAAACCAACGAGGTGGCGAACGTCTACCGCACCATGAGCCTCCTGCTGCCTATGTTCGGCCTGCTGGGCACTCTTATAGGTATCATCGGCGTGCTTAAGGACCTCTCGAATCCCGAGAACGTGGGCCCCGCCATGGGCGTGGCCATCACTTCGGCCTTCTACGGCATCTTTCTGTCCAACATGTTCTGCGTGCCGATAGCCGGCAAGATACGGGCCAGGATCTGGCTGGACGTGAAAATGAAGTCGATGATACTGGACGGCGTGTTGGAGATAATGAAGGGCAGCATACCCATAGTGGTGGAGCGGAGGCTGCAGTCTTACATAGTCTAAGGTTTAATATATGAACCCTATACACTTTCACCGCGGAGCCCTGCTGAAAATAATATCCGGCGGCATTACATTAATGTGCGCTTTTACGCTCTTATGCCTGCTGCCGGCGCCCCGGGCCTCAGGGCAGAACATGCCGCTCGACGACAAGGCCAGATATGAGCGCTCGCTCGAGATCAAGGTGGAGGAGATCCTGGTCAAACTGCTCGGTCCCAACCAGGCCAAGGTCGTGGTGCAGGCGACGATGGATTTTACCCGCACCGAAAAAGTGAATATGACCGCCCAGGCGGCCAAGCCCGCCGTCAAGCGGGAAAATCCCCCGGCGGAGACCCAGTTGGCCGCGGGGTTCCAGCCTCCGTCTTATCCGGCCGAGGAAGACGATAATTTCCCGTCGGCCCCGGCGGCCCCGAAATTCGCGAAGCCCGCGCCGCCCGCGCCCGCAAAGCCCGCGCCGCCCGCGCCCGCGCCCGTGCCCGCGAAACCCGCGAAGCCCGCGGCTTTGCAGCTCCCCGGTTTTCCCGCCGAGGAAGACGAGAGCGCTGCGATGTCTCCGGCGCCCGAGATGCCCGCGAAGCCCGCGGCTTTGCAGCTCCCCGGTTTTTCCGCCGAGGATGAAGAAAGCTCTGCGATGTCCACGGCGTCCTCCATGCCCGCGAAGCCCGCGGCTTTGCAGCTTCCCGGTTTTCCCGCAGAGGAAGACGAGAGCGCCGCGATGCCCGCGATGCCCGCCGAGTCCGATATGCCCGACAAGCCCGTGAAATCCGCGAAGCCCGCGGCGTTCCAGCTTCCCGGCTTTCCCGCCGCGGAAGAAGAGCAGGCCCAGGCGGCTCCGAATTACCCGCTGCCGGGTTTCAGCGCCGTGCAGGAGGAGAAGCCCCAGGCGGCGGCTCCGAAGCCTCCTGTCCCGGGCATTCCCGCGCTGGAGGACGAAGAGTCCCAGCCGGAGAGCAGCACCTATCAAAAGCAGATGCTCTATCCGGCTTCGTTCATTAAGAAACTCGTGGTGACGGTCGTTCTTAACAAGGACCTTCCCGAGAAGGAAGCGCAGGCCGTCAGGAGCGTTGTCTCCGAAATACTTTCCATGGACCTGAAGAGGGGGGACGAACTGGTCATTCTCCGGACGCCCTTCGCCCCGGTCTGGCGCACTATCTGGAATACGCCCGAAGCTATAAACCTGGTCTTTAAATATATCATCCTGACCGTTATGGGAGTTATCGCCCTGATAGTGGTGGCCGTAGGCTTCCTGAAGCTGGCCGGGGCGATGAACACCATGGCCAAGGTGCAGCAGAGCCATCAGATAACGATGGATATCGGTAAAAGCATGGGAATGCCCGCCGCGCCCGAGGGGATGGGCTTCGTGGGCCCGCCCGACCTGCCGGAGATGCAGCCGGGAGAAAAGAGCGATAAGGATCCTCAGCCGGAAAACGGCGATCACCGGGTGGTCTTTAATGTCAGGCCCGATCAGCTGGTCTTCCTGGTGGAGTTAATGAACAACGAGGACCCCGCTAATGTGGCTCTGGTCGCCACGCATCTGCAGCCCGAGATAAGGAACAGATTCTTAGGCATGCTTCCCGCGGAGGCCGCGTCCGGCGTTATCTCGAGCATGGCCCATGTGCGCTTCGTAGATCCGGACATCATAAACACCATTAAGGACGAGCTGGAGCGGCGCCTTAGCGGCGCTTCCGGTGGTCTGCAGGAGGTCATAGAAGTGCTTGAGCAGGTAGGGCTCCGCGCCAAGCGGGAACTGCTGAAGAAACTCTCGGTAAACGACCCCGAAACCGCCCACGCGGTCAGGCGGAAGATCTTCCTGCCCGAGGACCTGTGGCTGCTTTCCGACCGGGACATGTCGCTCGTGATAGGAAATTTCAAGGTGGAAACGCTTTCAGCCGCCATCTGGGACTTTCCGCAGGCGATGAAGGATAAGATCCAGACGCAGATGGCTGAAAAAACATGGAAGATGGTGGAGCAGACCTTAAAATACAAAGCTCCCACAAAAGAGAGCTCGGAAAAAGCGACTGAGGAACTGATCGAGTCCGTGCTGCAGATGATAAAGGAAGGCCGCATCTCCAACCCGTTGGAAAGCGAAACCCCGATGCTGACCGGTCCGGGAGCGAAAGCGGCGGATGTCTCCCGTCAGGGGGAGTTCTCCCTGGCAGGCTCCGAGGCGCGCAAGCTGGATCCGTTCAAGCGCGCGCCGGGGGATAAAGCCTGAATTTTCGAGGAAAAATTATGGAAAAGAAAAACTCTATTTTTGCGGGCTTGAAGTCAGCCTCAGCCAACCCTGCCATTCCGGCCCTGGCGCCCTCGGCGGGCGGCCCGGCCTCACCGTCGCCGGTATTCGCGGCGGTCAATCCTGTCGCACCGGCCCCGGCGCCTGCGGCGGCCGCTCCTGCTCCCGCACCGGCCCCGGCGCCTGCGGCGGCCGCTCCTGCCCCCGTACCGGCCCCTGTGCCCGCGG
>CAIQNV010000005.1 GCA_903873295.1 uncultured Elusimicrobia bacterium
CTGCCCGCGGTCACCGCGGGCGCCGCCGCGGCGGCTCCCGTTGTCCGGCGGGGGACCACCTTAACCGACGACAAGATTTTTACCGTTGAGATCAGCTTATCAGTGGTTTCTTTATATAAGGGGTGGGCCGGGCCTTCCGGCTTGTCGAGAACGGCGAGAGCCCCCGCCTCCAGCGCCTTCATAGCGCCTGCCACGTCAGCTTTGTTATTATAGCCGCTCACTATGACGATAGGCGTCGGGTTCGTCTCCATGATCGCCCGGGCGGCGGCGTAGCCGTCTATCCCCGGCATGCGCAGGTCCATGGTTATAACATCTGGCTTCCCGCTGGCGGCCAGCCTGATCCCCTCCTCTCCGCTGGCGGCGACCCCGATCACGTCTATCTCGGGGTCGGAGGAAAGGATGAACCGCAGCAGCTTCGCCGCCACGGGGGAATCGTCCACTATGAGCGCTCGTATCATATTAGCCGTTTAATAACCTCAAGCAGATTGCTCTGGTCGAAGCTGCTCTTAACGATATACGCGCTGGCCCCGGCCTCTATCCCGCGCCGCTTGTCCTCCGGCGATTCGAGCCCGGTCACTATCACTATGGGGATATCCGGGCGCTTTTTGCCCTCCCGTATCTTCGCGGTCAGGTCAAACCCGTTCATGTTGGGCATGGCTATGTCGGTCACGATAATGTCGAAATCGCCGCCCCCGAATTTAACCAGGCCGTCCACCCCGTCCACCGCGGAAACTACGCCGTAGCCCGCCGATTCCAGGATATTCACCATCAGGGTCCTGGCCGTGATGGAGTCCTCCACCACCAGCACGGACTGTTTTTGCAGCTCCGGCCTGCCGGCTTCGGCGGCGGGCCGCGCCGCGGCGGCGACGGAATATTTTCTGGCCGATTTCATCAGGTCGGCCACATTCAATATCGGTACCACCAGCCCCGAGCCGACAACGGTCGCGCCCGCTATGTTCCTGACGCGGGCGAACTGCCTGCCGAGGTTCTTAAAAAGCACCTCGTCTTCGGCTAAAACCCTGTCTATCACAAAAGCCATATAGCCGCCGTCCGCGCCCAGCAGCATCACGCTGAGAGAACCGCCCTCCCCGGCGCCGGCTGCGGCGGGGAGCTCAAGCACGTCGGCAAGCCTTGCCAGGGAGACCGCGCGGCTATTGAACAAGATGGTTTCCCTGTTCTCCACCGACTTTATGGCGTCTTTGGAGACGCTGATTATTTTCGCCACGTTCTTTGTGGGCACTATGAAGGCGCGCCCCCCGGCCTCCAGCGTTATGCCGCGGAAGGTGGCTATGGAGAGCGGCAGAACGAGGCGGAACAGCGTTCCGCCCGCCGAAGTTTCAACGGCGGCCGTGCCGCCCAGCTTTTCGGCGTTCTCGCGCACGATAGCCAGCCCCAGCCCTCTGCCGGAAAGCTCGGTTATCAGCGGGCTCGTGGAGACGCCCGACTTAAAGATAAGATCTATGGCATCCCGGTCGCTCAGCGCGCCGGCCTCCTCCCCGGAGAGAATGCCGTACTTCACCGCCGAGGCCTTTACCTGGCCGGCGTCTATCCCTTTCCCGTCGTCGGAGACCAGCACCTCCACCCTGCCGCTGTCTATCTGGGAGACGGCTATCTTAAGGCTGCCTTTTTCCGGCTTGCCTTTCCCCCTTCTCGATTCCGGCGTTTCCAGGCCGTGGTCTATGCAGTTCCTGACCAGGTGGCTAAGAGGGTCCTTGATCAGCTGCAGCACCCTTTTATCTATTTCGATCTCGCCGCCCTCTATTGTCAGGTCCGCCAGCTTCCCCTGCTCGCGGGCTATATCCCGCACCAGCCTGGGAAAAGTTTCCAGCGCCGAGGAGAACGGCAGCATCATCACTTCTTTTATATCGCCCAGGAGATCGTCCACCATGCCGCCGGTGGAGCGGGAATCCTCCTCGGCGGCCCTTTTCATGGCGTCCAGCCGTTCCTCAAGGGATTTCGCGAACCGGCTGTTCCACTCAAAAAAATCCCCCGGCCTGCCGGGCGCGGCCCCGGCGCCCTCTCCGGAGGCCGTGCGCCCGCCGGCTTCAATACCTCGGGCGGCCTTGCGCAGAGCGGGCGCCGCCTTGTCCCACTGCGCGGCCCAGGCGCCGAATATCGCTTTTAGTTTTCGCATCTCCGCGGCGCGCAGCCGGGCCGATAGTTTTGCCGAGATCAGTTCTTCGGCCTTCAGCACGAGGGCGTCCAGCTTCGACATCGGGATCCTGACGGTTTCCGCGTGAATTCCGCCGCTCCCGGCGGAGGCCGCCGCAGTTTCCCGCGGAACAGGGAACGGCACTTCCGGCGGAACGTCCGGGGCTGCCGCCGGCGGCGGGGGCTCCCGCTGCGGCTTTCCGCTTACCGCGTCGGCCAGTCTGTTTTCCATGGCCTGTATTTTTGTCTGCTCCTCCGGCTGGAGCGCGCCCGCCGGCGCGAGCGCCAAAGGCCTTATCAGGTCGGCGGCGGCGTGGAGGCTGTCAAAGACTGCCGGAGACGCCTGGGCCTCGCCGCGCTTGAGCGCCGAGAAGATATTTTCCATCGCCTGGCAGAGCGCCTCTATGGCGTTCAGGCTGACGGCGCGGGCCGCGCCTTTAAGGCTGTGGGCGCTCCTGTACACGACCTCCAGCAGCTCCGCCTGCCGCGCGGGAGACGGGCGCTTTTCCAGTTCTATCAGACCGGCCGAGATCGAGGAAAGTATTTCCCCGGCTTCGACCCGGAAGGTCGCGCGCAGCCGCTCCAGGAATTCTTCTTCTCTTGTCATGGCTTAGCCTTAGATCTTATACCTTCCCACGAGCGTTTTCAGATTCTGTCCCAGCTGGTGCAGGGAGCGCACGGACTCCTCGGACTGTTTTGCGCCCTGCACTATCTGTTCGCCGGCCTTCTTGATGCCCTCCATGGCCATCGCGACCTGGTCTATGCCGGCCAGCTGTTCGCCGGTGGAGGCCGTTATCTGCGTCAGAGAATTCGCCTGGAGCTGCACGGAATCGGTCATAAGGCCGATGGCCGAGCCGGTCTCCTGCGCCTGCTTAAGGCCCGTTTCCGCCGACTTGGCCCCCTGCTCGGTGGACATGACCGCGGAGCCTATCGCTTTTTGTATGTCGTTAAGTATGCCCTTCACCTGCGCCGTGGCTTCTTTTGACTGTTCGGCCAGGCTCCTCACCTCCTGCGCCACCACCGCGAAACCTTTGCCCTGCTCGCCCGCTTTAGCCGCCTCTATGGAGGCGTTCACCGCCAGCAGGTTGGACTGGCTGGCGAGCTCGTTCACCGTGGTGATTATGGCGCCTATCGCCTGGCTCTGCTCGCTCAGCTTCACTATGCTTTCGGCGATGGCCTGCACCTGGTCTTTCATCTTTGTCGTCACCGTCACGTTCTCGTCGACTGATCTTTTTCCGGCCAGGGCGGCCTGGGCCGTGACCGCCATGCTTTCGGAAATGCCGGAGGACTTCTGGCTGACCATTTTAGCGGTCTGTTTGACCTCCTCCATAGTGGTGGTGGTCTCGCTTATCGCGGTGGAGGTCTCGGCGGCGCTCGACGCCAGCTCAGAGGTGGCGGTCAGGATCTGGCTTGAGGAAGAGGCCAGGACGCTCACGGCGCCGCCGATCTCTTTGATCAGCTCGTTATTGTTCTTTATCATAAGGGCGAAGGCCCTGCCCAGTTGGTCGTTGCCGGACCTCGGCGCGTAGTCGACCGTAAGGTCGCCTTTCGAAATGCGCTCGGTGGCGGCGGTCAGGCCTTTGATATACTGCGCTGTCCCGATGAACGCCAGCGTCAGATCCGCGACTTCATCCGAACGACCCGCCTTTTCAATATTTGTCGAAATATCGCCGACAGAGAGTTTATTGGCCGTTTCAGCGAGGTTCTTCAGCGGCGCGGCTATATTGCGCGTGAGCAGAACGCTGAGGCCCGCTAAAAATACGAACGCCAGCACGCCGCAGAGAATTATAAGCGAATTGGCGGCGTCGACCGCCTTTTGGTTGTCCGCCTCCCGCGCCTTGAGCAGCGTTTCTTCCGCGGACATTATTTCGTTAATGAGAGCGCGGAATTTGTCCATCTCGAGCTTCCCGGTCTCAAAGTTCCATTCCTTGCTGTGCTCCCTGCCCTTGGCTTTGACGAACTCAATGCCATTTTTTGACTGGGCGATCCGCTGCTCCACAATGGGGCCGAGGCGCTCCACCATTTTATAGATGGCCGGGTCTTTGACATTTTCTTTGAGTTTCAGCACGCCCTCCAGCGCTCTGCCGGAGGCGGCGCCGAACCCCTCCATAAATTCCTCTTTCCCCGCCAGCATATAGCCCCGCTGTTCGGACTCGACGTCCTGCAGCGCCGACTGCGTGTCGTGTACCCCGGCGAGCACGACGTTCGTGTGAGTGACCCAGTCCATGGTCTCATCCATTTTTTTTATGCTCTGGTAGAAAACCGCGCTTATCGCCAGAAGGGCCAGCAGCGCCGCCGCGTAGCCGGCCGATAATTTTGTTCCGATGGTTAATTTCATTTTTCTGTTTCCTCCGTATCCGTTTTACCCCGCCACTTCCTCGTCTATTACCAGAGCCTTGTCGGCAAGGATCCTCACCGCGTCAAGCACCGCCAGGCTGTCGCCGGTAACGCCTTTAAGGTATTCGGCCCGTATGCCCGTGACCGCGTGAAGCGAGGCCTGTATCTCGCCCGGCGCCACCAGCCGCACGCCCGTCACCTCGTCCGCAAGCAGGCCGAACTCCGCGGCTCCGGAGCGCAGCACCACCACCCGGCTCAGCTCCGTAAGCTCCCTGTGCGGAAGGTCGAAGAACTTCCCGATATCTATCACCGGCAGGATCTGCCCTCTTATGTTCACCACGCCCAGCACGAAGGCCGGGGTGCAGGGGACCGGCGTGAAGCTCTTAAGCGGATACACCTCGCGCACATACAGGGACTCCAGGCCGTATCTTTCGCCCGCAAGCGTTATCTCCAGGATCTCCAGGCTGCCGGCCGCGCCTTCCTTTTCCGGCGCGCGGGCAAGCTTCGCGGCCCGCTCTTTAAGTATTCTTTTTTTATCCTCGGGCGTAGGCCCGGCTTCAAAGTGTTCAGGCACTCAGGCCTCCTTTTTCTTCGCCAGCTCTATCATAGCCGCCAGCCGCGCGGCCGTAAGCCCGCCGGATTCCGGCAGCGGCGCGCCGGGGCTCATTTTGCCGAGCAGGAGAAGCGCCCGGCCGAAATGCCTGTCCGCCTCGGCGCGTTTCCCCTGCCGCGCGGCAAGATTGCCCAGGGCGTAATGCGCCGGCACAAAACCGGGATCAAGATATATTACCTTTC
Source organism: uncultured Elusimicrobia bacterium (assembly GCA_903873295.1). Taxonomy (GTDB): domain Bacteria; phylum Elusimicrobiota; class Elusimicrobia; order Elusimicrobiales; family UBA9959; genus UBA9959. Next base: position 5,284 of record CAIQNV010000005.1, read on the forward strand.
TTAAGGCGTCCGCGGCCTCCGCCGGCAATCCCTGCTCCGTAAGCACGGCCGAAAGGAGATAATAGTAAAGCGGGTTAAGGTCGTCGGCGGCTATCGCCTTCCGGCAGGAAAGCGCGGCGTCCGCAAGCCGGCCCTGGTTGGCGCGGATCCGCGCGAGAAGCGCCAGGGCGGCCGCCTCGCCGCGCCTGGCGGGCGGCAGTTCTTCAAGAGCCTTGCCGGCCTCCTCGTAGCGGCCCTGCCCGTATAAGGCTTCCGCCTCTTTATAGGCATCCCGCTCCGCGGGGAGCGGGCGGGCGGCCGGCAGCGGGGCGGCAGGCCGCGGTCTGGCTACGGCTGCGGGCGGCATGGCGCTGCCGGCGGGCTTCTTCGTTTCGGGCGGAGCGGGGAACACAGCCCGCGCCGCCGCCTTTTTTCCGGAGGTTTTCCTGTAAATGACAGCCTGCCCGGCGGAGACGCGCTCGAAGTCCTGAAAATACTCTTCCACCAGCTCGGCCTGCCCCGTAATAAGCCAGCCGCCCTCGCGCAGAGAGCGGTAAAGCTTGCGCGCGGTGTTCTTTATGTCTTCCCTTGAGAAGTACATCAGCACATTGCGGCAGAAGATCACATCCATCGCGTTGGTGTTGTTGAGCACGGAAGGATAGCCGTCTTCGATAAGGTTAAGGGTGGAGAATGTCACCATGTCCTTTATCCCGCCGTGCAGCTCAAAACGTCCGCCGTCTTTTTTCTCGAAATGCCGCTCTCTGATCTCGTCGGGCACGCCCCGGAATGACCATTTGGAGTAAACTCCCGCCGCCGCCTTCTTCAGGGAGCGGACGTTTATATCGGTAGCCAGCAGCGTATGCTTCCAGCCGGCGCCGTCCGGGAGCGCGTCTTTCAGTATCATGGCCGCCGTATAAGGCTCTTCCCCGGTGGAGCAGGCCGCCGACCAGATCTTCAGCCGGCGTTCGCCGTCTTTGTTCCGCCCGATAATGTCGGGAAGCACGAGGTCCCTGAAAGCGTCGAACGCCTTCGGCTCCCTGAAGAAATAGGTCTCGCCGACGGTGAGTTCGGCGGCCAGCATTTCCAGATGTTCTCTTGTGGCCAGCCCGGTCAGGAGCCGGTCCGCAAAAGCCTCCGGGGCGCCGCCCTCCGCCTCCCTGCAGGCCAGAAGGACGCCTTTGTCGAGGTCGCTCCATTTTTCCCGGGGGAAATGGAGGCCCATGCGTTTCTCCACGAATCCGCTCAGCCGCGCAAGAGTGTCCTCCGTTAAAATATTCACGCTCATAGGCAAATCCCGGTCGTCCGCCGCGGAAGCGGCGCGCCTCAGCCCGTAATAGTCGCGATCCGTTCCTTCTCCTCGAACGAGAGAGCTTTGTCTATGTCATGCAGGAAAACCAGCTCGTCCGCTATCATTACGATGCCCTGCATGTGCTCCATGCCGGGCAGGATATTGTCGGAGGGAATTATCTCGTCATCACCGCGTTCTATCACGCCTTTGACCGAATCAACGGCGAAAGCCGCTGTCCATTTCGTCCCTTTGACGATGACGATGTTGTCGTTGAGGTCTATCTCGCGTTCGGGCAGCCTGAACCGCCTGCGGATATTGAGCACCGGGATCACCCGGCCCTGCACATTTATGACCCCGACAACTATCTCCGGCCCCTCAGGCAGAGGGGTTATCTCCACGGCCGGAACCACCCGCTCCACCTCATGGAGCCGGACCGCGTACTGGTTGCCGTCAAGCGCAAAAACAAGGAGTTGGTTTTTCATTGCCGCTCCCTTAAAAGTTCAGATTCACCACATATTGGTTATAAGGAGAACAATATCAATGTAATGATATATAAAATAATAGGACACGACAATAGACCCGGCACGGCCCGCTGCATCGGCACAAAAGTGTTATAAAAACTCTCCTGGTATCCTATTTATAGTAATTTAGTAATCAGCGTCCCCAGGGGCAGGCTTCCTGGCAGAGGTCGCAGCCGTAGGCATAGCCGGAGGCTTTAGCGGCCAGGGCGGCTGGGATCTTTTCTTTAGCCTGGGTGGTCCAGTAGGAAAGGCAGAGCCCGGCGTCGAGCGCCCCGTCTTTTAAAGCGCCCGTCGGGCAGGCTTTAACGCAGAGCTCGCAACTGCCGCAGGAGTCAGCGGCAGGAGTATCGGGCTTAAGCTTGAGATTCAGGGCTATCCCGCCTATAAATAAATAGCTGCCCGATTCCCACGAAACCAAAAGCGTGTTTTTCCCCCGGAACCCCAGCCCCGCCAGCCGGGCGAGCTCTTTTTCCAGCACCGGCGAAGTATCGCAGAAAGTTTTCCCCTCCGCTCCGGGAAATTCTTTCTTAATAGCTTCCAGCGCGGCCGAAAGCTTTTCTTTAACGGTAAGATGATAGTCCCTGCTTAAAGCATAGCGGGAAATTTTAGCTCCGGGAGCGGCCAGTAATTCCGGCTGCTTTACCTTCCTGCCGGTCCGTTCCAGAAAAGCCGCGGCCCCCCCCGTTTTAGCCAGTTCCTCGGCATAATTCATGCCCGGCTCCCAATACCTGAAGGAACAGACCAGCACGGCTTCGGCGGCGGGAAACCAGTTCTTTATGTTCTTTCTTCTGAGGGGCTCTCTGTTGAGGTAGGCGAGGCCCGGCGGGACGGCCGCCGCGGCCTCTGAAAATCTTTTAAATTCTACCAGCTCCGCTGCGGGCGCCACGCCCGCCGCCGATGCCCCGCAGGCCAGCGCTATTTCTTTTATTCTGTTCTCGGCGCTGACCATGTTCTTATTCTTACGATTTGGCCTGGCTGCCGTATTCCCAGGCTGAGTAGCGCAGCCAGAAGATCTTCAGGAAGCCGGCAAGAAAATCTTCCCGTGAGACCTCGGCGCCTTTTATGGCTTTAACGCTGACTCCGGTCTCGATCTTTACGGTATTGTTCAGGTTCACGCCCACGCCCAGCAGCAGCCAGCTGGGAGCGCGGTTTACCGAGGAGGACTCGGTAAGGATCCCGGAGATCTTAAGCCACTTGCGGCGGCGCGGATGCCAGGCGTAAACATCGTTGGGCTTCTTTATGCGGGTCTTTATGCCGTAGAGCGCGGTTATGGCTTCGGCCACGGCCTCGCCGCTGAGCACGCTAAGATCGGGCAGGAACTTAAGGCCGGTCTCGGGCTTAAGCAGCAGCGTCATATAAAGGCCGCCGCGGCCCGACTCCCATTCGCGGCCCAGCCGGCCTCTGCCGGCCGTCTGGGTTTCGGCCAGCACCAGCGTTTTCTCCGCCGTGCCTTCCAGGGCCAGCTCGCGGGCTACCGCCTGCGTTGACTCCGCTTCATCCAGGCAGACTATCTTGCTTATGCCGGGCAGGGTGTCCAGCTCCAGGTTCGCGCAGGTTGAATTTTTTTTCATTATTTTGTCCTCGCTTCAAAAGAGATATCCAGCGGCTTCGCCCCGCTGGTGATGGACCCGACAGAAATGCGGTCCGGCCCCAGCTTGGAATAGCGCGCGGCCTTCGCCAGATCCACGCCGCCGGAGATCTCTATCTCAGGCTTTCTGCCCTTATGCGCCCTGATAAGCGCTATGGCCTTTTTCATGGCCGCAAGATCCATATTATCCAGCATCATTACGTCGGCGCCCAGCGGCAGGAAAGCTTTTACCTGGGCGAGGCTTTGCGCCTCTATCTCAATTTTCAGGCCGGGTTTTGCGCGGCGCATCGCGGCTATCCTTTCCGCCAGTTTCTCCGGGCTGCCGCCCGCGAAAGCCACATGATTATCCTTTATCATCGCCATGTCATAAAGTCCCATACGGTGATTGCGGGCGCCGCCGCAGGTTACGGCGTACTTCTCAACAGCCCGCAGCCCCGGGAGGGTCTTGCGGGTATCATAAATTTTGGTGCGCGGATCCTTTACAACGGAAGAAAAAAGCGCGGCCCGGGTGGCCACGCCGCTCATATGCTGCAGGAAATTCAAGGCGGTGCGCTCCGCGGTCAGGATGGAGGCGGGGCCCTCTATTTTCATAAGGACGTCGCCCTTTTTTACGCGGTCGCCGTCCCTGACCACGGCCTTGACCGCGGACCCCGGCGCGGCCAGTTCAAAAACCCGCCCGGCCACGGCCAGCCCGCAAACTACCCCGCTGTCCTTAGCCCTCATTTCCCCGTAAAAATCGGTCCCCAAAGGCACAAAGAACCGGGTAGTAACATCCCCGCTCCCGATGTCTTCCTTCAGCGCCGCCTTAATGACAAGATCAAATTCCTTCACCCCCCAATTTTACCATTTTACCCCGAAGCAAAACCCCGGGTTCAGTGACATTCGCCGGATTGCGGGTGCCGCGAAAAATGTGAGGATAGGAGCAATCGGGGTTCACGGGGCCGCCTCTCAGCGATAGGTTTTTTCAGAGCGGCGGCGGATGGCGAGCAGAATCACTTTATGAGCCGTATCGTCTATATCATAGAGGATACGATAGTCCCCCACGCGTATGCGGTACTGCGCCAGGAACAGAGAAACACGCAGGGGCGGACGCAGAGCTTTTATTTTTTTGCCCTGAGGACGCGGATCATCCCCCAGAGAATCCACGGCCGCTTTTATTTTTAACAGCGCCCCGCGATCAAGTTTTGAAAGCTCTTTTTCAAAACCCTTCTCAACAGCCGCGCTCGGAAAACCCACCTCATACGCGGGCATATCAGATCTTAAGTTTCTTCCACAGTTTGGAGGCCGGTTTCCAGCCCCCCTTGGCGTAAGCTGCTCTGCCTTCCCGGACCAGCGAAACAAGCTCCGCGTCGCGGGCCTCCTCAAGCATCTCCATTATCTTCACCATCTCGCTATAAGGCAGTAGAAAATAAGTGGGCTTCCCGTGCTCGGTAGCCACCACCGGCTTATTGGAGCGGAGAACGCTCGGCAGGTTGTTTTTAAGCTCCCTGACCCCCATATGCGTCGCATGCAGCATTTCAGATATAGTCATATTCCCTCTTTATGTAGCCACCATTGTAGCCACATTTATATTATAGCAGACGCCCGCGAAATGTCAACACCAGAAGAATTAAACAATGAAGTTTTTCGGAGGGGTGGCGAGGGGATGGGGCCGGCGGGCCCTCACGGAGGCCTGAGCTTGCATAGCGCGAAGGCCGCGTGGCCGTAGCGGCCACTTTCTTGTGAGGAGGGCGGCCACGGTGTGGCCGACCCGGTGCCCGACGGGCCCATCCCCTCGCCGCCACACACAGGCGGATAGCGGTTTTTGGATCTATTTTTTCTTGGAGCGGCCGGCTTTTACTTTTATACCCGCCATTTCGCGGATCTCGAAGAGGCGGTCGCGCAGCTCTACGGCCAGCTCGAAATTAAGATTGTCGGCGGCGGCTTTCATGCGTTGTTCCACTTCGGCGGCCATGGCTTTGATGGAAGACTTAGGGGCGTCCCACCGCGGGAGCGGCTCGGCCACCGACAGGCCCTGGCGCTTGGCCTGCGTGCGCAATTCCTCAAATTCCACGAATTTTTTAATGATGCTCTTCGGCTCGATGCCGTGTTTTTTATTATGGGCCAGCTGCGTGTCGCGGCGGCGCTTCATTTCCGCCATCGCCCGCGCCATGCTGCCCGTAATGCGGTCCGCGAAAAGTATAACCTCGCCGCACAGATTGCGCGCCGCGCGGCCCGAGATCTGTATCAGCGTGGTCTCGCTGCGCAGAAAGCCCTCGTTGTCCGCGTTCAGAATAGCCACCAGCGTAACCTCGGGGATATCCAGGCCCTCCCTCAGCAGATTGATGCCCACCAGCGCGTCGAACTCCCCCTTCCGGAAAGCCGAAAGAATATCCAGCCGCTGCAGCGTGTCCATGTCCGAATGCATATATTGCGCCCGCAGGCCCTTCTCGCCCAGGTAGGCGCTCAGGTCCTCCGCGGTCTTTTTCGTAAGCGTCAGCACCAGCGTGCGCTCTTTTTTCGCGGCGCGCTTCTCTATCTCCGCCGTCAGCGCCTTTATCTGCCCCGTCACCGGCAGTATCGTGATCTCCGGATCGACCAGCCCGGTGGGGCGGATTATCTGCTCCACGATATCCTCTTTAGGGCAGACGCCAAGCTCGTAAGGCCCGGGCGTGGCGGACACAAAAACCGTAGCCGGCCGCAGAGCTTCGAACTCGTCGAACTTGAGCGGCCTGTTGTCCAGCGCCGACGGGAGCCGGAAGCCGAAATCCACCAGCGTCTGCTTGCGCGCGCGGTCGCCGGCGTACATCCCGCGTATCTGCGGCACCGTCACGTGCGACTCGTCCACGAAAAGCAGAAAATCCTTATTAAAATAGTCGAACAGGCAGTCTGGGCGCGACCCCGGCGCGCGGGCCGCCAGGTGGCGCGAATAATTTTCCACACCGTTGCAGTAGCCGGTCTGCCGTATCATCTCCAGGTCGTAGCGCACGCGCTGGCCCAGGCGCTCCGCCTCAAGCAGCTTTCCCCGCCCTTTCAGCTCAGCCAGCCTTTCAGCCAGCTCTGCCTCCACCGCCCTGGCGGCGGTCTCGACTTCCCCGGCCGTAGACACGAAATGCTTGGCCGGAAACACCCAGATCTCCGGCAGGTCCTTTATGGTGTCGCCGGTCAGCGGGTTTATTTCTTTTATCGACTCCACCGTCTCGCCCAGCTCCACCCGCCAGGCGGTTTCCCCGTCGCCGGGGAAAATATCCAGGCTGGCCCCGCGCAGGCGGAAAGTGCCGCGCGCGAATTCCATCTCATTGCGCTCGTAATGTATGTCCACCAGGCAGCGCGTCAGCTCTTTCCTGTCCGCCTTCCCGCCTTTTTTTATATACAGGCATTTCTCGGCGAAATTCTTGGGCGAGCCTATGTTGTAAATGCAGGAGACCGAAGCCACTACCAGCGTGTCCGGCCTGGTCAGAATGGAAGTGGTGGCCTTCAGGCGCAGCTTGTCTATATGGTCGTTTATCGAGGCGTCTTTCTCTATATAAGTGTCGCTCGCCGGAATATAAGCCTCGGGCTGGTAATAATCGTAGTAGGAGACAAAATATTCCACCGCGTTCTCGGGAAAGAAAGTTTTGAATTCCGAATAGAGCTGCGCGGCCAGCACTTTATTGGGCGAGATGATAAGCGCCGGGCGCTGCAGCCGCTCTATCATAGCGGCCACCGTGAAAGTTTTACCCGAGCCGGTGACGCCCAGCAAAGTCTGGTTCGCCTTGCCCGCCTTTATCCCGGCGCAAAGCGCGTCCAGCGCCGCCGGCTGCGACCCGGAAGGTTGAAAAGGAGCTACCAGCTTGAATTTACCCGGCATACCTAGATTCTAGCAATTTGAAAAATGAGGAGCTTCCTGGTTTAGCGTTGGTACGGGCCGGGGATGGGGTTGCCCAATCCGCCGCGCAAGAACCGGTGCGCGGGTACCCCCGCAACGGGCCCCCCGCCCCAAAACGGCACCAGAGCAACCCCAACCCCGGCCCGCAACGGGGGGGAC
>CAIQNV010000006.1 GCA_903873295.1 uncultured Elusimicrobia bacterium
GGGATGGGGTTGCCCATTCCGCCGCGCAGGAACCGTTGCGCGGTTCCCCCCGAAGCGGGCCCCCCTCCCCAAAGCGGCTCCAGAGCAACCCCCATCCCCGGCCCGCAACGGTGGGAACCGGGAAGCGCCGAAAATGATAGAATTTCACTGAGATGCCGGAAAAAATACAGATCACGGTGGCTAAAAGCGCGGGGTTCTGCCCCGGCGTCAAGAACGCCATAGACAAGGTGCTGGAACTGGCCAGGCACCGAAAAAAAACCATCTATACCCTCGGCCCGCTCATCCACAATAAGCAGGTGATAGAGACGCTCAAGGAGCAGAACATCCGCGCCGTTAATTCAGTTTCGGAGATCAAGGACAAAAGCGCCATACTTGTGCTCCGCGCCCACGGCATCCCTCCGGGCGAGGAAGCCGCCATCCGTTCGCTTGGCCTGGAAGTGGTGGACGCCACCTGCCCGCTGGTAAAGCACGTGCAGAAAAACATCCGCGCGCACGCGAAGAAAGGCTTCTCCACTATTATAGTGGGCGACAGGGACCACGCCGAAGTGCTGGGCCTGATGGGCTATGCGGAGGGCCGCGGCTTCGTGGTGAGCGGCCCTGAAGAGGTCAGGAAACTCCCCCGCTTCGCAAAAGCCAATATAGTGGCCCAGACCACGCAGGAAGAGGATATTTTTCTCGCCGCCGCCGGCGAGGCCAGAAAGATAGCTGATGAGCTGGCCGTCTCCAACACCATCTGTAATCCCACCCGTCAGCGCCAGAAAGAAACGGTGGAATTCGCGAGGAATTCGGACCTGGTGATAGTGGTGGGCGGCAAGAACTCCGCCAATACGGCGCGCCTTTTCCAGATCTGCGAGAGGCTGGCAAAAAAAGCGGTGCACATTGAGCGGGAAGACGAGCTGAAAAAAATTTTTTTTAAAGGGGCTTCAAAGATCTTTATCACGGCCGGGGCCTCCACCCCGACCTGGATGACCGAGAAAGTCCTTGCGAAGGCCCGTGAACTGGCCGGCAGTAAAATTTCAATAAAGCGCCGCGACCCCCGCTGACCCGGCCATAAACAAAGAGGGGAAGGGGACGCTGCACGATAACTTGATTGTTTTGGGAGTTATAGAGTTATCGAGTTATCGTGCAACGTCCCCAAGTTCCTTTGTATTTGATAGAATATGCAGGATTTACCGCGCGGTTAGCTCAGCGGTAGAGCGCCTCTCTTACACAGAGGATGCCACAGGTTCAAATCCTGTACCGCGCACCATTTTCTTTATCAGGAACGGTAAGCGAATCAACAATTTGATTCGCGCCAGGATTTGAAAGGCGGACCGTCGGAGCCAGTAGGCGGAGACGGGAGCCGGGGTCGCGGGGCCGGGCGAGCGACGGCGAGCACGGAACCCGTGACAAAATCCTGTACTCCAAGTTAGTCTTAATCCAACCACCCGGGGGAACCACTAAATGTCCAACGATGAAAAACGCGACGACCTTCCGCTTGAAGAGATGCGCTCTGAAGAGGGCGTAGAGCTTATAGACGAGCCGAAAGAGACCCCGCACGTCGCCGGAATGTCACCGGAAGAAATAGAGCTCAAGTGGTACAAGGAAGTCTACCAGGGCGACAGCATGAAGCAGCTGACCCTGCGCTCGGTGATCATGGGCTCCTTCCTCGGCGGGTTCATGTCGCTCTCCAACCTCTACATCGGCCTTAAGACCGGCTGGGGCCTGGGCGTGGCCATCACCGCCTGCGTGCTCTCCTACAGCATCTGGAAAACCCTGCGCACCCTGCTGCCGTTCTTGTTCAAAACCGACATGACCATCCTGGAGAATAACTGCATGCAGTCCTCGGCCTCTTCGGCCGGCTATTCCACCGGCGGCACCATGGTGTCCGCCATCTCGGCCTACCTTATAATAACCGGCCACCACATGTCCTGGCAGGTGCTCTCGCTGTGGACCTTCTTCCTGGCCTCCCTCGGCGTCTTCATCGCCATCCCCATGAAGCGCCAGATGATAAATATAGAGCAGCTCAAGTTCCCGAGCGGCATCGCCGCCGCGGAGACGCTGAGAAGCCTGCACGCCGAGGGGAACGAAGCCTCGGACAAAGCCAGAGCCATGGGCATAGCGGGCCTGTTCGGCGCCGTTATCTCCTATCTGCGCGATAAGGGCATAATGGGATTCCAGCTCCCCGGCATGATCCCCTTTAAAGGCTACATCAAAGGCCAGCCGCTGGAGAAGTGGACTTTCTCTTTCGAAGTGAGCGCGCTGATGATAGCGGCGGGCGCCATCATAGGCTGGAAAATGGCCTGGTCGCTGCTGCTGGGCTCCGTGATAAATTACGCCGTGCTGGCCCCCTGGGTTTCCGACATGGGCGCAATTGACATGACAAAGCTGGGCTACCGCGCCATAGTGCAGTGGAGCACCTGGGGCGGAGCTTCCATCATGGTCACTTCCGGCCTGTTCATGTTCGCCCTTCAATGGAAAACCGTGCTGCGCGCCTTCGGCGGCCTTACCAATATCTTTCACCAGCGCCTCGAAACCGTGGCCGACCCGCTTGCACACATCGAAGTGCCCGGCGCCTGGTTCGTCACCGGCACGGCCATCTCCGGCATCGGCTGCATCATGGTGCTGCACTACGCCTTCCAGACCAGTTGGTGGATGGGCCTCGTGGCCGTGGTAATGACCTTCTTCCTTGCTATCGTTGCGGCGCGCGCCACAGGAGAATCGGACATAACCCCGATAGGCGCCATGGGCAAGATCACCCAGCTTACCTTCGGTATGCTGGCCCCGTCAAACATGACCACCAACCTGATGACCGCCTCCGTCACGGCGGGAGCCGCCGGCGCCACGGCCGATCTGCTGACAGACCTGAAGAGCGGCTATCTGCTGGGCGCTAACCCGCGCAAACAATTCCTGGCGCAGTTCTTCGGCATCTTCGCCGGCACGCTGGTAGTGGTCCCCGCTTTCTACATCCTGGTGCCGGACGCCTCAGCGCTGGGCACTGACCAGTGGCCCGCCCCGTCGGCGCAGGTCTGGGCCGCTGTGGCCAGACTGCTGTCCAACGGCGTGCATTCCCTGCACCCCGCTGCGCGCATGGCCATGCTGATCGGCGGCATCGTGGGCATAATCATTCCGCTCCTGGAACTGGCCTTCCCCAAGCACCGCAAATACATTCCCTCCGCCATGGGCCTGGGACTTTCTATGGTGATCGGGTTCTATAACTCCTTCTCCATGTTCCTCGGCGGCCTGATAGCCCTGATCTTCGAAAAGACGAACCGGGCCAAGGCCGAGAAGTACATAATCCCGGTCAGCTCAGGCATAATAGCCGGCGAGTCGCTGATGGGCGTGGGCATAGCCCTGTACGACGCAAGAGCGATGTTCACGGCCTTCCTCGCCCCGCTTAAAGCCTTAATGGGCAGCAAGCCGTAAAGCCCCCCCCGCGCACTAAGGAAAAGGCCCGGTTCTTCCGGGCCTTTTCTTTGCCTGCCACGGCGAACCGGGTTAGCAAAACCTTCATGAGGGCGAGGCTTGCGTAGCGCCGAGCCCGATTGATGAGCGAGGCCACGGTGTGGCCGAGCGCGTTTTGCGTTCCGGTCCGCCGCGGCAGGCTAAATATTAATTATTTTATCAGTCCCGTCACAAGTTTCAGCATCGCCGGGCTGAAGGCGATGGTCACGTGATTTTCGTTTACCAGCAGTTTCTGTATCGGCTCTTTCCGGGCCGGGTGGGTGAGATCGGCGGTGTGCGACGCGCTCTCGACGAAAACCAGCCCGTCGGAGGGGCCGTCGTTCTCTGTCTGAGGCACGTTCTGGATCTTATTATTGGTGCCGGCAATAACCGTAACGGAGATATCAGCGGGCACCGGGTAAGCCTTAAAAGCGTTTAAAAAATTCCCACCCTTCATTATGGCGCTGTTTATGCCCAGCGAATGGCTCATTAAGCCCTGCCCGCCGTGCAGCGTGGTGTAGGAATCCGGCGACGAGGCGCTTACCGGGTACTTGGCGGTCCAGTCGTAGAGCACCTGCTGCTGCATGGGGAAATTGTCGCTGTAGATGCTGAACTCCAGGGTGTCCTGCCAAACCCCGTAAGCCAGTATCTTGTCCCAGCTCATCGGGGCATTGGCGGCCAGTTCGTCCTTCATGAAATAATAGTTGAACTCCGGGTGGCGGAAAGCAAAATCCTGCCCGCGGTGAGGCGCGGCCATAGTTATCAGCTGCTCTACGTCGCCGCGGTAACCCGTCCACGCCCCGTTCAGGCGGAAACTGGAGACATAGGCACGGGCCGCCAGACCGCCCGCGCTATGGCCTATAAGTATAACCTTGCCGGCGCCCGTAGCCTGCCGCGCCAGTTCAACAGCGTCGGCCAGATACTGGGACTCGTAAAAAAGATTACCGTGCTTATGCGGGAATGTGACCGCGAAAACCCTGAACCCCTTCGCCTCCAGCGCCTGCAGCAGACCGGGGGCGTTGGCGTCGCCGAGAAGTATCGCCGGGGTGGCCCAGGCGCGATTGGCATTGTCGGAAGCGCCGTGCACCAGCATTACCACTTTTCCCGTATTGGTCTTCCATTTTGGGCCGTAATGCAGCAGGAAGATGGAAGCCGGGGGCAGATTGGAGCCGAACGCCGAAATTATCTCTGGCGTTTCATGCCGTGATTTATTAAGGGCGCTCTCCACCGCGAAGGGGCGGGCCGCGTCCTGCCAGCATTCTATCCGCTCCCAGTATTTTGACTGGATAGAGCGGATAAGATTCAGGCCGGAGGCCGGGCGCGCCTTGACGGGCCCGGAGGCTGCCACTACGGAAGGGACGGTACCGACCGCCCCGGAAAGCTGCGAGAAAGCGCCGGGCTGGCCGGCTTGGGTCTTGGAGGTCATAAGGAATAGAGAGATAAAAATAAAAGTAATAGTTTTCATCGGGTTTTAATATTCTACCGCGCGCGAGGCTGGTTTATAAGTGGCAAAGTACCCAGAGGCTCCTGGGTACTGCGGCCGGCTCCGGCCGCAGACCCGGGAACGTTTTCAATAGACGAACGTCAGGCAGGCCATGGAGTAGCCGCCGCCGGAGGCGCACAGCACCACGCGGTCGCCGCGCTTCACCTTGCCCTGCTCGGCCATGTCGTGAAAAGCCATCGGCACGCAGGCCGAGCCCGTGTAGCCCCATTTTTCCATGATGGTGTGGGTTTTCTCCATCGGCAGATTGAACTTCTCCATCACTTCCACGATAGTCGGCTTGCGGATCTGCGTGAACACATAGGCCTGCGCGTCCTTCGGCTGAAGGCCGATCTTCGCCAGGGTCTTCTCTATGAGCGGGGGCCATTCCTCGGAGTTAAGCGTGGCCGGGAATTTTTTGGGGACCTTAACTTTATGGGTGCGGTCCAGCAGCACCTGCTCGTCCACCGGCAAAGCGCTGCCGCCGCCGTAGATGCCCATGAAGTCCCAGAAAGAGCCGTCGGATTTAAGGGTGGAAGCGGTCAGGCCCTGTTCCGGGGCGTGCTCCATTATGAAAGCGCCGGCGCCGTCGCCGAAGAGTATAGCGGTGTTCCCGTCGTCATGGTCCAGGTGCTTGCTCATGGCGTAAGTGCCGATGACCAGGGCGCGCTTATAGTCCTTGCCGTTAAGGTATCTGGAGGCCATGTCCACGGCGGTCACGAAGCCGGCGCAGGCGCAGTTCACGTCGAAAGCTCCGGCGCACTTGATGCCCAGCTTGTGCTGCACTTCCGCGGCAGTGGCCGGGGAAAGCTGGGAAGGAGTGTCGGTAGAGATTATCAGGAGGTCGATATCTTCGGGCTTCAGGCCGGAATTCTTCAGAGCCTGCTCGCCGGCCTTTATGGCCAGGGTGGCCGAAGACTCGTCCTTGTCGGAGTAATACCGCGCCCCGTGGCCGATGCGCTCGAACACCTTCTTCAGCGGGTCGGACCCGAATTTTTCGTAAAAAGCCTCGTTGCTCATCAGGTTCTTCGGGAGGTACATCCCCGTGCTTATTATTTTGAACATATTATTCTCCTCACCTTTTTATTTTATACCCTCAAAAACCGCTTTCAGCAGTTCGTTCTCGCTCATGCCGCGGAAGCCGCCCCACAGCACGCGCTTCATGCCCAGCATATGCCCTATCCCCATCAGCGCCAGCGCCAGCAGCTCATGGTCGTCTATGTTAAATTCCCCGGCGACGGCCGTTTTTTTCAGCTGGGCCGCGTAATTGCGCAGGATGTAGCCGTAGTAGGCGTCGGCCAGAGACTCGTCGGTAAACTCCGCCTCGCGCATGATGCGGTAGCCGTACGGATGCTCGCGGATGAAATCGAACAGCGCTCTGAAGGCCATCGCCTCGGTTTCCACGCGGTTGCCCGCGCCCGCCGAGTAAGCGGCGGCCTTCTTTACCAGACAGTCGCGCATGCGCATTACGACCTTTTCCAGCGCCTCCTCCTTGGAGGCGAAAAAAAGGTAGAAAGTGCCCGCGGCGAAGCCGGCTTTCTTTGCGATCTCGGAGACGCGCGCCCCGTTGTAGCCGCAGCGGCCGAAAACTTCCTCAGCCGCCGCCAGCATTATCGCGCCGGTGTCGCCGGGCGCGGGCCTCACTTTTGTGGGCCCGGCCAGCGCCGGTTCCCACCAGGGGAAACTCTTTTCGCTCAAACCTTTCGCGCAGAGCCTGGCGGCCGCCGCTGAAGCCCGTGCCGGCACGGCGCCCTTGTCCCAGACCATGAACTTGACCGCGTAAAAGTACAGCATACCCAGCAGCGCCCAGGCGTGCGCGGCGGCGCGCGGCCCCGGCGTGAAACGCCCCAGCCGCCCGGCCAGCACCTCGGCCAGCGGCCCGTAAAAGTCACGGGCCAGCGCCTCGTCGGCGGCCTCGGCCTCGCGCATGGCCTTGAAAGAATCCAGGCGCGCGGACGCCGCCTCGAAGAAAGCCCCGGCGATAGCCAGCGCCTCCTTCTCGGCGTCTTCCTGCTGCGGCAGCCCGGAAATAGCGCATATGAGCTCGTCGCGCAGCTCCCGGGTAAGCGCCGCTATTATTTCTTCTTTGGAGGCGAAATACCTGTAGAAACCGCCCACTGCCAGCCCCGCGGCGGCGCAGATGTCGGCCACACCCGAGGCGGCGCAGCCCTTGCGGGCGAACACCGCCCCGGACGCCTCGATGAGGCGCTCCCTGGTGCGCAGTCCCTTGGGTGTGGCCGGAGCGGACATTATATTACCAGCCCGCCGTCCACGGAGAGCACCTGCCCGGTGATGAAGGAAGACTCATCGTTGGACAGGAAGTAATAGGAGTTGGCGATATCTTCCGGCTTGCCCAGGCGCTTCAGCGGGGTTTTGTCGGAGATGGCGGTAAGGATCTTTTCCGGCACAGTGCCGAGCATCTCGGTCATGGTGTAGCCGGGGGCTACCGCGTTGACGCGTATCCCGTCGCGGCCCATTTCCTTGGCCCAGGTCTTGGTGAGGCCGATGATGCCGAACTTGGAGGCGGCATAATTGCTCTGGCCCATGTTGCCATAAACGCCGACCACGGAGGAGGTGTTGACGATGGTGCCGCTCTTGCGGGCCTTCATATGCGCGGCCACGGCCCTGGTGCAGAGGAAAGCGCCTTTAAGGTTAACGTCGATGACCAGGTCCCAGTCGTTCTCTTCCATCTTGTGCAGCATGGCGTCGCGCGTGATGCCTGCGTTATTGATCAGCGTGTCCACGCCGCCCATCTTCTCGATGGTCTGGGTTATCGCGTTGTCCACGGATACCTTGGAGGTGACATCCACTTTGCAGTAGTTCACATTCTCGGGGCCGTACTTCTCGCCCAGCTCGCGGGCGGCGGTCACCAGTTGTTCCTCGTTCACATCGAAAAGCATCACCTTCCACTCGCCGGACTTAAGGAACCTCTCCGCGCCCGCGCGCCCGAGTCCCCTGGCCGCTCCGGTTATCACAGCGTTTCTCTTTGTCATTTTAGTTCTCCTTGAATTTCCCCCGCCTCCGGGAGACCGCAATTTTATTTTTACTCTGACCCTTCCCCACCCCGCGTTCCGCCCGCAACTGAAAGTGAATAATGGTTCAGTATTCATTTTTTACCATAAAAGCCGAAAGCGTGTCAATACTTATTTTATTTTTTCTTTCCTCCACTCCTTATATATAGGCTGGCGCTGAAATGAACCGCCCGCAGGTCCCTAAGACCCAGGAACAGGTAGGCCTAATACCGCCCGAGGACTTACCCATAAGGCTCTTATTGCAAACCGTCATTATTGATAGACTTATCTTAAGACGCGCGGTAACGGAGGCATGCTCGCATGATAGACCACAAACTTATTCGGATAGTCGCGGCAGCGGCGGCTTTTTTTTGCGGCGGTGCGGCGGCTGCGGCCGGCAATATAGATTTTGACAGCGGCGGCACATCGATACGCGAGGCTGTGCTAGCCGGCAAAACGGCAGCCGTGCCCGAAGCGGGCCCCGCCTATGCAGTGCAAAAGGCCGCGCCTGCCCGGACTTTCGTAGAGCGCGAAGGCGTCTCCTATATCTGGCCCGAAATAGTGTTCGCCCGCGGCGCGGATTACGCCGAGTTCGCTTATACCATGAGCCAGAACCGCGACATGGTGCGCAAGATGATGCTGCAGGAGTTCGGCGAACTACTTATTCCCATGGCCTACGCCAACGCCGATGTGAACGAACTGGCCAAGACCATCCTGGGAGCCATCCTCACCTTCGACCAGATGCACGCCTCGCACAAGGACGAGGCCGTGCAGGGCCTCGGGGTTTCTTTCGAGAACGGGCTGCGCGCCGAGCTGGACCGCCTCTTCATGAGCAACATGATAAGCGACGGCCGCCGCCGCATCGAATTCCTCTCCCGCAGCGCCTACGCCTACAAGGGAGTGAAGGGCGGCGCTTCCGATCCCGCCCTGCCCGTAAGCACGATGAAGTCGGTGGGCTTCCTGATACACGGCTCCTACACACTGCTGGGCGGCAGCATGATACAGGTCACAGTGACGCTGGAGAACCTGTCCGGCGGCACCAGCCGCAGTTTTACCGCTTCGGATTCCATATACAGTATCATGCCGGTCCTGGCGCGCCAGCTCTTCGACTTTTTCCAGGCTAACGAATATCAGGAATGGGTCAACCCCCAGCCGAACCTGCAGTGGCTGCCCTCTGCCGTGACCCAGCCTGAGGCCACCGCCACCGAGGGCAAGCTGTACTGCCGCGGCCAGGGCGCCCGCCTGCCTTACGCCCGCGAACTGCTGCTGGCCAGCCAGGGAGGCAACTACCTGCCCGGCGGCATACCGCCGCTTAAGTTCGGCGTTTACCTGGTCGCCGACAAGCAGCGCCACGACGAGCAGCATTATTTCTTCACCGATTCGTCCTCCGACGCCACCGGCGGCCCGGTGCGCACCTCCGCCGGCTACGGCACCATCCGCGCCTCCTACTGGTGCGTAAAGGGCACGCCTTCCTCCGAGGTCCGGTTCTATGAAAGCCTCTACCGCCTGCGGCGCGAGTCCACGGACGCGGAGGTCAACCGCGCGCTGGAGTGCCTGCTGCTCAAGCTTGACGACTTCGGCGGCAGCGATTGGTTCTGTGGCGGCGCGTACCCCTCCGCCGAGAAGGCGCAGGAATTCCTCACCCGCAAGGGCTATGTTATAGAGCTGCCCTGAACTACAAGACAGAAAAGCAGGAACGGGCCGGAAGGTAAAACCTTCCGGCCCGTTTCCTTTTTGACTGCTTTTCGCTAAGTATTGAACCCATGCGGCGCGGTTCTGATATTTTGACGCCTTTTTAATCGGACCAATAAGGAGTCCTGCGGAGAAAACGCGGGAACTGCAGGAGGGAGGCGAGTCCCTGTTTATTTTACAATTCCGATTTCGCAAAACTCTTTCCGGCGGCTGTCTTAAGAAGGCAGAAGCGGGCGCCCTGGTTGTCGCTGGGATTGAGCCAGAGCATACGTTCAAAGATTTCCCCGGCCTTCCGTAAATCGCCCAAAGCCCAGAAGCAGAGTGCCAGGCCGTGCAGGCAACGAAGAAATGGCCGGTTATTGATGCGGCCCCACTGTAGGACACCCTTAAAGCCAGGGCCTAATGTTAACTCTCCAATACCGACGCCAACCGCGAAGTGGCGCCAGGCCTGCTCCGCCTCCCATTTTTGCGGGATATCATCACCAAAGGCCCAGTTGCCCAGGTGCGCGTGAGCGTCCAGCACGCGCAGATCCTCCTCCAGGCATTGATTTAAAACCTTGTAAGATTTAGCGGAGTCGCCGGCCTCGTAAAAATCTACAGCCTGCCCTATAGGGTCCGAATCCGGGTCGTCAGGGTCGAAACCGGGGAGGATTTGCTCCATCTCGAAACTGGGGCGCGGGCCGGCGGCAATAATCAGTTTGAAGCATTCCATAACCGGCTCACCCTCTTCGCCCCAATATTCCTCAAGGGGATTCCACAAGTATTCATCTTCCAGCTTTAAAGGAACCAGCTTGAGGGCGGGGATATCAAGCCGCATGTTGAGTATTTGGCCGGAAAGATAAGTTGTGCGGCCGTAGACCCACGCCTTGCCGGGCCGTACGGTTAAGATATAGGCCTCGGTTTCTGTCCTTACGCCCGAGCCCGGACGAAAAGTTACGTGTTCACCGGTATCAAGGAGCCGGCAGCGCACCGCCTTTCCTTTAACCGCGACAACGACCAATTCCACCGCATCTTTACCGGAGAGTCGCTCCGCCAAAGAGCGGCTGTCTGCGCCCGCCGCCTCCCGCAGGCGCCGGTCAATGCGAATCTTCAGGTTATTAAGTTCCTGACGCGATAATTTCTCTATATCCATCGGCTCCCCCTGCCGGAAATCGTTTAACGCATATAGAACGGTTCAATTCTTCCTTGTGAGCAAGGCGCGGCCTGCGTCGGTGAGTCGGTACTTCTGCAGACGGCTGTTGGGCTTGCCGGGGATGGTCATTTCAATGGTTTGATCACCCAGGAGAACGCGAATAACCTTGTTTAACTGGCCCGAAATTTCCTTTTGGCCCAGGCGTGCAGACAACTCCGCCTTTCCCAAAGGAGCTGCCATAAGCTGGCGCAAAACCCGAATTTCCAAGGACTCTGGCTGTGACTCTGGCTGTGACTCTGGCTGTGACTTAGCACTGGATTGACTCTTCTCTCCTCCAACCGCCTTAAATGCCTGCTCCGGCTTGCGGCGGATGGTGACTACAAAGCCGTCGGTCAGGCCAAACTCCGGTTCGGCAAGGCCCGCATTCCGGCAACGCATGATCATGTCACCCGTGCCGGTGCCCATACGTTCGATATATTTCGTTAGATAAAGCGGTTCAGCCAACAATGGGTTCCAAGGCACCGAGCCATGCGGGTGACGCAGTTTCTTCAGCGTGAGCGAGGGCGGCAGAGTGCCCGGATTCCAGACCTCCAGCCGGTCGGAAAATAGCATAACCTGGATACTGCCGTTGCTGGTGTAATCCCGGTGCGCCACGGCATTAACGACAGCCTCGCGCACGACTTCAGGGGGGATCTCGTATGCAACAGGCGCCTGTGAACTGTTCGCCCTTGTGCCAACGGCAAGATTGATCTTCGATAGGACGAAATCCACCGCATGGTCCACTAAATCAAATACCGTGCCTTTATATGTCTGATAGGAAGGGATCGGTTTTGTCGCCTCTGTGCCGTGGAAATGTGCGCATTTCACTTCCGAGGAAACCAGGAACCGCTGCGGCTGCCGCGCGAACAACAACACGGCGGCGTTGACCACCCCGCCGTTATCGAGAAGGTTTAAGTGGGTCAGAAGGTCTTCCGGAGAAGCATCCTCGCGCAACGGAAGGCCTCTGGCACGGCGGGCATCAAGAATGAACCGGCGCATTTTCCCCTCATCCAGATCCCCCAGCACAGCCTTGGGACAAAGAGCGGCATCGAAAGGCCCGGTGCGGATCAGTTCCCGGTCTTCAAGCACCTGCACCAGCGCGGAATAAACATCGGTGAGCAGTTCCGCGCTTGTTCCAAACCGGCGCCGAATGAGTTCCGACCCCGCCCGGCGGATGAGTGTCTGCATCTTCGGATGTTTGGCTCCATCCTCCGCCCCTTTTACAAAGATTAGCCGCGCCTTGTGCAGTTCGGTGGCGGTATTAAATTCACGCTCCGTTGGGGAAAGGCCGTCGGCGTCCTCAAACCCGTACTCGTTGCCGAATAAGCCGAGGTAGATGTCGCACCGTTCCACTTCATGAAGATAAACTTTGTCCACCCTGCGGTCGGCAGCCGGGACATCCTCGAACAAAAACGGCTCAAAAAACCGGCGCATAAGGGCATCGCCGCGCAGATAATCGCGCAGTGCTGCCCGTTCCGTTGCGAATTCCTATTGCGCGCTGCTTATGAATATGCGGATAGGTCTCATAAACTTCCCCTGAGCTAAGTCAATTCTATTAAATCCATGTTGAAATTGCACGATAGAGATAGAGAATGTGCCACACGGCAGCGACGAAAGTGATATTTTCACTATTCATCATATTTTCAGCATCCGCTGAAACATCTTATGTGGAGGAAATCGTTATTTATCAAGGCCCAAGCGCTTTTTCAAGCTTTAACGTGATGGGTGGCGCGGTCTATTGGGAGAGCCCTAGTGTGCACAAATAGTATCTGCATTCCACCAAGCGCAGGAGCCTCTGTTCCGAGCCCTTTAGGCGGGTGCATATTCTGAACCAATTCGGCCGGCATTCTGAATCAAATCGGCCACCATTCTGATCCAAATCGGCCACCGTTCTGAAGCAAATCGGCCACCCCCTTTTGGGGGTATTTGGCCGACCCTCTTGTAGCGGCGCCGGGTAA
>CAIQNV010000007.1 GCA_903873295.1 uncultured Elusimicrobia bacterium
ACTGTGCATGAAATTAGCCATGGCGTTCGATTACGACAAGGCGGAGCTAAAAGGCGATTTTACCGCGCAGCTAAAAGAGATCGCGGCGTTCATGGCGGCCAATCCCCGGGCGCGCATTGAGCTGCGGGGCTATACCGACGACCGCGGCGAAGAGGATTACAATTTGAATCTTTCCAAGGGCAGGGCCGGTTCGGTGCTGAAGCATCTTGTAGAAACCAGCGGGATAGACGCCGGCCGGCTGTCGGCCAAGGGCATGGGCAAGGCCGACCCCATAGCCTCGAACCAGACCGCAGAGGGCCAGCAGCGCAACCGCCGCGTTATCGCTATCCTGACCATGGAGAAATAGCGCCGGGCGCGGGTACTGTATATGGAGCTGAAGTTGCAGCAGACCAGGGAATTTTCACACCCGATGATCGGAGGAAGTCTATGAACCGCAGCTTAAAAACCACTATCTTCAGCGCAGTCCTGGCCGGGGCTTTAGCCCTTCTGACCGCCGCCGCGCAGGCGGCCGTGCCCGAGCTGATAAGCTTCCAGGGCAAGCTCGCCGACTCCGCCGGCAGGGCGATCACGACCAGCGTCCAGATGACTTTCAAGCTCTACACCGCGGCCTCTGGCAGCGCCCTTCCGGTCTGGACCGAAAACCAGACCGTCACCCCCGACGAGTACGGCATTTACAGCGTGCTGCTGGGCGATGTCGCCGCTTTGAATGTCAGCTTCTCCACCGCCTACTATCTGGGCGTGAAGGTGGGCACCGACCTGGAAATGACGCCCCGCTACAAGCTGGTGTCTTCGGCCTATTCTTTATATTCCGTAAACAGCGGCACCGCGGCCTGGGCGTCAGGCGCGGATTGGGCTACGATAACCAATAAACCGGCACTAACCGCTCAGGGCAACACTTTCAATGGAATAAGCCAGCTAGTGCTGTTAGGCACGGACGGCAGACTGCCGGCCTTGGATGGTTCTCTGTTGTCTAATGTCTCGGCAAGCGGTATCGCCAACGGCGCGGTGACGCTTGCGAAGATGGCTGATATGGCGGCTGGCTCGCTTATCTACCGCAAGACGGCGGGCGCAGGCGCGCCGGAAGTGAACACCCTGGCGACTTTAAAGGCCGATCTGGGATTGACGGGGACGAACTCCGGCGACATCGCAGCGGGCGCAGCCGGGAATTTAATGATCTCGAACGGAACAACCTGGGCTTCCGCCGCGGTTCCGACCTGGAACCAAAGCACCACAGGCAACGCCGCGACGGCCACCAATCTTACGGGCCTGACCGCGACGGTCGCGAATTTAAACAGCGTAACGGGAACGCTGGGAACGGCGGCGTATACCGCGGATACCGCCTACGCCACCGCCGCGCAGGGCGCCAAGGCCGACGCCGCTTTACCCTCGGCCTCCTTCACCGACGCGGCCGTAACGGGAAAAGTTATTACAGGCTACGCAAGCGGCGCGGGTGTCATAGCTGAAACCGATACTATCCTTGGCGCTATCAACAAGCTTAGCGGCAATATAACGGCTAACGGCAACGGCACCGTAACCGGCGTAACCGGCACGGCGCCCGTCGCTTCCAGCGGCGGAACCGCCCCCGTGATCTCAATGGCGGCGGCTACTAACGCGAATGCCGGGTACGCTACCGCGGCGCAGATAGCCGCGATCGAAGCAAATACCTTAAAAATAACGAACGCGACGCATACGGGCGAGGTTACAGGCTCCGGCGCGCTCACTATCGCCAACGGCGCGGTGACAGACGCGAAGGTGACGCTGTCTACGGGCGCGATCACGGGCGGAAAATTCGGGGACGACCGCGTAGCGATAAGCACGCAGGCCGTTTCCGGCGGCGTCTATAATGCGGCGGGCAAGCTTGTGCAGCTTACATCCGATAATAAACTGCCGGCCCTGGACGGTTCAGCTTTGATCAACGTAACCGCCGGAGATGTTTACAAGGCGAACAGTCAGACCTTCGCCGGCCAAAACACCTTCACCAGCCAGGTTATTATCTCCAGCGATATCACGGCCGCCCGCTACCAGATAAACGGCAGCACAGTGGTAGCGCAGAAAGGCTATGGCGGCCTGCAATTGGGCGTAGGCGCAGGGCCGAGCACTACCGGCAATTACAACACTTTTGTCGGCAACCAGTCGGGAACCAACAACATTGCCGGTTTTATGAATACTTTTACGGGCGCTTCTTCCGGCCTTGGCAACACTACTGGCAACTATAATACTTTCCTGGGCGCTTATGCCGGCCAGACTAACGCAGCGGGGGCGGATAATGTCTATGTGGGAAAAGATTCCGGCAAAGCTAATACTTTGGGCTCAAACAACTCTTACCTCGGCTCTCAAAGCGGTTATAATTCAAGAGGATCGGAAAATGCGGTTCTGGGCTATAAAGCCGGCTTCGGCGCCAGTAACCAGTCTTTCTCCAGCGCCACATTGGTGGGTTCACAGGCCGGGCTGGCCCTGACTACAGGCAGCGACAATATAATGCTGGGCTATAAGGCCGGGTATACTGTTACCTCCGGCACCGGCAATATCATCATCGGCTACGAAAAAACAACGCCGCTGGCCACCACTAACAATTTCCTTAATATAGGCGGCGTGCTGTTCGGCGACCTGACCATCGGCGGTCTGACCAGCGGCAATGTGGGAATAGGCACTTCCAGCCCCGGAGCGAAGCTGGATGTTGCCGGCGGGGACATCAATACCAGCGATACCTACCAACTGGGCGGGCAGACCGTTCTCTCCGTGCGGTTCGGCCAAACCCTGGCCCTGGGCTTTAATAACGGGCCGACCGACGACAACGACAGTGGCCCCAATACCTATGTGGGCGTAAATGCCGGCCGTATTAACTACGAGGGCGGACACAATACCTACATGGGCTATGGCGCGGGGTATTCTAATGTCAATGGAAGCGACAACTCCTTTATAGGCGATACTGCGGGCTACGCAAATACCGGCAGCGGGAATACCTTTATGGGCAAGGGCGCGGGCTACTCTAACGGCTCCGCCGGCAATAATATCTACATAGGAGACAGCGCCGGCTACAACAGCAGCGACGGCAGCTTAAACGTTTATATAGGAAATAATGCGGGCGCCGGCGGCACGGGGGCAACTCCCGGGGGCAGCCAAAACACTTATGTGGGCTATGATGCCGGCAATAAGAACACGCTGGGCTCGGAGAATGTCTTCATGGGCTCAAGCGCGGGCACCTGGAACGCTACCGGGAGCCAGAACACCGCCGTGGGTATGTCCGCCGGGATGGACAATGTTACCGGTTCCGCTAATGCTATCCTCGGCTACAAGGCCGGCAACGGCGACGGTTCCACAAGTTCCTATTCCAGCTCGACGCTGGTGGGCTACCAAGCCGGGGCCGGTTTAAGCACCGGCAGTGATAATATCCTGCTCGGCTGGAATGCGGGTTATGATATTACCACCGGCCACGACAACATAGTGATCGGTTACAATAAAACCACCTCCGGGGTTGCCGCCAATAACGAACTTAACATCGGCGGCGTCTATAAAGGCAATATCGTGGCAGGTACGGGCGCCGGCACGGCCACTATCCCCAGATACACTGTGGCGGACAAGGGTACAAATCCGGGTGCCATTACGCTGGTTGATTCCGATTTCGGAAAAACCTTCACCTCTACAGGTACTTCCACGGGCGGAAATTACTATCTTCCGGCTGTAGACGCTACCGATATAGGCGCGCAGTTTACCTTTGTCAAACTCGGCTCTGGCACCTTGACCATCTGGGCCAATGGAAGCGCCTCAATAGCCGATTCCCCCGCCGGTGGAATAATCTCTAATGCTTTAGAAACCTATGCCACCATCACCTTGCGCCTGACTACGGACCTGACCTGGTCAATTATGGGCGGCAATGGTTCCTGGACTACCGGCCCCGGTGTCTTTTAATTAAGGAGATTTTATTATGCAGTTAAAAATAAATAAAAATGCGCTATTTCAGCTGATTCTGATCAGCGGCCTGTCCGGAGCTGTTTATGCGGGTTCGGTTGAGGGAACAACGCATGTTCTGGGCGCGGTAAAGCAGACGCTGTCCTCTACCACCGACACCGTGAAGGCGGGCTATTACTCTTCCACCACGCTGCACGCTGTGGACGCTAACCTGGCGGCGGCCAATATTAAAAGCGGCACGGCCATCTTCGGGATTACTGGCACCCTGGCGGGCGGCTCAGGCCATGAGCTGCCCGACACCGGCGTGACGCTTTGCTACGACACCGCTGGCGGAGGCACAATAACCTGCCCCGAGCACGGCGCCGCCTCCGAGCAGGACGGGTCCTATAATCCCGCCGCCACGCAGCTCAGTTACACGGACAATGGCAATTTCACCATAACCGACAATAGAACAGGTTTGATGTGGAAGAAATGTCAGGAGGGGCGAAATAATGACGCTACTTGTACCGGCACCGTCGGGACATACACCTGGGCGGCCGCTTTAGCGCGATGCTCGGGACTAACTGCTCCCGGTGGCTACACCGATTGGCGTCTCCCGAATATAAAAGAATTAATTAGTCTGCTGAATTACAACACTGCCTACATGATAAACACTGCCTATTTCACAAACTATGATTACAACGGCGTATTGTGGTCGTCAAGCGCATTAAATGATTCGGAATATAATTCTGCCTGGAGGGTGAACCCCGTATGGGGCCAGACAACGTACATAGAAATAAATATGATTAACACCAACATAGTCCTTTGCGTCTGCACCCCGCCGTGAGTGGTTTCGTAACGGGTCCGGTTATTGCGGTTGGAAATTCGGTGGCATAATACTTAAAGGCAGCAGGAGTCTTTGCCCGATGGCGGTTATGCTGTTTCAGGCTATGCCGGTTCATATAGCGCCGGGTAAAATCACGGTGATGAGGGGCGTCCCTTGATCAGGAACAGTTTTGCCGCACCCATACACCCATCCAATGGTCTGTAAAAACGTAGCCTGCGGCAGCCCTCTCGATAATGTCCTTGGATACCAGCAGGCTGAGTGATTTTTTTACCAGCGCGGACGATCTCAGCTGAAATCTGGTTATAAAAGCACCGCTGAATATCGCGGCCCCGGGGTTTGCGGCCAGACCCTGCAGCAGCCGTTTTTGCGTTTGAGGCAGGTTCTCCCAGAGGTTCTGGTAAAGCGGCGTGTTCCTTTTGGCGATCAGGGCTACGGCCCGGTCAATATCGGCGGCTGTAATCTTCTTTTCCTCGGTTTTAAGATCCCATAACTCGTGGGCGAGGTACTGGATATAGTATGGTATGCCGCCGGCGGAGTCGACGATGGACCGCAGGGCTTCTTCGGGGCAGTCAAAACCGCCTTTCGCGAAATTTACGGCCAGGTATTTTTCAAAATATTCAGAGGGAATCTTTTCAAGGTGCGTGACCGGCCCCAAGCCGAAGAACGCGCGGGATCTCTTTGAAACCATTTCGTTCATCATTGTCTTTTTTGAGCCGCAGAAAGCGTAGCCGACATTGCGCTGCTTTTGTATTACCGCGCGCATAAGTTTCTCCAGCGGCTCTCCGCCTATGCCGACTATTTCCTGGAACTCGTCGAAGATCACAACCACCGGTTTCTTTTCCCGGGTAGCGAATTCCTGGGGGTATGCCAGTAGATTCTCTATCATCTGAAAAACCTCCTTCTGGGGAGGTGAGGCGTCGACGCCAAGACTTAGGGAGCCATCCGGATTTACGGAAAACTGCGGCCTCAGGCCGGAAACAAAATCCTTAATGAACTTTACGGCCTCGGCAAAACCCAGTTTTCTCATTTCAGCCGCGGCTTTGCCCAAGGCTGCGGCAAACTGTTCGATCGAAGCGGTTTTAAACAGGTCCAGATAAATCACTCTTACGCCTTTTGCCTTAAGTTTTTCCGCTGCGGCAAGGAGAAGCGAGGTCTTCCCATACCTGCGCGGGGCGATTAAAAACACCTTCTGTCCGTCCAAAAGGTCTTTTGCAATAGTCTCCAGTTCTGTTTTTCGGTCAATAAAATTGGCATCCTTCACCACTTCACCGAAGACGAACGGGTTCATAGTCGCTCCATTTTTCGCTATATCAATTAAACCTAAAGGTTGCTAACCTATAGGTTAATAATACAAAACCTGCGGCATTGCTGTAAAGGCCGGGTTTCCTTTTCTCTCTAAGTATTTTCTAATCCTGGGAGATTTGGGGACAGGGGGGATTTGGGGACAGTATATTTAATTCGGAATTCTATATACTGTCCCCGGAATTCCCACAATGGGGGCCGTCCTGGGCGGCAGGGGCTTGGGGAAAGAGGGCGGCTTGGCGGGAGCGGAAGGCGGGGTCGTTCAGCGGGCAGTCTTCGGCGCCCCTGAACTCCCGGTACATGGGCGAGGCCCACAGGCGCTTTACTATCGGGAGCAGCGCCTCCTTCCTGATATTCCCGAACGGCACCGGGAAATAAGTGCAGGGCACCACGTCGCCGGCGGCCGTGATATCCACCTTCCAGCGGTCAAAAGAAGAACAGACAAAAACGGCGGCCGGGTTATCCACCGGCCCTATTACCCAGTGGACTTTGCCGGGCTTAAGCAAAGCGCGTAAGAGCGCGCGGTCTTCGGCGGTAAGCACTTCGTCCGGATTTGAGTCCCAGCGGCCCGCCCTCATCGGCGAGAGAAGCCGCAGGCGCGCGCCCAGCCCGGCCGCTATCTCCGCCATTTTTGCCGCCCTGCCGTCCCGCAGGCGCTCTTTGGTGGCGCAGAAAGAAATATCCACCGGCACGCCCAGCTTGACAAGGTTCCGCGCCGCGCCGGCCGCTTTTTCCCAGAGGCCGGGCACCCCGCGTTCCCGGTCGTGGCTCTCCGGCTCGGGGTCGTCCAGACTTATGCCGGCTAAATTCAGGCCCGCTTCGGCCAGTCCGGCGGCGGCCGGCCCGTCCAGCAATAAACCGTTGGTGGTAAGGGAGGCGCGCAGGCCGCTACGGCGGGTAAAGCGGATAAGCTCCGGCAGGTCGCCGCGCAGCAGCGGTTCCCCGCCGAAAAAGCTTGCTTCCCGCGCGCCCAGCCGCGCGGCTTCGGTTATCAATCCCTTTATTTCTTCGCCGGTCAGCTCCGGCCCGGTAGACGCCCCGCCGCCGCTCACGGCGCAGCGCGCGCAGGCGCATTGGCAGCGGCGGGTGACGGAAAGCATTATGGTCGCACCGAAAAGCGGCCTGAATATTCTTATCAGGTCCCGGGCGAGCGCACGCGGGCCGGTCATCCGGGGCCGCCTTTTCCGCCGTCGGGCGGGTTCCCGCTCCGGGCCAGGAACGAAGGGGCGTTGAGAGGGCAGCCGTCGAACTCCGCCTCCGGCGCGAAAACATCGGCGTCCCACATGCGCCTGACCGCTGCGACGAGCGGCTCCGTGCGGATATTGCCGAAAGGCTCCGGGAGGTAAGGGCAGGATAAAATATCGCCGTAGGCGGAGACGTCGAAAGTGCTGCGCAGGAGGGTGTGGCAGCGGAAAGGGGCGCCGGGCCGGTCCAGGAATTCGTAGCCCCAGCAGGCCACGCCGCGGCGCAGGCGCGAGCGCAGGAGGTCCGTCTCTTCTTTGGTGAGAGGGATGTCTTCGCGGTCCTTCCATAGCCCCGCGCGCACCGGCGGCAGAACGCGCAGCCCGGCGCCAAGCTCCACGGCCAGCCCGGCCATGCGGTCGAACTCGCCGGAGCGGAGGCTTTCGCGGCTGGCGTAATAATTTATGAGCGTGCGTACGCCCGCCGCCCGGCAGGCCCGCAGGGCCGCGGCGGCCTTGTCCCAGGCTCCCGGCACGCCCCTGAACTTGTCGTGGGAGGCCGCGTCCGGGCTGTCGAGACTGACGCGCACGCTTCCCGCTCCGGCGCGGGCCAGCTGCGCGGCCAGGGCCTCGTCGAGAAGCAGGCCGTTGGTTTCCACTGTGACGTTCAGCCCCAGCCTTGAGGCTTCCGCCACGTGGCCGACGAGGTCCGGGGCCAGCAGGGGTTCGCCCCCGAAAAAATGAACGCCGGTACCGCCGGCGGCCCGCAGATCGCGCAGGAGCCCGCGCACCTCCTCCGCCGAAAGCTCTTTCTCGCCGTCTTTTTTGAAGAGGCCCGCGCCGCAGTGGCGGCAGGAGCACTGGCAGCGGTAGGTGAGCGAGATCAGCGCCGTGGCGCCGAAAAGCGGTTTTATTCTGCGGGCCAGCGGGAGGCCGTTCCTCAGGGCGAAATAAAGAAGGCGCACGAAGAGCGGATGGCCGGCGTAAGAGCGCAGGACGCGGCGCAGAGCGGTCACATTAAGTAAATTTCCCGGCGCGGGCATGGGCATGAGTAAAACTCCGGTTCAGCAGGTCCTGTCCGTGTTAAGCAGATGGCCGTGGCGTTTTATAAAATCCGCGTCGTTCATCGGGCAGTCGAAATGCCTGGAGCCCTCTTTGAACATCCCGGAGCTCCACATCCGCTTTACTATGGTTTCGAGCGGCTCTTTGCGGATATTGCCGAAGCCGGCCGGCAGGTAAGCGCAGGCCAGCACTTCGCCGTAGGCCGAAACGTCGAACTTATTGCCCAGCATGGAGTTGCACCAGAACGGCACGCTCTTATGACTGAGAAATTCCGTTTCCCAACAGACGTCCGGCGCCAGCAGGCCGCGCAGCTTTGCGATCTCGGGCTCCGAAAGGCGCACCTCCCCGTTCTCTTTCCAGCGGCCGCTCTGTATGGCGGACAGGAAGCGCACGCCCACGCCCAGCTCGCGGGCCAGGGCTATCAGCTTTTCAAAATCGCCGCTGGCCAGATTCTCTTTGGTCGCGTAGAGCGACATGAAGCAGGGGATGCCGTGCCTGACGCAGAGACGGATGCCCTCGGTCGCTTTGCGCCAGCAGCCTTTTATCCCGCGGTGCGCGTCGTGCTCCTCCTCGCGCGGGCTGTCCAGGCTGACGCGGATCAGGTCGATGCCGGCCTCCTTCAGCCCGAGCGCCATGGGCTCGTCGAGCAGAAGGCCGTTGGTGTCCACGGTGGCCATCAGGCCCAGGGCCTTGGCCCGGGCCACGTATTCGGCCAGGTGCGGCGCCAGCAGGGGCTCGCCGCCGAAGAAGTGGACGCAGGCCCCGCCCAGGCGGGCCAGGTCGTCCATGAACTTTAAAATTTCGGCGGGGCTCAGCTCGCCTTCGGCCTGCTTCGGGTATTTGCCGGCGCCGCAATGCGGGCAGCTGCACTGGCAGCGGTAGGAAAGCGAGAGTATGGCCGTCACGCCGTAGAGCGGCGTGAACTTTCTTATGAAGGGCAGGACGGTGCGAAAATAAAAAGCGGTAAAGCCGATAAACCAGGCTGTTCCGTAAAACCGTTTTGTGACGGAGCGGAGCCTGAAAGTGACCTGGTTTAGAATTCTGGAAAGCATTTTAAGTTATTGTATCATTTTGCTTTTCGCGTCCGGCCGGGCGGGCGCGGGTTCTTTTGCGGAGCACAGCCGCCCGAGCCCGCCGAGGAGCGCCCGGGTGGCCGCGCGCAGGAGGCTGCCGGCTCCGAAATGCCTCAGAAGCCCCAGTATCTTAGAAGGGCTGGCGTGCGCGACCAGCATGGCCCTGCGTTGGAGGCGGGCGAGCTCCGCCGGCCCCATCCCGTTCACCTCCATCATGCCTCCCGCGTAGCGTGAAAAGCCGCCGGTGCCGGCGCTCAGGAGTTTCAGCCCGTGCAGGCCCTGTTCCGCCATCCGGCGAAGCTCGGTGCCGGGATAGGGAACGGCGATGGCGAAGGGCGAGTAGCGTATTTCCGGGGTGGCGCGCACGAACCGCGCTGTGGCCATCACGGTTTCCCGCGTGTCGCCCGGATTGCCGAGCATGGACGCCACGGTGGTGGAGATCCCGAGCCCGCGGCAGAGGCGCAGCGCGGTCCTCACTTCCTCGGGGGTCACGCCTTTGCGCATAAGGAGGAGCGCGTTCGGGTCCACGCTCTCCAGGCCGAAGTTAAGGCGCACCAGCCCCGCTTCCCGCAGCAGGGCCAGCAGGGGCCCGTCCACCAGATTCGCGCGGGTCTGCCCCTCAAAAGTGACCCCGGCCTTCCGCCTTATCAGTTCGCGGCAAAGCCCTTCTATGCTCCCGCGGTCCGCGGTAAGCGTCGAAGCCACCAGGCCGAAATGCGCTGCGCCGAACTTCGCCTTGGCGTCCAGGATATCCTCGACGACGCGCGCCGGGGACCGGGACCGGAGCTTCCTGCCGTTATAGACGCCCTCGCCGCAGAATACGCAGTTAAAGGGGCAGCCGCGGGAAAGCTCAGCCAGAAATACAGGCACTACGCCCAGGCCGGGCACTTCGAAAGAATACCGGGACGGGGAGATCTTGCCGCGGGAGGGGAAAGGAAGGGAGTCGAGATTCTCCAGGAAGGGGCGCGGCTGGTTCACCCGCACCGAGGAGCCTTCCCGCCAGACCAGGCCTTTTATTCCGGCGTAGGCGCGCCGCCCCTCGAGCTCCCGCGCCAGCTCCACGAGGGTTGCTTCGCCTTCGTTGAACACCGCGAAATCCATATCAGGCGAAAGGGCTTCTTCCCTGAGCGCGGTGACATGGGCGCCGCCGACGACGATAGGAAGCCCGAACCGCTCTTTCAGCCGGCGCGCGTAGGAGGCCGCCACGGGATAGACCGGGGTGGTGGCGGTGAGGCCGATCATGCCGGGGCTGAAATTTTTAATGCGCGCGCACAAGTCTTCAAAGGACTGCGGCTCGACCTCCAGGTCTATCAGGTCGACGGCGTGGCCGGCCTTCTCCAGGCTGGCCGCGAGGCTCATAAGTCCGAGGGGGGGGAAGCTCGTGAAGGCCCTGTAAACGGCGGCGTAGTTCCCTTCGGAGGCGGAGGTCCACGGTACCTGGATGAGCGTGAATTTCCCCATGCCATATTATAACCAAAAAAACTGCGCTTGCCGGAGGGAAAACAGCAGCGGGCCGGGCATGGGGTTGCTTTGGAGCCGCTTTGGGGATTCGGGGGGAACCGCGCAACGGTTCCTGCGCGGCGGAATGGGCAACCCCATGACTGGCCCGTCCCCAGACTAAACCCGGAAGCTACAGTATAAGATTTAAGCCCGGCGCCATTTGCGCTATGCTAAAATTATAGACGCTTATGAAGACAGTTTTTGTGCGCGCGGCCACCGAGAGCCTGGGCCTGGAATATCTTTCCTCGGCGCTGAAGGCCCGCGGCCATTCGGCGGAGCTGGTCTACGAGCCCCTCCTTTTTGATTCTTTCAGGCTGAGGCTGCCGTTCCTCGAGCCGGACAGCGCGAAGTCCGCCGCCCGCAAAGCCCTGGGCTTAAAGCCCGGGCTTATAGGTTTCTCCGTGGATTCCGACCATTTTCAATGGGCGCTGGCGGCTGCGCGCGA
Organism: uncultured Elusimicrobia bacterium; assembly: GCA_903873295.1. Lineage (GTDB taxonomy): Bacteria > Elusimicrobiota > Elusimicrobia > Elusimicrobiales > UBA9959 > UBA9959. The sequence continues at coordinate 11,299 of CAIQNV010000007.1, forward strand.
GGTAAAGCGCCTGAGCCGCGTCCCCGTTATTTTCGGCGGCGTGCACCCCAGCACCGCCCCGGAAGCCGTCCTGGCGCGGCCGGAAGTGGACCTGCTTTGCGTGGCCGACGGAGAGCGGGCCATAGTCGAGCTGGCGGATAAACTGGAGCGCGGACAGCCTCCGGAGGGCATAGCTAATATCTGGTTCAAAAAGAACGGCGCGCCCGTCAAGACCCCGGTCAGGCTGGAAACCGGGCTGGACTCCCTGGCTTTCCCGGACAAGGACCTTTTCTACGGGGAATATCCCGGCTTCGTCCTTGACACTTATTCCATCGTCACCGGCCGGGGCTGTCCCAACGCCTGCACTTACTGCTACAACAGTTCCATGCGCCGCACCCTGTCCCGGCTGGGCTGCCGGGACGCTTTTCTCAGGCGGCGGAGCGTGAAGAACGTCATTTTGGAATTGCTGGCCGCTAAAAAAAACAGGGCCTTCCGCAGGGTCTCTTTCTGCGACGATCTTTTTATCTCCGATAAGGCCTGGCTGGAGGAATTCGCGGCGGTTTACCCCCGGGAGATAGGCCTGCCCTTTTTCTGCAATATCCATCCGGCCGACGCCGACGAGCGCGCCGTGGAACTGCTCAGGGCCGCGGGAGCGACCGCGGTGAACATGGGCGTGCAGACCGTAAGCGCGGAGCTGAGGCGGGAATGCCTGGGCCGCGAGGAGAGCACGGAAGCCGCGGTGAGCGCGCTGCGGCTGCTGGACCGCGCCGGCATTTTCGCCTACACTAATTTTATCTTCGGCCTCCCCGGGCAGGACGACGAGGAGCTTGCGCGCGCCGCCGGCTTCGCGGCCGCCAACCCGGCCGGCTTCCACGACGTGAACTGGCTCAGGTATTACCCCGGCACCGCCCTGCTCGACAGGGCCCGCGCCTCGGGCCTCATCGCGGAGGCGGCGGCCGCGGCGGTGGAGGACGGCAGCTTCGCCGTGCCTTACGGGCAGGGCGGACACAGCTATACCCCGGAGCGCGCGCGCCTGCGCAATATGGTGTTCCTGGCGTCGCTTTTGCCGCGTAAAATTTCAGAGGGCCTGCTGGAGAAAGGGCTCTGGAAATTCCTGCCGGCTTTCAGCCTCCGCCTGCCGGCCATAGCCGCCCGCGCCCTGCTGGCGCGGCTGAGGGGCAATCCTAATCCTTATCCTAATTTTTCCCTGCTGGGCAGCCTGCGCTATTTCCTGCGGTATTTTTTTCGCTCCTATCTCGCGCGGGCGGCGCAGCGTTCACTTCTTGTTTTCAGGCGGGTTTTCGTCAGGGCGCGGGGAGCGCTGTTCCTGGCCGGGCTGCTGGACCTGCGCCGGGCTTTCAGGTACGCCGCTTATTTCTTCAGGCGCCGGCTGCTTGGCGGAAGGGTGCCGGGCATGGCGGCCTTCGCGGCCACTTTCGGCTGTCAGTGCGCCTGCGCGGCCTGCTCTTCCAAAACCTTTGAAAAACATTTCGGCGCAAAAGTTATGGACAAGGAAAAAGCTCTGGCCCGGGCCGGAGAGCTGGCCGCTTTGGGCGTGCCGAGGATACATTTTACCGGGGGAGAGACCACGCTGGTCCCCTATCTGGAAGAGCTGGCCGCGGCCTGCGCCGGCGCCGGAATGACCGTGTTCGTGGAGACTAACGGCATCGGTTTGACGAGGGAAAAAATCCTGGGCCTGAAGCGGGCGGGGATAGCCTGCCTGAACATAAGCCTGGACTCCGCTTCGCCGGAGACGCACGACGGCGTCCGGAAAGCCGCAGGCTGCCACGCCGCGGCCGTAAACGCGCTGAAATTATGCGGTGAGCTCGGCCAGAAATGCCTGGTCTCGTGCTACGCCACCAGGGAAACCGCGGCCGACGGGTCGCTGGCCGGTCTGCTGGCCGCCGCTTTCGCCGCAGGCGCCGGGGCGGCGCGTATCCTTCCTCCCGTCGCCTCCGGCGGCTGGACGGACAGCTTCGAGGCGCTGGTCCTTGAGCCTTCGGACCGCGAAGCCGTGCTGGAGGCCGCGTACGCCGCGCCCGGGCCCGTGCTGGACAGGACCGCCGTGGTGGACTGCGAGCTGGCTTCCGCCTATAAAATAATGGTACTGCCCGACGGCAGTCTTGCGCCCTGCGAACATCTGCCGTATATCTTCGGCGGTTCGCGGGAGCTGAGCGTGGAGGCCGCGCTCCTAAAGATGGCCGCCTTCCCCCTGTTCCGCGAAAAGACCAAATGCTGGCCCAGGAATCAAGCCTGGCGCGCGGCCCACCCGGAGGCCTCCTCCGGGAAAATCCAGTATCTAGATATTTAGGTGCGCCGGGCGTATAAAGTATGAATTTAAGAGAAAGGATCATATTCAAGGCGGGCGAACTGCTCTATCCTGGCTTCGGCAGAGAGGCCGCGGCTTTCGGCGGGGGCGAGGCGGCTCCGCTTCTGAAACTGAACGCTTTATTGGCGCACGCGCGCAGGCACCTTCCCGCCTATGACGCCGCCTGCGCGTCCGCCGGGGTGGGGCCGTCAGGACTGGCCGCCATCGAGGACGCCGGGAGGCTGCCCCGGCTTGAGAGGGGAGACCTTGCGCGAAAGGCCAACCGTATCCGGGAAGGGCGCTCCCTGGCGCGGCTGGAAAGCGGAGGCACGGGCCGCTCGGGCAAAGTGGAGACGGCGCTGGACCTGCGCGGAGTCGTTAAAAGATACGCCGGGCTCCTGTCCGTGCTGAAGACGGCCGGCTGGCGCATGGGGGAGAAGATAGTCGCTTTTCACCCCGTGGAATACGGCTACTTCAATAACCTCGGCCTGCTGCTGCGGAGCCGGGCTTTTACGAAGATCCTGTTCGAGTTTTTTCAGCAGTATTTCCTCTACAGGCTTTTTCATAACAGAAAAAATATTCACTACGGGGCGGAGCTCTTCACTAGCCCGGAGGCGGCCGCGGCGCTGCTGGAAAAAGCGCTGGCGGAAAACCCCTTGTTCATAATAACCCGGCCGGACGCGCTGATGGCCGTCCTTAAAAGCCTGAGGAACCGCCCGGCTCCGGGTTTCGGACGGCTCAAAGCCGTGTTGACAGTGGGCACGGTGCTGGGGGAAACGGTGAGAAAAGAGGCCCGGGAAAAGCTCGGCGCCGAAGTGTACAATATGTACGCTTCCACCGAGCTGGGCTATGTGGCTCTCGGCTGCGCCCGCCCGGAGGGCCGGCTGCACGTCAACGAGGCCGATTATCTGGCGGAGACGGATGGAGAGCGGGGGCTGACCGTGACGGATTTTAATAACCGGCTGATGCCCATGCTGCGCTACGGGACGGGAGACGTCGGCGAGCTCTCGGCGGGCGGCTGCGCCTGCGGCCGCCGCGGGCAACTGCTGCGGGTGCTTGGCAGGAAAGATAAATTCATAAAGGACGGGCGCGGGGACCGGCTCTACGAGGCGGACGTGATAGACCGGACCTTCCCTGCTGACCTGCCGCTTTTTCAACTGCTCGCGGGAAAAGAAGACAAGCTCGAGATACTTTTCAGCGGCGGCAGCCCGCGGGCCGACGAGGCCGCGGCTGCCGGTATCGCCGGCCTACTGAGTCTCGATAAAGGCGCTTATGTTTTCAGCAGGGCTGAAAGTTTTAAAATGCCCGCCTCGGGAAAATTCTGCTTCCTGCCGTGAAGCCGGAAAGAGGAACTGCGGCGAACAGAAACGGAAATGATAAAATAATCTGCCCGGCAGCGGCCGGCAGCCTGCGAGCTTATGAATAAATCTTTTTCAGCCGCGACCGCGCTCAATAACCTGGTCAAGAACCAGTTGGGCCGCCGGCTGCGCCCCTTCATCGATACGCGGGCGGTAAGAGCTCTCATCGTCGGCTACCAGCGCTGGCTTCAGCCGGCCGTCCGCCGCGTGTATCCGCTCTTCGGCGTTACCGTGATGATCGGCCTCACCTATAAATGCCAGTGCCGCTGCGTGCATTGCGGCACCGTCCCCTATCGCGATCCGGAAAGGTCCGAGCTGAGCGAAGCGGAAGTCGTAGAGCTTATGAGTCAGGCCGGCGCCCTGGGCGCGGGGGGAGTTTCCTTTTTTGGCGGCGAGCCTCTGCTGGCGAAAGGACTTTTAGAAATGGTGAGGGCGGCCAAGTCGCTGGGGCTGCTGGCGACTTTGGACACCAACGGCCTTCTGTTGGACCGGGACCTGGCCCGCAGCCTGGCGGAGGCCGGACTGGACCGCATCGGCGTGAGTCTGGACAGCGCCGACGAGGCCGAGCATGACCGCCTCCGTCAGACGCCGGGGGTTTACCGCGCCGCTCTGAACGCCATCGGGTTTTGCCGGGACGCCGGGATAGACGTGTTCCTTTCCACCTACGCCACGGGCGAGAGCCTGCGCGACGGCGGCCTCGACCGCATTATCGCCATCGCCCGCTCGCTCGGGGTGAGGACAAGGGTCCTTTCGCCCCTGCGCGCGGGCAAGTGGCTCAAGCGGGACGACGTCGGCCTGAGCCCCGGCGAGGTCGCCCTGCTGCGCTCGCGCCTGTCCGGCGAGGTTTACTGGGAATCCGTTTTTTTAACCTCGCCCGAGCGCCCTTTTATGTGCAGCTGCGCCTCGCGCACGCATTTTTACGTGTCGCCGTACGGCGACGTGCAGCCCTGCTGTTATATGCCGCTTTCTTTCGGGAACGTGCGTGAGGAGCCCATGAAGCGCATCGTGAAGCGGATGTGGGGCTCGGCCATGTTCGCCTCCCTCGATTCCAGCGTCGATTGCCCGATGAATTCGCCGCGCTTCCGCGAGGTTTTCGGCCCCGTTCTTTCCAGGCCCGGCCCCGGCCCCCATCCGGCGGAGCTCGCGTCCTCTCCCAACGATCCCCGGGAATGGGACGAGTGGGCCGGAGAGTATGCCCGGGACGTGGATTGGCTGGAAGAGATCCATAACAGGGACCTGGCGGCGCTGCTGCCTTCCGAAGGTAAAAAAGTGCTGGACGCCGGCTGCGGGACGGGGCGCAGGTCGCGCGCTCTCTTCGGCCGGGCGGCCCGGCTTACGGCGGTGGATTCTTCCAAAGGCATGGTCAAAGCGGCCAAAGAAGCGCTCGCCCTTCTGCCGCAGGCCGAAGTGCTGGAGCTCGATATAGAGCAAGGCGGACTTCCCCGGGGCGAATTCGACGCGGTTCTCGCGGTGTCGGTGCTGCACCATATCCGGAACGCGGAGGCGGCGGTCCGGAACCTCGTAGACAGCATGGCGCCGGGCGGCACGCTGGTGATAATAGACGCCGTCGCCGGCCAACCCGGGCCTGCGGCGCTCCGCTATTACCTGGAGCTGCTTTTCCGGCACAGCCCGCTGCGCCTCTTCCGGGCTTTCCTGGACGCCTTCTTTTCAGACACGCGGGTCGCGCGCCATAAGAGGCGCGAGGTCCCTCTCACTTTCGAGGAGTTCCGCCGCCGCTACGCGCCGCTGCTGCCCGGCGCGGCCGCCGAAGTCCGCCACGGCATCTTCGCCTACCTCGTCTGGCGCAAGCCCGGCGGGGCGTCTCCCGGCGCGGCGCTAAAGAACTGAAGTTTTCGGCTGCCGCAAGGAATCACCGTGACCAAAAGTAAACCAGAAAATACGATCCTCCGCCTGGCCTCTATATTTGCGACAGCCCTGGGGCCGTTCATTCTTCTGTCGGCTTACCTGCGTCCCGGGCAGGTCCCGCTTCTCCTTGCCGCGGCGGGCTATCTGTGTTTAGCCGGGGGCTTATGCGGCATATTTTACTGGCTGAAATACCGGCGGAATGAAGAGCTTGTCAGGGCCGCTTTGGCGCTCGGCGGTTTCGCGGTCGCCGATCCCGGGCGGAACAAGCCCGACGGCAAGTACGACGTGAAAGGGGTAGTCAACGGCGTGGAAATGTGGCTGAACGGCATGGATTTCAGCTCAAAAGATAACGGGCCCTGCCTCGAACTGGAGATCCTCTGCAAAGTGGCCAACAGGCTTAACGCGCGCCTGACGGTGTATCCCTCGGGATTTCTATACAAGCCGCTGTTCGCCTCGCTGCCTCCAAAAATAGAATATGTTCCGTATTGGGACTGGTACGCTATCCATTCGGAACCCGCCGGGGCGGCGGAAAAACTTCTTTCCGGCGCCCGTCTCAACGGGATCAAAACGGTATTTCAGGATAAGTACGGCTTTAAACTTCTCGAACTGAAAGGCGACAGGCTCCGCTGTGTTTTTAAACACGCGCTCGGCCGCAAATATCTCAGGGAAACTACCGGCCAGGTGGCCATACTGGCCGCTTCGATTTGAAAAGGCTGAACAAAGATCTACAGATGGACGAAAACCCGGATACTTTTTCTTTGAGCGGCAGGCTCTGGCTGGCCGCCGGCGTTCTGGCCGCGCTGGGCGCCATCGCCATGCCGGTCCTGAACCCGGACCTTTTCTGGCACCTCTCCGCCGGAAAATACATGAAAGAATTTCTCCGCCTGCCGTCGGCTGATTTTCTGTCCTGGACGGAGCGGGGGGCGCCCTGGGCCGATTTTGAATGGCTGGCGCAGGTTCTTTATTATGCCGTTTATTCGCTGGCCGGCAAAGCCGGTTTTTTCGCGCTGAAAATGGTCGTGCTCGCCGCCACTTTCCCGGTATTCTACGCGATCCTTTCTCTTAACGGCCTGAAGCGCGCCGCTTTTTTCGCGCTGCCCGTCTGGGCGCTGGCGCTCATGGCCAACTCGGACCTGCGCCCGGAAAATTTCAGCGTCCTCTTTTTCTCTCTCCTGCTTTGGCGGCTGGAAGCCGCGCGCCTCTCCGGGAAAATATGGCCGGCCTCGCCGGGAGCTTTTCTCCGGCTCGCGGCCTTTTTCGCGCTCTGGGCCAATCTCCACGCGGGCTTCGCCTACGGGCTGCTGCTGCTGGCGTTTTACGCCGCGGGGGGCCGGGCGGACCGGAAACTGTGGCCGTCCGTAGGGCGGGAGCCTGGCTGGGGCCCCGCGCTGGCCGTGCCGGCGGCGGTTGCCGGCTCGCTGCTGAACCCCTGGGGCTTCAAGCTGTATTCCATACTTCTCCAGCACGCGGTCCAGTCCGGCGCCATGACGCGCTACCTCGCCGAATGGGCGCCGCCCTCCTTCGCCAATCCCTGGCATTGGCCTTTCATGGCTTTCCTCCTGGTTTCTTTTTCACTCCTGCTGAAGCGGTTCCTCAAAGAGCGCTCTCTCCCGCTGGCGCAGCTGTTTACCCTGGGCTGGCTGGCTTTCGAAGCCTCGCGGCATACGAGGCATATAGTTTTCTTCTCGCTGGCGGCCGCCGTTTATTCTTTCGACTCCGCCTCGCGCCTGTGGAGCCCGGCGGCGCTGCGCCGCGGCGGGCGCTTTATCTTCGGCCTGGCGCTGGTTTATCTCTCCCTGCTGGTCTGGCCGCGCTATCTCGCTTTAAAGATGAATCTCGGCGAGGAGGCGGCCGGCGCCGCCGCCTATCTTAAAGCCAGCTCGCGCGAACTGGGCGGCCGGAAGCTCTACAATCCCTGGACCTGGGGCGGCTACCTGGGCTGGGCGCTGAACCCGGAGTATCTGGTTTTCACGGACGGCAGATACATCTTTCATAAATACCTCGAGCCCGTCAGCGCCGCCATGGCCGACCAGGACACCTGGGAAAAGTTCGCCGTCGAGCGCGGCTTTGAACTGGCGCTTTTTCGCCGCGATTATCAGCTGCTGCCCTTTCAGCGGACCGGGCGGAAGGGAGGCGGGGCGACGGTCTTAAGGCCCTCCTATCTGCTGTTCATGCCCGAAGAAAAATGGGCGCTGGTATACTGGGACGCTTTTTCGGTCCTTTTCGCCCGCAGGGGAAGGCCGGTCCCGGCCGAATTCAAGATCGTACGCCCGGATGATTTTGAAAATGTGAAACTGGAGCTTTGTTCCGGCGCCCTTGCGCGGAAGGCCGCCGAGGCCGAGCTGGAGCTTTACCGGGGCGCCGCCGCCGGAGCCCCTTCAAGAAAGGAGGCGGACCGCTTCAGGACCTGGCTTGAAGGTTTCCCCGCCGCCTGTCCGCGGTGAATAAGGGGAAGTCCGCCCGGAGAGCGCTAATTCACCGCTCCCCTTTATATTGTAAAATCCTAACTATATGTTGAGGCCAAACGCTTTTGCCAAGGTTGCCGGCCCGTCCGCCATTTTGGCCGCGGTCGGCTGCACGTTTTGGCTGTGGCCCGCCCATTTCCTTTGGGTTTTTCCCGCGAGCGGGGCGCTTTTTATCTGGTTTTCCTGGTCGGGTGAAAAAGAAGTCAAATATATTTTTCTCTTCCTGGTCACCGCGGCGGGTTTTATCCTGCCCAAGCTTTCCGGCGGCGGTGAGTCCTTTCCCCTGATGGCCGGGGCCATAGCCGAAGTGCTCTGTCTGTGGCTGCTTTTTTTCGCTCTGTCCTATTTTGAAAGCTCGCGGCTGTCTCTCCGCGAGCGGCTCGCCGCCGAGGAAGCGGCCGCCAGGGTGAAGGTAAAAAATCTGGAGGACGAGCTGGCCCGCTACCGCCTGCACCTGGACAGCACGCTGGCGCGCATGAGGGATAAAGGGGCGCTTTCAGCCGCCATTCAGGATATGGGTTCCGCCTCTACCCCCGACGAGGTGAAAGGCCGGCTGGAGGCCCTGCTTAATAATTATTTCCCCGGGGCGCTGGTAGAGCTGCACTCGGGCGCGCCGCGCGACTTTGCCGATAAGTGGGTGGCCGAGCGCAAGATCCCCCTGCTGGTGCGCAATTCGCAAACGGACAGCCGCTTCGCCCGCGGCTTCTTCGGCCCCGGCGAGCGGTCTTTCATGGCCCTGCCGCTGCACCTGTTCGGCCGGCTGGTCGGGTTCGTGAGGGCTTCCGCCCCTGAGCCGGACCGCTTCAAGGCCGGGGACCTGCGCGGCGCCGAGCTGGCCTGCACGCTGGCGGGGGTCAGCATGGAGAATATCCATCTGTTCGAAAAAGTGAACGAGCTGGCCATAAAAGACGGCCTCACCGGCCTCTATACCCACCGCGCTTTCCAGTCCAGGCTGGAGGAGGAGATACTGCGCTCCGCCCGGACCAAGGTGCCTTTTTCCGTGATAATGGCGGACATAGACCATTTTAAATCTTATAACGATACTTTCGGCCACCAGGCCGGAGACGCCGTGCTCAAGGCGGTGGCGGAGACCATCGCCGGCGGGGTGCGGGAAATAGATTTCGCGGCCCGCTACGGCGGCGAGGAGTTCGCGCTGGTCGTCACCGGCGCGGGCAGGGCCCAGGCCGCCGCCGCCGCTGAAAATATCCGCCGTTCGCTCGAGGCGCGCTCTTTTAATTTCGGGGGAAAACGCTCCGCCGTGACGGCAAGTTTCGGCGTGGCGGAATTCCCCGCCGAGGCCTCGGCCGCCGGCCAGCTGGTGCGCGCCGCGGACGAGCGTCTCTACCGCGCCAAGCAGGCCGGCCGCAACAGGGTGGTGTCCGCGTGAACAGGCCTGAATTCTGGACCGTCGCGGCCGCGGCTTCTCCGCTGCTTTCTTATTTCCTGGGACGCTTCAACCGCTGGGCCGGCCTGTCCGCCGGCGCGGCGCTTTTCGCCTTCGCCTCTTTCATGCTGGCCGGGGAGATCGCGGCCGGCGCGCCGTATGTCGCGCTGGCGCTGTGGACAGGCGCGGCGCTGGCCCATTCCGTGAGCCTGAACGGCGGGGCGGGTTCCTCGCCCGACCGCTCCGGTCTTGAAAAAGCCCTCCGCCGCGCGGCGCGGCTGGAGGCGGAGCTTTCACTGATAAAAACCGAGGCCACGCTTAACGCCGCCGGAGAGAAAAAATCACTGGCGGTGTATTCGGCCGTGAGGCTGCTCTCCGACACGGTAGAGCCGCAGTCGGCGGCCAAGCAGCTGGGCAGATACCTGTCCGATTATTTTGAGACCGACGAGGCCGCCCTTTATATGGCCGGCAGCTCGCCCGGCGGCGGAGAGATGGAGCTTTTTGCCCAGGGCGCCAGGGGCGCGGCTCTGCCCGGCTACTCCGGCCTGCTGGCGCTGGCCGGCGGCTTTCCGGCGGAAGCGCTGGCGGTTTCCGGGTTGGTCCTGGCCCCGGTCTCGGCGGGCGGCGAAGCGCTGGGACTTATAGCGCTTCGCGGCGGCACGCAGGGGGCGGAGTCGGCCGGCAGGTTCGCCGCGGAAATTTCATTCGCGCTTAAGCGCGTCATCCTGTTCCGGCAGGTCGAATTGCTGTCGCTTACCGACGGTCTTACCGGGCTGTGGCGCCGCAGCGCCCTGGACGAGAAGATCCGCGAGGAGCTGCGCCGGGCGGCGGCCTTTAAAACCACGCTGGGCTTTATGATAGCCGATATCGACCATTTCAAGCGCCTCAACGACGCCTACGGCCACCAGTTCGGCGACGCCGTGCTCAGGAGGGTGGCGCAGCTGCTGAAAGAGGGCGTCTATGAGACCGACTTCGTGGGGCGCTACGGCGGGGAGGAGTTCGGCATCGTGCTGCCGCGGGCGGATTCGGCGGGTCTGCTGCGCAAGGCGGAGACCATAAGGGCGCGCATCGAGGCCGAGAATTTTTCGCAGGGGCTCGAGAAGGTGCGCCTGACGGTGTCGATAGGCATAGCCCATTTTCCGCGCGACGGGCGCGCCCCCGGGGAGCTTGTGGGCCGGGCTGACGCCGCGCTTTACGCGGCCAAGGAAGGCGGGCGTAACAGAGTTGTCGACGCGGGGAATTTGTAGGAAGCCGTGAGTTTCAAAGTCTGGGCTTTTCGGCTCTCGGAAGGTTTTAAGGAGGACTAATGGAAGAACAAAACAACAGCGGGGCGGTGAATCCCGAAGCGCAGTCAAAGCCGCCGGCGCAGCCGGTTCCGGCGGCGGCCCCGCGGGGCGCGGTCCCGTGGCTGAAGCTGATAGCGGGGTTATACGCCCTCTCGCTTATCGCGGCTTTCTTCGTAATTAATAAGGCCGATGCCGCACGCAGGAACAGGCCGAAAGATATGGATATTTCCAAACTGACCGGCCTCATCCAGTCAAAGAAGGACGCGGTGGCGGTGATACCGCTTTACGGCGTGATCTCGCAGGGCAGCTCGTCCCGCTCCTGGGAGAACGGCAGCCAGCAGATCGCCAAGCGCATAAAGACCCTGGCCGCCAAGAAGGAAGTGAAGGCGATAGTCCTGGACATAAACTCGCCCGGCGGCACCGTGGGCGCGGTGCAGGAGATCTATTCGGCCGTGCTTAAAGCCAGGGCCGAAACAAAGAAGCCTTTTATCGCCCGCTTCGGCGAGGTCTCCGCCAGCGGCGGCTACTATGTGGCCGCGGCCTGCGACCAGATCATGGCCCACCCCGGCACCATAACCGGCTCCATAGGCGTGATCTTCAGCGTCAGCAACTTCGAGGGGCTGATGAAAAAAGTCGGCTACAGGAACGAGGCGATAAAATCCGGCAAGTTCAAGGATATCGGCTCGGCCACGCGCGAGATGACGCCCGAAGAGCGCAAGCTGCTGCAGGGGCTCATCGACGACTCTTACGAGCAGTTCGTAAAGGCGGTCTCCGACGGCAGAAAAATGTCGATAGACCAGGTTAAACTGCTGGCCGACGGCCGCATTTACAGCGGCAGGCAGGCTAAGGAAATAGGGCTGGTGGACAGTCTTGGCGACCTCCAGGACGCCATTGACCAGGCGGGCGAGCTGGCCAAGATCGGAAAGAACCCGCGCGTGCTCAGCGACTCCGACCCGTTCGAGAACCTGATGTCGCTGGTGGACAGCAAGCTGTCTCTCTTCGGGACAAAGTCCGTTGTCGAGGCTATCGATCTCGCGCCCAGCCTTGAATACCGCTGGTACGGGCGTTAACCTTTACCTGCCGTTTAGGAGGAGAAATGAATCTTTTTGCCGCTTTGGAAACTCTAATAGACAGGCCGGAAACGCTGGCCGGAGAGGCGCGGCCGGAGGGTCTTGGCCGCACCGGCCTGCTGGGCTACTTCGCCGGCACGCTGGGACTGTTCGTCTGCCTGCGCATGTTCTCGGCCGTGCCGCCGGGAATTATGTCTTTCTCCGTAGTGCTTCTGCTGGTGCTGGCGGCTAACTTCTTTCTCGCCGCGTCGATGCACCTGTTCATGGACTTTACCGGGGTAAAGGGCAGCGCCGCCAGGCTTTTCCTGGCCTTCGGCTGCTCCGACTACTTCCTGGCGCTGCTGGTGCCGCTGGCCTTCTTCATAAAGCTGGAGGTCCTCAACGGCTTCTTCTGTTTCTGTCTTTGCTTCCTGGCCGTGATCTACACCCGGGTGCGGCTTGTGCTCAGGCTTTATCCGGTCTCGCTAAATAAGGCGCTCTTGTCGCTCTGGCTGCCTTACGCCGGGCTGTGCGCGGTATCTTTTGTCGCCTGCGTCTATTCCATAGCCTGGCTGGTCTGGCTGGTGATTTAAGGATAGAAGGTCATGTCTAAAATTCCGCAGGTCAAAGAATTCGGCGGGTTTCCCGTGGTGACGGCCGAAAAAATGAAGTACCTGGATAAGAAGGCCTCGATGGAGCACGGCCTGCCTTCGCACGTCCTTATGGAAAACGCTGGCCGCGCCGTGGCGCGGGCCGCGCTTGAATTCGCCGCGGTGGAACTGGGGAAACAGCCGGCTGACCTTAAAGTCGCGGTCTGCTGCGGCAAGGGCAATAACGGCGGGGACGGCCTGGCGGCCGCGCGCTATCTGCGGCAGGCCGGCGCGGAGGTAAAAGTTTTTATACTGCCGCCTAAAGAAACGGGCTACGGGGAGCTGGTGGTAAAAAATCTCGAAGCCGCCAAAGCCGCCGGAGTCCCGGTGGCGATGACGCGCAAAGAAGACCTGGACGGCCTGGAGGCGGAATTCTCTTCCGCCCACCTCCTGCTGGACTCCCTGCTGGGCATAAGCGCGGTAGGCAAGCCGACAGGACCGGTCCGCCGGCTTATACAACTGATGAATAAGAGCGGCCGCCCCATAATCGCCGTCGACCTGCCGTCCGGCCTCAGTCCCGACACCGGCCACCACAGCGGCGTGTATATTATGGCGAAGCTGACGCTGACGCTGGGCTTCGCTAAAACAGGGCTGATGGCCGCGCACGCCCAGAAAAACACCGGCGTAATAAAGGTGCTGCCTATAGGCTACCCGCAGGCGCTTATCGACGAGGCCGCCGCATGAACATAATTATCGCCGACGACGACCAGAACCTGCTGGCCATGCTGGTTCCCTACCTGGAGCACGAGGGACATAAAATAATATTGGCCGCCAACGGGACGGAGCTCCTTAAAAAAGTTAAAGAGACCCGCGCCGACCTTATAATCTCGGATATAAATATGCCCGGCTTCGACGGGATAGAGCTATACAAAAAGACCCGGGCCATGCCGGAATACGCCGCCGCGCCCTTTATCCTCTGGAGCGGGCTGGAAATTGAAAAGGGGCGCGCCCTGGCCGGCGGGGACCCCAAGCTGCGGTTCCTTAAAAAGCCTTTCAGCCTTGCCGTCCTGCGCAAGGCTATCGACGAGGTCACCGACCTTCCCTTCTTCGGCGATTACGATCGCCCCGGCGGCAAGCCCGGGCTTAAAATTTAACACTGACAGGAGAACTATGCGACCCTTCAACGACAGCGTCCTTTATTTCGCGGTGGTGGACAGGTTTTTCAACGGAAATACCGGCAACGACAAGGGGTTCAATTCCGCCTCTTTCGACGCCACCCGCTCGGACTGGTACAAGTACTGGGGGGGCGACCTCAACGGCGTGATCGATAAACTGGATTATCTGAAGGAACTGGGCTGCTCCGCCGTGTGGCTGACGCCGCTGTTCGACCAGGCGGACGGCCTGGTCGACGTAGAGGGGCGCGGGATGGCCGCCTACCACGGCTACTGGGCCAAGGATTTTAAGCGGCTTGACGAACATCTGGCGGGTTCGCCGGAGGACGTGCGCGTCTTCGCCTCGAACGACACCGTGGTGGACCGCCTTGTAAAGTCCATGCATGAAAAAAACATGCGCCTGGTGCTCGATATTGTCTGCAATCATTCCAGTCCCGCCCAGCGCCCCGACATGGGCGGCAGGCCCAATAAGGGGGAGCTGTACGACGACGGGAAGCTGCTGACCTCCTATAATGACGATAAGCTCGGCTGGTATCACCGCAACGGCGGCGTGAGCGACTGGAACAATAAGGGGCAGGTGGAGAACAGCGAACTCTGCGGCCTGGCCGATTTTAACGAGTCTCGTATCGGCTACCGCACTTACATAAAAGACGCTATGAAGATGTGGCTCGACAAGGGGGCGGACGCCTTCCGCGTCGACACCGTGAAGCATATGCCGCTCTGGTTCTGGCAGGAGTTCGTGTCGGACATGGTGTTCCACCGGCCGGACCTTTTCGTTTTCGGAGAGTGGTTCCAGGGCGGCTGCTACGACGAGCTGTCGGTAGAGTTCATCAATAAGAGCGGGATGGGCATGCTGGACTTCGCCCTGCAGCGCGGGCTTGAAGACTGCCTGGCCCGCGGGGCGGGGCCCGGGTTCGAGCTCGTGCACAATGTTTTCGGGAAGGACTCGGTCTTTGACGACTGCCGCCACCTGGTGACCTTTCTTGACAACCACGACATGCCGCGCTTTATGTCGGCCGGCGCGACGCCGGCGCGGGTGGATATGGCGCTGGCCCTTATCCTGACCTGCCGCGGCACGCCCTGTATTTATTACGGCACCGAGCAGTACCTGCACAACGACACCAACGGCGGCGCGGACCCCTACAACAGGCCCATGATGGAGAGCTGGGATACTTCCACCCCGGCGTTCCGCCTCGTGAAAAAACTGGCGGCCGTGCGCAGGGAAAACGCGGCCGTGCAGAGCGGCAGCCACAGGAAGAAATACCTGTCGGCTGACGTTTACGCCTATACCCGCGTTTACCGCGGCAGCTGCTGCCTGGCGGTCTTCAACCGCGGCGCGGAAACCTCCATCGATCTTGAAACTATCGAGCTGCCGGACGGCGTATACAAGGATGTCCTTTCGGAGCGCGCCGTGTCGGTAAAAGATAACCGCCTGAAGGGGCTCAGTCTGCCGCGCGACAGCTCTTTTGTGCTCTCTTATTGCGCTCCCGCGCGCGAGAGGGCAGGGATGGAAATTTCATTTTTGCTCAACGGCTTCAGCACGGTCTACGGCCAGCGCGTGAAAGTGACGGGCAACTGCCCGGAACTCGGGAACTGGGACCTGGAAAAGGCCTTTCCGCTGGAATATATAAATGAAAATCTGTGGATGGGCCGTTTGCCGGTAAAAGAAAGCGCCGGCCGGGCTATAACCTACAAGTTCGTGGTTGAAGGGGCGAAAGACGGCGCGCTTTACGAAAACCGCCCCGCTCATTTCCGCCTCCTCCCCGCCGAAGGCGCCCTGGAGCTGCAGCACCGCTGGAGCTGAGCCAAAAGGCGATTGAAAAGGAGGCAGGCACCTTTTTGCGTCTTTTTGGCCTTTTTTGGGCTAAAAATATCAAAAAGGTGCCTGCCTCCTTTTAGCTAATGCTCGGGAGAGTTTTTCGGAGAGTTCACACAGGTGTTCGCGCAGGCGGGGCTGTTTCTTGAGCATCAGGGGCAGAAGGGTTTTGCGTATCCAGTTGCGGGTGTAATACTCGTCGTCGTTCGTGTGGTCCTTCCTGGACGGCAGGGCATTGGCTTTTAAATAAACTTCTATCTCGCTTCTTGAAACGGCCAGCAGCGGCCTTATCAGGCTCACGCGGTTTTTCCCTTTCGCGCACAGGGGCCGCTTAACGGGAATGCCAAGCAGACCCTTCGGCTCCGTGCCGCGCAATAAATTCAAAAGGATAGTCTCGGCGTGATCGTCGGAATGATGCGCGGTGGCTACCAGGCCGCATTTTTTCTTTAAAGCGGTTTCCGAGAGCAGTCTGTAGCGGGCGTTCCTGGCGGCGTGTTCTATGCTTGTGCCGGTTTTTTTCGCCAGGGCCCGTATATCCGCCGAGAGAATGACGGTTTCTATGCCGTATTCCGCCCCCGCTCTTTTAACGAAAGCGGCGTCCGCGTCGGCAAGCCGCCCGCGCAGCGTGTGGTTAATGTGGCAGATATAAAGTTTTAAACGGTGCGAGCGCGCCTGGCCCGCGAAGAAATCCAGCATGACCGCGGAATCCGGCCCGCCCGAAACGGCCAGCAGTATGGAATCGCCGTCTGAGAAAAGACGCCGCGCCCTGGCGTGAGCCAGGACGCGGTTCCAAAGGCTCAGGGTAACCGCCTTCCTGTTATGCATGGTTAATTTTTTCGGCCCCTGGACGGTCAGACGAACTTCTCGGCCCGGCGGAGCAGGGTTTCAACTCGGGCCCGCAGTTCCTGCGGAGAGAAGGGCTTGGTCATATAGTCGTCGGCGCCCAGGTCCAGGCCTTCGGCCTGATCGGTAACCCGGGTTTTGCCGCTCAGGATGAGTACGGGGAGGAGCTTGAGCTTGGGAGAATCCTTCAATTTTCTGAAAATGTGCACGCTGTCCCCGTCGGGGAGCATCCGGTCCATAATTATTATGTCGAAGGCTTCCTTGTCCAGCAGTTCCTCCGTTTCCTTGATGGAGCCGGCGGTGGAAATTTGGACGTCGCGGCTTTTCAGTATCTTCGCCACCAGCCTGGCTACAATAGCCTCGTCCTCTACAATGAGTATCCGCTTGGCTTTCTGCTTCATATGTTTCCTTTTATTCTAGGGTATTAATACCATTAATCCCGCCACCCCTACAACCCTTTTATCAAACCTTTTATCAAAACAGGGTGTTTTAGGTTTGCTATTATATTTCCATGAACGAGAAGATACTTATTGTTGAGGATGAAAAGGATATAGCCAGGATGCTGGACTATAACCTAAAAAAGGAGGGCTACCGCACCGTGCTGGCGCATGAGGGGTCCTCCGCGCCGCTGCTGGCCGCAAAAGAGCGCCCTCAACTGATACTGCTGGACCTGATGCTGCCCGGCCTGGACGGGCTGGAGGTCTGCCGCCGCATCAAGATGGACGCGAAGACCGCCTCTATCCCGATAATAATGCTTACCGCCAAGGGCGAAGAGTCGGATAAAGTAGTCGGACTTGAGATGGGCGCCGATGATTACGTTACAAAACCGTTCAGTATTAAGGAACTTATATCGCGGGTGAAAGCCGTGCTGAGGCGGGCGGCCGTCTGCGGCGAGGCCCTTGAATTTTACAGAGCTGGCGACCTTGAACTTGATTGCTCGCGTGTGCTGGCGCTGGTTAAAGGAAAGCCGGCGGACCTTACCGCCCGCGAATTTGAGCTTTTAAAAGCCCTGATGGCCGCCGGGGGGAGAATGCAGTCGCGCGCGGCCCTGCTGGAGAAGGCCTGGGGGCTGGACGCCTCTCTTGAGGTGGAGACCCGCACCGTGGACGTGCATATAGGCACGCTGCGCAAAAAACTCGGCGCGGAGGGCCGCCGCTTAGTGACCGTAAAAAACTACGGCTACAGGTTCGAGGCGGGAAACAGCCCTAAATGAAATTCTTTTCTACGCTTAAATTCCGGGTTCTGGTTTCGTATGTGCTGGTGGTGCTGTTCGCTCTGGCCGTCACCGCATTTTTTCTTGACAGCTTTCTTGAAAGGCAGGCGCTTGACGACCTGCGCGGCTCTATGGGCACGCAGGCCCGGCTGATCGCGGTCCAGCTGGACGCTGCGCGGCTTATCAAAGAAGACACCGTTGATATTGACGCTCTTGTTAAGAAGCTGGCCAGTAATACCAGCTCCAGAATAACCGTGATTTCCGCCTCAGGGAGAGTGCTGGGAGATTCTAATCTGCCCTACCCGTTAATGCTCAGGATGGAAAATCATCTTGGCAGGCTAGAGATAAGACAGGCGGGCGGCCGGGACGCCGTCAGCGTCGTCAGGCGGTCCGGCACCCTTAACGAGGAGATGCTTTACCTTGCCGTTCAGGTGAGAGACGGCGCGCGCCTGGCCGGTTTTGTGCGGTTGTCTATGCCTTATCAAGGTGTTCAGCGCATGCTTTCAGAGCTGCGCCGCACCGTGGAATTCAGCTTCGCACTTTCGGCCCTTTTTGCCCTGGCCGTGGGCTGGCTTGTGGTTTTGTTCATAGGCAGGCAGTTCGGGGAAATAATGACGGGCTCAAAGCGCTTCGCCGAAGGCGATTTCGGCTATCGTATCCCGGTCGGGTCGTCAGGTGAACTAGGAAGACTTTCAGGGACCCTTAATTACATGGCCGGCGAGATCGGCGCAAAAATCCGAGAGGCCGAACTGCGCCGGCTGGAACTGGAGGCGGCTTTCCGCGACATGTCCGAGGCCATCGTGGTTACCGACGGCGGCGGTATTATTACGCGCCTGAACCCGCAGGCGCGCCGGCTTATGGGCGTGCGGGGGTTTGACGCCGAGGGTATGCGCCTGTCCGGCATGCCCGCCGGGCCGGAGTTGTCTTCCGCGGCTATTAAGGCGCTTTCCAGCGGTTTTCCCGTTTCTTTTGAGATAGAACCGGCGGCCGCTCCGGATACTGTTTTAAGCATAAGCGCGGCCCCCATAGTGGAGAACGGGGTTATAGGCGGCTGCGTGCTGGTGGCCAGGGATATTACCGGGCCGCGTAAGCTTGAGGCCATGCGGCGGGACTTTGTGGCCAATGTTTCGCATGAGCTTAAAACCCCTCTTACCGCCATCAGGGGCTGCGCCGAAACCCTGCTTAATGGTGCGCTCGAAGACCGGGAACACGGTCCCGGTTTCGCCCGCAGCATACACGAACAGGCGGTGCGGCTGGATAACTTGGTAAACGATCTGCTCAAGATCTCTTATGCCGAATCCGGCCGGGCTGTCCTTGAAAAGGCGCCCGTGAATTTAAAACCTCTTGCGGAGGAGATCGTCGTTGAGCTGGCCGCCATCCTGGAGAAAAAGCATATCAAGCTGCTAAACCTTGTTCCGGAAAACTTTTTGGTGAACGCCGATAAGGACAAGCTTTCGCAGGTTCTTATAAATCTGGTGGAGAACGCCGCCAAATACAACAGGGAAGGCGGGGAGATTAAAATTTTAACGGAAAAAGAGGACGGCGCGGTTAAAGTTGCGGTGGCGGATAACGGCCCTGGCATACCTGAAGCTCACCTGCCGAGGATCTTCGAGCGGTTTTACCGCGTCGACAAAGCCCGCTCCCGTGAAATGGGCGGCACCGGCCTGGGGCTATCCATCGTTAAACACCTCGTCGAACTGCACGGCGGCAGTATCGGCGTTGAAAGCGCCGAGGGCCGCGGCTCAACGTTCTGGTTCACCCTCCCGGGATAAGCGTCCCAGTATTGAAACTCCGACTTCCTAACGTCAGCATCCCTGCGCGCTGGCACGTCTTTTATTTACACACATTTTACTTTCCCTTAATACCGGCTTTAAATGGTTTTCTTAAACTATAGTCATGAAACCTAATAAAACCATGTTAACCATGTTGTTTTTCGCGGCGGCCGTGCCCGCCCGCGCCGGAAAACTGGATATCCTGCTTGACCGGTTTGTGAAAAAAAGCGTGATCGATCCCGGTGGGGCCCGGAAGATAAGGATAGGCACGCAGCGGTGCTGCGCTCCCCGGCCGGCATATTCGCCTACAAGCGGAAGCGCTGTTCCCGGGAGCAGCGGAGCGGAGTTCACTGACGAAGAATTGAAGGCAGCTTTCGATTGCCTTGACGACCTGCGTGCCAGCGGAATTACAAATATGCCCGGCGCCAGATCGCCCCTGATAAGGGAATTAGGCTGGGACAAGCATAAAACAGCGCAGGCGCTCACGCTATGGAGGAGAACCCTCAATAATTCCGGTATGGAAGAACGGGTTACGGCAGCTCTGAATATGGCCGGGTAGAGCGGTGGCTGGATAAATTAAATCGGGGCTTTATTCTGGATTTGGCCGGTTTCCGGTGTAGTCTGTTCCCTATCCGGCTGTGGCTGATTCCGGTAAAGATGGAAAAGACATAGCACGGATGATTGAGTATAATCTTAAAAAGGTTAAGGGACTTGGGCCTGGCGATGATGATTCCGGCAGTCGTTTTGAAAAACACTAATGCTTAAAACTTTCAGGTTCCGGCTTTTTCTTTCATATCTGGCCTTGTACGCGGCGGTTCTCGGCGCGGCTTTCTTTCTGGTCTATCAGCGGATAGAAAGAGCCGAAGTTTCCACTTTAAGAATAAAACTTTCTGATGAAGCCGCGCTGGTTTCAGCGCAGCTTCGCGCTTCGGACCTGGCTTCACGGGAGCTAAACGCGCTGGCGCATTCGCTGGGGTCAAAAGTGGGTTCAAGGCTGACAATTATAGGCGCCGGCGGCCGGGTGCTGGCGGATTCGGAATTGGATGCCGCCGCCGTTAAGGCCATGGAGAACCATTCGGACCGGCCCGAAGTATCCGGCGCGCTGGAGGGCGAAGCCTCTTATGACCTGCGCCGCTCGGCTACGCTCGGCACGGTCATGCTTTACGCCGCTTACCCTGTGCGCTTTGGCGGCCGCGCGGGAGCGGTAGTGCGCCTGGCCATACCGGCCGCCCAGCTTGAAGCTATGCGGGCACTGCTCAAGAGAGCGCTGTCGGCCTCGCTTGCGCTGGCGCTGCTGCTCTCGTTCTTTCTCAGCCTGGCGGTTTCAGCCGGTTTTTCCAGGCCATTTGAGAAAATAATTTACGGTTCCAAGAAATTTGCCGCGGGGGAGTTCTCTTACAGAATACAGAAAGATTTTCACGGCGAGATGGGCAAGCTGGCCGAAACCCTTAATTTCATGTCCGCCGCCATGGAGAATAACCTGCGGCGGGTGGAAGCCCAGACGCAGCAGTTGTCGGCTGCTTTCGCAAATATGGCTGAGGGCGTACTGGTGACGGGCACTGATGCCAGTGTGACCGCGATTAATCCGGCCATGGAGCGGATATTCAACGTTAAAGCCGCCGACTCCATAGCAAGGCCGCTGCTCGAAGTTATCCCTAACGCCGGGCTGGGCGGGATATGCGCCCGTGCTCTTTCAGACGGGAAACCCGTCTCCGACGAGATGGAACTCTCCACTCCAGTCAGGGGTATTTTCAGCGTTAACGCCGCGCCCATTTTCGAAGGCGCGGCAGTGTCCGGCTGCCTTATGGTCGTGCACGATATTACAGAAGTGCGGCGCTTGGACGCTAAGCGCAGGGACTTTGTGGCGAATGTTTCGCACGAGCTTAAAACGCCGCTTACCGCTATCCGCGGTTACGTGGAAACGCTGATGGGGGGAGCCATAGACGACAAAGAACACGCGATGGAATTCCTTGGCGTCATTCTCCAGCAGTCCAGACGCCTCGACAATATCATCAGCGATCTGCTTAAACTTTCCTCGCTCGAATCTTACGCGTTAGAGGTAAAGAAGGAAGAGCTGGGGCTGAAAGACCTGGCCGATTCCCTTATAGCCGGACTAGCTTCAGTCTTCAAGGTTAAAAATGCCGTCGTCTCCAATATGATACCAGCCGGGCTTGTTGTAAAGGCCGATCCGGAGAAACTGGGACAGGTTTTAATAAATTTGCTGGATAACGCCGTTAAATTCACTGCGGGGAACGCGCAAGTAGAGGTTTCCGTGCAGGAGCTGCCCGGAAGCATAAAAGTTCTGGTTAAAGATAGCGGCATAGGAATACCGCAAGAGCACCACGCCTGGGTGTTCGAACGGTTCTACCGAGTGGATAAGGCCCGATCACGCGAAATGGGAGGCACAGGGCTAGGCCTTTCAATAGTAAAACATGTGGTAGAACTGCATGGCGGCTTGGTAGGGGTTGAAAGCGCCGAAGGCCGCGGCTCCATGTTTTGGTTTACCCTGCCTAAATAGTTTTACCCGCATTTTACACCGTCTTTAATCCGTCTTTAAACGGTTTTCTTAAACTTGAGTTATGAAACTTAAGAAAACCCTGTTGGCTCTGTTGTTCCTCGTGGCGGCCGTGCCCGCCCGTGCCGGAGAGCTGGATATGTTGCTCGACCGGCTTGTGGAAAAAAGCGTGCTAGATCCCGGCGAAGCCCAGGAGATAAGGATAGGCACCCAGGAGGAAGTGAAAAAAGAAATATCGCAGCAGCGGAATACTACCTTGCCGATGTGGGTGCAGACGCTGAAGTTCCGCGGCGACGTGCGCCTGCGCTACCAGTTCAACGATAACGAGAATAACATCTACAACCAGCACAGGGGCCGTTACCGTCTGCGCTTCTTCGTGGATGCCAAAGTGAACGAGAAGGTCTACGCCGGCTTCGGCTTCGCCAGCGGCTCAAGCGTGGACCCGCGCTCCACCAACCAGACATTCGATGCCAACTTCTCCAAGAAATCCCTATGGATAGATTACGTGTTCGCGGAATACAACGCGAACGACTGGCTGGCCATAACGGCCGGCCGCACCAAGAACCCGCTGTGGCTCACCAACGACATGCTCTGGGACTCTGACATAAACCCTGAAGGGATCAGCGCCCGCGTGACCGCGCCAGTGAACTACAACTGGCAGATCTTCGGCAACGCCGGCTACTTCGCGTTGAGCGAGCTGGTGGGTGAACCCCAGGACTCCGGCCTGGTATTCGCGCAGCCCGGTGTCAGTTGGAAGGATAACGACGGCGTTTACGACTTCAAGGCCGGTGCCGCGGTTTACGGCTTCAACCACGTGAAGAGCCACCCTGTGTTCGGCAACAGGCCTTCAGCTACGGAATATCAGACGGCCAACACCGTTGCAGGCGGCAAATATAAGTACGGTTACAATTCCGTAAGTCCGGAGCTGGAAGTGAACGCCAATATCCTCAACCCGGTGCCCGTGCCGCTGCTGGGCTACTTCGGCTACAATATTACCTATGCGGGGATATTCGGTAATTACATACAGAATACCCAGCGCTCCGTGGACAACAAAGGCTTGATAGCCGGTTTCAAGATCGGACAGCGCTCTGTGTCCGACGCGGGCCAGTGGCAGTTAGGCTGGAGCCTGCGCCAGTTGGAGAAGGACGCCTGGCTGGACACCTACCCGGACTCCGACTTCTACGGCGGCGCCACCAACGTGAAAGGACAGAAGACGCAGCTCGCAGTGGGCCTGATGCGGGATTTCGCGGTCAATCTGGCCTGGCTCGACGCCAGGCCTATCAGCAACTCGGCGCGCAAGCGCGAGCGGCTGTTCCAGACTGACATCAACCTTAAGTTTTAAATTAAAACAGGAGAATAAAAATATGAAAAAACTGATAATAGCCTTTATGGCGCTCGGCATGGCCGGCACGGCCTCCGCCGCCAAGGTGGTGCTGGAAGGTTCCACCACGGTGCTGCCTATCGCCCAGAAAGCGGCCGAAGTGTTCATGAAGAACAACCCCGACGCGGACCTTTCGGTGCGCGGCGGCGGCTCAGGCGTGGGCATCGCCTCCATTATAGACGGCACCTGCGACATAGCCGACTCCTCCCGCGCCATAAAGCCGGACGAGCTGGCGAAAGCCGCCAAGCGCGGGCGCGACCTGAAAGCCCACGTGATAGCCATGGACGGGATAACGCATATAGTGCATCCCTCTAACACCGTAACGAACCTCACCCGCGCGCAGATCAAGGAGATATACACCAGCCACGCCGTCAACTGGAAGAAGTACGGCGGGCCGGACCTGAAGATAGTCGTGATCTCGCGCGACAGCGCCAGCGGCACCTTTGAGGCCTTCAGCGAAATGGTGCTGGATAAGAAAAAAGTGCGCCCCGACGCCATCATGCAGGCCTCAAATCAGGCTATCGCTTCCATAGTCTCGCGTACTCCCGGCGCGATAGGTTATGTCGGCCTGGGTTACGTCAGCACCTCCGTGAAGGCTGTGTCGGTGGACGGAATTGAGTCTACCAAGGATACCGTGCTTAAGAATAAGTATCCAATAACCAGGCCGCTGTTCATGTATACGAACGGCAAGCCCGAAGGGATGATCAAGAAGTTCATAGACTTCGTGAAAAGCCCCGAGGGCCAGAAGATAGTGAATGAGGAAGGTTTCGTGGGACTTAAATAAGGGTTCTTCTGGAATTACAGTGCATACCCATGACTATGTCACTATTGACCTCGTGATGAAGTAAA
>CAIQNV010000008.1 GCA_903873295.1 uncultured Elusimicrobia bacterium
GCAGTATTTTCGACTCAAAATACTTCGTACGTGCGGCAAACTGAAAAATGACTCATTTAAACAGGATTGAAGCACTGTTTTCTCGACGTTCGTGCACTGTAATTCCAGAAGTTCCAATTTAGTAATCAGCGTCCCCTCCCCCCCATCGCCTCCCCTTGTGCGGGCGACATGCGAGCGGCAGCGAGCTCTCCCCATAAGGAAGATTCCCATCGCCACGGATCATAAAGAAAAGGCCATCCCGGAGGGATGGCCTATACTAAAATGGAGCGGGCGATGGGAATCGAACCCACATCTCAACCTTGGCAAGGTCGCGTACTACCACTGTACGACGCCCGCATATTGCCGGTGCAAAGCCTTAAACTTCAAGGCACCCTCATATTTTACCAAAAATAAACCGATTTTTAAAACTTATAAATAATTGCGGCGCCGACAGCGCCTTGCGGAAAAAGATAAGGGGCGAGATTAACGGCGGAGGCCTCTTTGGGGCCGGAACGCAGCGCGGACGTGCGCCCATGCGCCGCTATCACCTTTCCCAGGCCGTAGCCCACCGCGATGCCCAGGGGGTAGTCGCTCGCCCAGTGCACGCCGTTGTTCATCATCTGGAAGCATAAGCCGCCCAGCAGCGTGTAGCCTATCGGTTTGACATATTTATTGTCCGGATAATTTTCCGCTATCACGGTTACCGTCATTACTCCGGTCGCCAGGTGCCCGGACGGGAAAGCGTCGTAGCGGGTGCGGTGGGCGACATACTCTTTCAGCCCCGGGAACATGCGCCATACGCCGCGCGGCGCCGTGGCGGCGGAGGGAGTCTCGCGCCCGGTAATATTTTTCATCACTTCCGTGACGAGCCCCGTGGCGAGAAGCCCCTCGGCCAGCTGGTTGCCCGTCTGCGAGGCCCGCCAGTCGTCGTTCAGCCAGCCTTTGGTTTTTAAATAGCCGAACAGGCCGATGTTGATCCAGCCGTCGCCGAGAAAATACAGCGCCGAGCCGAAATCGCCGGGCCCGCGAAAAACAGAAATCCCGCCCAGGTTAATGTAGGTGCGGGTCTTGTCTTCTCCGGAGATCCGCAGTTTCCGGCCCGCGCGGCGGGCGGCGCTGTCCAGCTTCTGGTCGTATTCGATCAGGATCAGCGTGGACGCGCCCACGGCCGCCACCCAGGGCAGGTTCTCTTTTTTAAAACCTTCTTTAAGAAAAGAGTAAGTATCAGAGGGAATAGACCCTGCGGCGCGCAAGAGCCCGGGCCTGGCGTAGGTCAGCGTGGAGCCGTCTTTAAGGGTATAGGTCCGTGAGGACGCCTCCTGGGCCCGCAGGCCGGAGGGGCACAAAGCGCATAGGAGCAGAACTATGGCGAGGATATTCCTCATCCGCGTGTGAGCTTCCACTTGGTGCCTGAAGAGGTGTCCTCTATCAGCACGCCCTTGTCGGAAAGGGCCTTGCGCAATTCGTCGGAACGCTTAAAATCCTTCGCTTTGCGGGCGGCTTCACGCTCTTTTATAAGGGCGCCCAGCTCCGCGGGCAGCTCCTGCTCCGCCTTTTCGGAGAAAAGGTCCAGAGCCAGCACTTCCTCGGCCTCCTGCGCGAAAGCCAGGCGCTGCGGCGCGGGGATCGAAGCGTCTTTCAGCGTTTCCCACAGCAGAGCGAGAGCCCCGGGCAAATTCACGTCGTCGGCCAGCGCCTCGGAGAAAGCCATGAAATATTTTGAGCCCCGGTCAACGGCGGGAGCCGCGCCCCGGGCCTCGCCCCTGACCCTGGCCGCCAGCGCGCGCAGGCCGTCCAGACCGCGCGCCGCCGCCTCCACGGCCTCCCAGGTGAATTCCAGCTGCTTGCGGTAATGGGTGAGGAAGCAATAATAACGGTAGGCCAGCGGGTCGTAGCCTCTCTCCGGCAGGGAGGACGTGGTGAGGAAATCACCGGCGGATTTGGACATCTTGCCGCTGTCGCCCATTACCAGGAAGCGGGCGTGCATCCAGTAATTGGAGAACGGCTTGCCGGTGGCGGCCTCGGACTGGGCTATCTCGTTGGTGTGGTGTATGGCTACATGGTCCTCGCCGCCCCAGTGTATGTCGATGGTCTCGCCGAGGTGCTTTATAGCCATGGCCGAGCACTCCATGTGCCAGCCGGGGAAGCCCTTGCCCCAGGGGGAATCCCATTCCATCTGGCGGTGTTCTTCGGCGGTGGAGAATTTCCACAGCGCGAAGTCGACGGGATTGCGTTTCCCGGCGTTGGCCTCGATACGGGCACCTTCCCTTATTCCCTCTATGTGGCTTTTTCCCGCCAGCTTGCCGTAATCCGGCAGGCTGGCGGTGTCGAAATAGACGCCGTCGCCGGCGATAATGTAGGTGTAGCCCTTCTTCTCAAGGACCAGGACCATGTCTATCATCTCTTTGATATAGTCCGTGGCCGGGCAGAGAACGTCCGGCGGCAGACAGTTAAGCGAATAATAATCCTTAAAGAAAGCCTCCGTGTAGAACTTGGCCACGTCCCAGGCGGACTTGCCCTCGCGGCGGGCGCCGACCTCCATCTTATCCTCGCCGGTGTCCGCGTCGGAGACCAGGTGGCCCACGTCGGTGATGTTCATCACGCGCTTCAGCTTGTAGCCGAAGAATTTCAGGGCGCGCACGAAAGCGTCTTCGGAAACATAGGTGCGCAGGTTGCCGATATGGGCGTAATGGTACACCGTCGGGCCGCAGGTGTAAATGCCTGCCTCGCCGGGCTTGAGCGGCTTGAAAATTTCTTTCTGCCTGGTGAGCGTGTTATAAATTCTGAAGTCCATAATTATTTGCCGCCTAAGGCGCTTTTGATCCTACCGCCGAGTCTGCCGAAAAAGTCGCCGCATATTTCCGCCCCGCCGCGGCGCGCGTATTTTTCCTGTATTATGCAGGACACCTCTATCTCGGAAAAGGGGTAAACCGCGCCCTTGGGCGCCAGCGAGTAGGTGAAACCCATATCCATCGGCTTCTCTCCCGCGTGGTTCTTTACGGCGATATCATAGCTGGCGGAAAGCATCCCTTCCAGCGCCGCCTCCAGCTCGGGGTCCGGGGTTTTTACCAGCTTGAAGGTCCTTTTTTCAAGAACTATAGCCGCGCCGGGCCCCGGCTGTTTTTGGGCTTGCTCCGGCCGCTGAGCCGAGCAGGAGCAAAGGACGGCGGCAAAAAGCGGCAGAAGGAAACAGAAAGCCGCGAAAGGCGAACCGCGGTAAATTCTCGCCGGAGCTCTGTCTCCAGCATCATTCATTTCAACACGCTTGCTACGGCATAGCAGACGATGGCTTCGCCGTGGCCTATATCGCCCAGGCCTTCGCGGCTTTTGGCTTTAATGCTTACGTCGCCGGAGTCCATTTTCAGGATCTTCGCCACCGAGTCGCGGATGCACCCGTAGTGGGGCTTGAGCTTCGGCTCCTCGGCCAGGATGGTGACGTCCACGTTTATTATGCGGGCTTTCTTTGAGGTCAGGACTTCGAGCGTTTTTTCGGCTATCACCACGCTGGAAATGCCCATAAGGGTGAGGTCCGTGGGCGGAAAATAGACGCCTATCTCGCCGGCTGAGATGGAGCCCAGAAGCGCGTCGCAGACGGAATGCAGCACCACGTCCCCGTCCGAATGGCCGAGCAGGCCCTTGGTGTGCTCGATCTTAATGCCGCCCAGTATCAGCGGGCGGCCCTCCACCAGCCGGTGGATGTCGTAGCCGAAACCGGCCCGCGCCACCGGGACCCTCAACCGCGCGGTAACACTTTTTTCATCTTTCATGAACGCCTCCGCTATAATGATATCCTCGGGTGTAGTAACCTTGATGTTGCGGTAGCTCGAGCGCACCACCCCGGCTTTTATCCCCAGCTTTTCAAGGACCTGGGACTCATCGCTGTAATCTTTGCCGCTCCCGGCGGCGGCCAGGATGGCGGAAATAACGTCGCGCCGGTAGCACTGGGGAGTCTGCACCGCCATCAGGGAGGCGCGGTCCGGAGTGCTCTCGAAATCCGCG
Organism: uncultured Elusimicrobia bacterium; assembly: GCA_903873295.1. Lineage (GTDB taxonomy): Bacteria > Elusimicrobiota > Elusimicrobia > Elusimicrobiales > UBA9959 > UBA9959. The sequence continues at coordinate 3,979 of CAIQNV010000008.1, forward strand.
CCGCCGGCTGAGACTTTCTTCACCGTGTCCTTCAGCGGCACCGCCGGCACCGCGGCGCCGACTTCCGCCGCCTTTTCAAGGCAGGCCCTTATCAGCGGCGCGTCCACCAGCGGCCTGGCGCCGTCGTGCACGGCTACCAGCCCGGCGCCGGGGCTGACCAGCTTAAAAGCGTTCCGGAGAGATTCGGTGCGGGTCGCGCCGGCCGGGGCGGTCTGTACGCCGGCCTTTTCCCAGGCCGGCCCGTATTTTTTAAGATTTTCCGCGCCGAGCGCGAGTATAACTTTTGAGAACAGGCCGCTGGAGGTGAACGCCTCGACGGTCCACTCTATCATAGGCCGGCCCGCGAGGGGCAGATACTGCTTCTCCTCCCCCATGCGCGCGCCCGAGCCGCCGGCCAGTATTATGGCCTCGGCTCCGCCCGGCTTCTTATCTTTTTTAAGCACGCTTGTGACCTGTAGCTTGTGACGGCAAAAAGAGGCGCCGCTGTCGCCTACGGCTGCTTCGGCCCCTGCTGGGCGGTTTTGCCCTTGACCCGCGTGAAGATTATGCGGCCCTGCGAGGTCTGCAGGATGGACTGCACCACGGCGTCCACCTTCTTGCCGATAAAGTCCCTGCCGTCCTCGATCACTATCATCGTGCCGTCGTCTAGATAGCCCACGCCCTGCTCTTTTTCCTTGCCGTCCTTCATGACGAACACCGACATATCCTCGCCGGGCAGCACCACCGGCTTAAGCGCTATCGTCAAGTCGTTGATATTCAGCACCGTCACATTTTCAAGCGCCGCCAGCTTGTTGATATTGAAGTCTATGGTTATGATGGCGGCACCCAGCTCTTTGGCTATGGTCACCAGCTTCATCTGGTTGTCGGTTATTTCCTTCAGGTCCCGGTCTATCACGCGGAACGGGATGTCGCGCGATTCCTGCAGGCGCGCCAGAATATCCAGTCCCCGGCGGCCCTTGGCCCGGCTGATCGGGTCGCCGGCTTCGGCCAGCGCGTGCAGCTCCTGCACCACGAACCGGGGCGTTATGACGCCGCCGGTGATGAAGTGGGTGTCGCAGATATCCAGCACGCGCCCGTCGACGATGGCCGACAGGTCCAGCACCTTCATGTTCCTGCCGCCGCGCTTTCCCAGCGAGAGGATGTTCTTATCCAGGTCGTCGAGCTCGGGGATCTTTTTTATGCTGATCATCATGCCCAGCAGCGCCAGCGCGTATTTCACTACGAAGGTGTACTTGAGCCAGATGTCGTTGAAGTCGACATTGCCTATCTGCCAAACCGTATAGTCAAGCAGCTTTGACAGGATTATTCCCACTACCGCACCTATGATGCCGATGATCAGAGAGAACAGGCTGACGTTCTCGAAAACATATTCCACGCCTATTATCACCAAGCCGATAAGCACGCCGAAGGCCAGGCCTTTCAGGTCTTTGGAAACGTTGAACCAGGTCAGTACGGGCGTAGCTATTAGTGCCACGGCCCTGAAGATCCAGACTATCATGATTGCTCCTTATGCTTGCTGCTTCCCGGTTTTCACCGGGGTTAATTTTACCAGGGCGGCGTAAAGCCCGCCCATGTCCCTCACCACCTCGAGCCGGAGGGTCTTAAAGCGCCCTTCGTCTTTTTTCGGCAGCCGGGGGACAAAAGCTGTTTTAAAACCGAGCCGCTCCGCCTCGGCCAGGCGTCTGTCCATGAAGCCGGGGCTGGAAACCTGCGCCAGTATGCCCACCTCGCCCATGAACACGCAGTCGGGCGGCAGCAGGATGTCTTTCGCGGAGCTTATAAGCGCGGCGCAGAAGGCCAGGTCCAGCGCCGGGTCCTTGAGCTTTATGCCGCCCTGCAGCGAGGCGAACACGTCCATCTCGTCGAAGCGCAGGCCCACGTTTTTTTCCAGCGCGGCGATCAGCATCTGCGCGCGGTTCAGATCTATGCCGGTAACGGTGCGGCGGGGATAGGGCAGGTAGGACCTGGCGGCCAGCGCCTGTATTTCGGCCAGCATGGGCCGGGCGCCCTCAAAAGCCACGGCGAAAGCGCGGCCGGCCAGCGCCCTGTCGCGGTCGGAATCGGCCAGCATCAGCCCGGCGTCGTCCACCGAGAGCAGCCCCTTCGCGGTCATCTCGAAGATCCCCGTTTCATCCACCGGCCCGAAGCGGTTCTTGTGCGGGCGCAGCACGCGGAAGACGTTATTCTTCTCCGTGTCGAAATAAAGCACCGTGTCCACTATATGCTCCAGCACTTTAGGCCCGGCGAGCGAGCCTTCCTTGGTGACATGCCCGAGCAGGAAAAGCGGCGCGCCGGCGGCCTTCACCGTTTTGAGAAGCTCGGAAGCGCATTCCCTTATCTGCCCCACTGAGCCGGGGCTGCCTACGAAATCCGGGTGGTAAACGGTCTGGATAGAGTCGATCACAAGGAACGCCGGCTTAAGGTTCCGGAACTCTTCGATGATGCGGGCCAGATTGGTCTCCGACATCAGGTAAACATTGTCGGGCCGGGCGCCCAGCCGCTCGGCTCGGGAACCCACCTGGGACAGGGATTCCTCGCCGGAGACGTAAAGGACTTTTTTGCCCGCGTAGGCGCCCGAGGCCAGGGCGGTGCAGGTTTCAAGCGTTAGCGTGCTCTTGCCTATGCCCGGCGGGCCCGCCAGCAGCACCACCTGGCCGCTCACCAGCCCGCCGCCCAGCGCGCGGTCCAGCTCGGCTATGCCGGTGGGGGCGTGCACGGCCTTCATGGCGCGGGCCTCGGAAAGCTTCACGGGCGCCTCGGAGAAATCAGTGAGGCCGCGGGCCCTGGCGGCCGCCTTGGTGAGAACTTCCTCAGCTTCCTCCACCAGCGTATTCCAGCCGCCGCAGGCGGAGCACTGCCCGGCCCATTTCGGCAGGGACTGCCCGCACTGCTGGCAACGGTAGATGGTTTTCAGTTTCATTTCTTAAGCGTGCCCAAACTGGCGAAGCCGAAAAGATAGGAGATGTCCTTGTCCTCGAACAGCAGGCGCGTGGTGTAGTTCAGCCGCTTTGTTTCCGCCAGGTCGTTAAGCCGCAGGCCGGCCGAAATGTATTTATTTACCGCCACGTCCACGCCCGCGTCATAGCGCGGATTGTCGAAACTCCGGCCTCTTATGCTGCGGTTGCGGGTGAACTCAGAGGCTTCCACCAGCACGTTGAGACGGTCCCATTTCGAATTCTGATAAAAGGGTTTCCAGCGCACGCCGAAGCCGCCCGAGCCGCGGAGCACCCCGGCGTAAAAGTCAAAAGCGTCCACATCCCAGCCCAACTGCGCGTCCACGGTATTCAGCACCTCGTAGTCGGTGCCTTTCGCCTTATCTTTGGTGTTCGTCATGTTGGCCGCTCCGACGTAGTAATAGCGGCCCGCGCGCGGATAGATCTTAAGGCCGAAGTCGTTCTTTGAGGAGCGGGCCAGCGGCTCGTATTTATAGTCCCACTTCAGGTAAGTGCGAAAGCCGTTCACCCGGCCCAGCACGTCCTTCACCGAGGCGCTCGCGTCGCGCAGGTTCGTGATGGCCGAGCTAACCTCGGTCTTCATCTTCTGGTCGGAGATCAGCGCCCCGGCTACGCCGTCGCCGCGGTCTATCTTGTCCACGATAGCGTCGGTCTTAGTAAGCATGGCGTCCAGCTTGGCGGTGATGGAATCCATGCGCTCCATGATCTTTTCAGCGTGGGGCTGGGCGTTGGACACCAGATCGTTGACATTGGCCGTCACTTCGCGCAGGTTCGTCAGGATCTCGTTGAGGTCGCGGGCCAGGCGGCCCTCGCCCCTGATATCCCCCACCAGGGCTTCCAGGCTTGTGACGGCCCGGGCCAGGGCGCGGTCGAGCGCCAGCGATTCCTCGCCGCGCACGGTAGCGCCGGGCTCCAGCACGCCGGCGGCGGGAGCGCCCTGGTTTATCTGGAGGAACTTGGAGCCTATCATGCTGGTGGAGCCTACCAGGAACTTCGCGTCCTTGTAGATCTTCACGCCGATGCGGACGGCCAGTTGGACCACGACCTTATCGTTCTTAAGATCTATCTTTTTTATCTTGCCTACTTCAACTCCGGAAAGTTTGACGGTGGATTTATCCGGGAGCCCGGCCACGTCGGAGAATTCGGCGTAAATAGTGTAATATTTCTGGAAGGAATAATCCCCCAGCAAAAAGATGGCGGTGCCGAAAAGCACTGAGCCCACAAGTACGAACAATCCGACCTTTATCTCGCCGTTCATGCCTTCCTCTTACCCGAGCGCCGCCTATGATATCTATATTATCCGCAAGTATATAAAATAGCAATTTTGGGAGAACTTTTACAGAGGAAAGGCGCGGCGGGGGTTGTACTACGGACCAAGAAGGACATCGCGCTTCCAGCGGGGGCGGCCGGGGAAGTCCCCCGCGCGCCCTGGAAGATGGAAACCCTTGCGTCGGTTTCCCCCCGCCTTGGGAATTTATGGCGGGGCCCCCCCATCCGCAAAGGGCGCGCGGGGGAC
>CAIQNV010000009.1 GCA_903873295.1 uncultured Elusimicrobia bacterium
CATTTCTGGCGAAATGGCCTTTTAAATCCGCGCAAGAATGCGCCAGGACAGCGTTTCCACGACGTGCCCGTGTCATTCTACCCCACGTTTTACGACGAGCGCTTAGACGTCGTGATCTGCGGAAACGGCCCTTGCGGCCGCAGCTCCGCCTTTGCCTGGCGGCAAAGCCGGCCCTGCAGCCGCGGGCCGCTCTTCACGATAAGGAGGCCGGCCTGTCACGTCCCAGGTAATCGAGGCCGCCTCAGTCCCATGTAACCGAGGCCGCTTTTCCGAATCGCGTTTAGTCTAGCATTTTAGTCTTTCCGCCTCTGCAACTTCCTACTTCTTTCTGCTGCTACTCGTCCGCCCCGTTCTCTGGCCTCCGGTACGTCGCGTTTTGGCGTGATGTTATCCAGTCGCAGGTCCGGCAATATTATCCGATCCTTAAGCCGGTAACTCTTGCCTTCAAAGACCACAACCTTGGCGGCCTCAAACATCCGGTCTATGGCCGCGCTCGCCAGCACGGGGTCGGCAAAAACTTCGCCCCACTCTTCTATGTCACGGTTGGACGTCAGTATCATGGCCGAATTTAGTTTCCGCCTGTCCAGCAGGTCGAAAACTTCTTCCGACACTTCCCTGCTCATGGATACCACGCCCCAATCATCTATTATCCACAACTGCGCCGACAGGATGCGCCGGAACAGGCCAGCCAGGGTGTTGCGGGCGCGTGCGAATTCTATTTCAGATATCAACTTTTTAACACTCGCGCAGTAAACCCGCATTCCCTCCTTCGCGGCCTTAAGCCCTAATCCCATCGCCAAGTGCGTCTTCCCGGTTCCTGTCTGTCCCAGAAATAACGCTATGCCGCGCCGCTTAATTAACTCCAGGTCCGACAGCTCATCTATCGCCGCCCGGTCCAGCTTTCGGTTGAACCCCCAATCAAACCCCTCGATGGTTTTTATCTCCGGGAATTGCGCGTTCTCTATGCGGCGCATTATCGCACGCTCCCGCCGCGCGTCCAGCTCGCGCTCAAGCAACTCGGCTACCCAGCCAAGGTCCGCCGCCGCTCCGTGGCTGGCCAGCACTTCTTCAACCTCCCGCGCCGCTGCTGATAAGTGCAGCGATTTTAACTGTATCTTTACTGTTTCTATGTTCATGCGTGTCCTTCCTCTGTAAAGTTGCAGGCAATTTTGACCCACCAGTAGCAGCGAATTTTGACCCTCCTAAATCCAAAAGATACCCTGTTAGGAAACAACTAAGTGTTTCCAGGCAGGAGGGAGGTCATGATGAGCGTAAAACAGATAAAAGAAGTACGCATGATGCGGCAAGAAGGCCTGCCGATACGTGAGATCTGCCGCAAGGCCGGCATATCCCGAAACACAGTCCGTAAGATCCTCAGAGGCCAGCAGGCCCGGTTCAAGTATGACCGGCAGGCCTGCATCCAGCCGGCGCAGGATTCCATAAAGGAAATAATCGAAGCCTGGATTAAACAGGATAGCCTGGAAACCCGGAAGTACCGCCGCACAGCCAAGCGGATGTATAACTTGTTGCAGGGAGATCCATACGGTTACCGGGGCAGCTACGCTTCGGTCCTGAGGTGCTTCCAGGAAGTAAGCCGCCAACTTAACACGAACCCGGCGGAAGTATTTATTCCGCTGGAATTCGGTCCTGGGCAGGCGGGCCAATTCGACTGGGGTGACGTTAAAGCAGTAATCGGCGGGCAACTGACCGCCCTTAATGTTGGGGCGGTGCAGCTATGTAAGAGCCGCAAGAGCTACGCGCGGGCCTATCCTGGGCAGAAGCAGGAATTGCTTTTCGACGTACACCGCCGGGCATTCGAGCACTTCGGCGGTGTTCCCCGGCGAATGATTTACGACAACATGAAGACCGCGGTAAAGAAGATCCTGAAGGGTAA
>CAIQNV010000010.1 GCA_903873295.1 uncultured Elusimicrobia bacterium
CTTCATCGGACAAGTTTACAAAATTTAATAAAACATCGCGGTCTGTTTTTGTGAAAATAAGCGGCGCGGGCTTAGCGCCCGCGCCGCTCCTCAGGCCGCCGGTTATTTCTGTTTGCAGAGCAGCAGCGTGGTGACGGCGAAGACTTTGGCGTCGCCCATCATGTGTTCTATCACGCAGTACTCGTTGGGCATATGCGCGGTCTCGTTGAGCCGGGCGTAGACCACCGCAGGCAGGTTCAGGCGCCTGAAGAACGCCGCCACGGTGCCGCCGCCTATCCCGTAGGCTTTCGGCTTTACGCCCAGCACTTCTTTTATCGCCTTCTTCAGGGCCAGCACTATCGGGGCCTTGGGGTCGGTGGGGGGCGCGGCCTGGGCTTCCTGCTGCGGCTCGAAAGCGACCGTCACGCCGAACTTCTTCTCCACCTCGTCGGCCAGGCGGCGCATCTCCGCCTTCACGTCGGAGAGCTGGTACACCGGCATGACGCGGCAGTCCATGTAGAACACGTCCTCTCCGGGCAGGGTGTTCACATTGGGCACGTTGTTCTCTTTTTTCGTGGGCTCGAAGGTGCTTATGGGCGGCTCGTAGAGCCTGTCTTTCTTCGGGAATTTCTTGTAGAGTTTCTGGTATTTGGTGATCAGCTCGCTGGCGGCCTTGAAGGCGTTGATGCCGAGGGAGGGGCGGCTGGCGTGGCACTGCTTGCCGTGGGTGATGACCTTCATCCACATAATGGATTTCTCGGCCACCTCTATCATGGAGCCGTCCTCCGTGCCCGAGTCCGGCACGAAGAACATGTCTTCCTTGCCGAAGAGGCCGGGGTGCTTTTCCGAGATGTAGTCGGCGCCGTAGCCGGAGCCGGTCTCCTCGTCGGCGCAGAACAGCAGCGCTATGTCGTAGGCGGGGCGGTAGTCCAGCTCCATCATGGCTTTCACCACAAGAATGCTGGAAACCGTGGCCTGCTGGTTGTCCTCCACACCGCGGCCCACCAGCTTGCGGCCCTGCACTTCCATCTTGTAGGGGTCCGATTTCCACAGCTTGGCCTCGCCGGGGGGAACGATATCGAGGTGGCTCATGAACCAGATGGTCTTGGCCGGGCTTTTGCCTTTATAGCGGGCTATGACATTGGGGCGTATGCCGTTCTTCGCCTCCGCCTGCGGGGCGTTTATCCATTCTATAGAGTCAAATTTCAGCTTCTTCAGCTCGCCCTCGAGCCACTTGGCCTTGTCGTACTCGCCGTCGCCGCCGCTCGAAGGGGCCAGGGCCGGGATGGCGGTGAGGCCGCGCTGCAGCTCGATGGCGTAACTTTCGTAAGATCCTATTTTTTTAAGTATCTGGTCTTTCATGAAAAGCTCCTTGGGTGGAATAATAAAAGTATACCTAAATTGGGGCCGCTCTAAATAACGGAAAAGTGAAAAGTCAAACAAGGTATAATTTCTTCAATATGGAAAAGTCTGCAGCCCGGGTTAAGCGCTGGCCGGATATAGGGCTGTTTTACTGCGCCGCCATCTGGGGCTCCACTTTCATCGTGGTTAAAGACGCGCTGGCCGGGGTGCACCCGGTGGCGCTGGTGGCCATCCGCTTCGGCATCGCGGCGCTGCTCCTCCTGCCCTGGGCGCTGCGGCGCCCCAAGTTCACCGCGCACCTCAAAGAAGGCGTCATCCTTTCCGTTTTCCTGACGGGGCTGTATCTTACCCAGACCTTCGGCCTCGTTTATACCTCGGCCGCGAATTCCGGTTTTATCACCGGCCTCTTCATTCTTTTCATCCCGGGCTTTATGTTCATCCTGCGCCGCCAGCGCCTCAAATGGCTGGAGGCGGTCTCCGCGGGCCTGGCCGTCTACGGGCTTTGGCTGCTTACCGGCGGGGCGGACGGCTTTAACAAGGGCGACGCGCTGACTTTGATCGCCGCGGTCACCTACGCCGCCCATGTCGCGTTCACGGACAAGTACATGAAGGCCGACGCCGACATGCTCCTGCTGGCTTTCCACCAGTTCTGGTGCGTGTCGCTCGCGTCTTTCCTGCTGGCGGCGGCGCTGGGGTATCCGCTCGCGGTGGCCGCGCCCAAATGGTGGGGGGTAATTATTTTCCTGGCGGTCTTCCCCACGGTTACGGCTTACTTTATCCAGATGGCCGCGCAGAAGGTAAGCGAGCCGTTCAAGGTGGGCCTGATCTTCACCCTGGAGCCCGTGTTCGCGGCCGTCTTCGCGTGGACCCTGGGCGGTGAGGAGTTCGTCCCGGTAAAAGCCGCGGGTGGATTTTTGATAGTTTCCGGCATGATACTGGGAGAATTGGCCGCGTTCAAGCTGAAGCGGGCGGCTAAGAAAAAGGCGAAGCTGATTTAAGTTTGCCCGCCTTCAGGCTTTTCAGGTAGAATAAACCTTAAGCCGCCTAAGCGCGCGGCTATGCGGCATTTCGGACTGGAGGCAACATGAATATCGGCGTATTTGGTTCCGGACTTGTGGGCTCGGCGATGGCGAAGGACCTGGCGGACGAAAAGGGTTGGAAAGTAACCGTTCTCGACGCCTCCGAGAAATCTTTGGACAAGCTGCGCTCCGACAAGCGCCTGACGCTGGTTAAGGCCGACCTTTCGAAAGGCGCCGAAGTTAAGAAGGCCGCCGAGAAATTCGATCTCGTAATAGGCGCCCTGCCCGGCTTCATGGGCTTCGAAACGGTGAAGAGCGTAATAGAAGCGAAGCGCAATATCGTCGACATCTCCTTTTTCCCCGAGGACCCGTTCAAGCTGGACGCGCTGGCCAAGAAAAATAACGTGACCGCCATCGTGGACTGCGGCGTGGCTCCCGGCTGCAGCAACATGCTCAGCGCGCGCGGCGTCGCGATGCTGGATAAGGCCGACACGGCCCTCTGCTACGTCGGCGGCCTGCCGAAAGTCAGAACCTGGCCCTACGAGTACAAGATCGTCTTCTCCGCCGTGGATGTCATAGAGGAATACACCCGGCCCGCCCGCTACATAGAGAACAATGTGGCCGTCGTCCGCCCCGCCCTGTCCGATCCCGAATTCCTCAACTTCGAGGGCGTGGGCACGCTGGAGGCTTTCAACACCGACGGCCTGCGGACGCTGGCCGACACGCTGAAACTGCCCAACATGAAAGAAAAGACCATGCGCTATCCCGGGCATATCGAGAAGATGCGCGTGCTCAGGGAGACCGGCTTCTTTTCGAAAGAGCTTGTGCAGGTAGGCGACGTGAAAATAAGGCCGCTCGATCTCACCGCGAAGCTCATGTTCCCCATGTGGAAGCTGCAGCCCGGAGAGCACGACGTGACCGTGATGCGCGTAATAGTCGAAGGGATGAGGAAAGGCAAAAAGACCCGCATCACCTGGGACCTGAACGACCAGTACGACGTGAAGACCGGAACCACCTCAATGGCCCGCACCACCGGCTACGCGGCTACCGTCGCGGCCCGGATGTTTATCGCCGGGGCTTTCACCCGCAAAGGCATCTGCCCGCCCGAATACTTCGGCATGGAAGAGAAAGCCTATAAGTTCATGATAGCCGGCATGAAAGCCCGGAACATCAACTACGTCGAGAAAATAGAGACAATATGAAGAAAACGCTCCTTGCGCTGTTTCTGGCCGCCCAGGCTTTAAGTTCGAGCGCGGCGGAGCTGCAGTTCGTGGAAAGCGTTCCCGACGGCACCGTTTACGGCTCGACGATGGCGGCGCGGCCGCAGGCGGTCTGGCTTGAGATGATAGGATCGGCCGCCAAAACCCTGGACCTGGAGCAGTTCTATATAGCGGATTCGACGGGGGAGGTGCTTGAGCCGGTGCTGGAGGCCGTGAAAGCCGCGGCCAAACGCGGCGTCAGGGTCCGGGTCATGGTGGACAAGGTAATGATGACGGAAAGCGGGAAGTCCCTGCCGGCCCTCAAGGCGGCGGGGGTGGATACCCGGGTGATAGATTTCAAGAAAGCCGGCGGCGGGGTGCAGCACGCCAAGTTCTTCGTCGTCGACGGCGCGGAGGTCTATACCGGCAGCCAGAACTTCGACTGGCGCTCCCTTAAGCACATCCACGAGCTGGGCCTGCGGATAAAGAGCGCCAGGGCCGCCTCGGATTTCGCCAGGCTCTTCGAGGGCGACTGGGCGCTGGCGGGCGGCGCCGAGCCCAAAAAGGTGCTCCAAAAAAAGGGCAAGGCTGAAATTACGGCCGCCAGGCCGGAGAAGGCCGCGCTTAACGGCGGGGAAGTCTCCTACAGCCTGTCTTTCAGCCCGGCTGGCTTTGTCCCCAAAGGGGCGGACACCGAGATAACGGAGCTGCTTAAAATAATAAACGCCGCTAAAAAGACCGTGCGCGGCCAGGTAATGACCTATGCCCTGACGGAGCACGGCTCCAGGCGCTGGGCGGATCTGGATTCCGCTTTCAGGAAAGCCGCGGCGCGCGGCGTAAAGATCGAGCTGGTTTTTGCCGATTGGGGAATGGGCGGCAAGGCCGACCGGGACATAAAGGCGCTGGCGAAGACGGAAAATATAGAAGTTAAGATCTCGGTGCTGCCGGAGCACAGCTCGGGCTTCATTCCGTTCTCGCGGGTGGAACATCTCAAGTACATGGTAATAGACGGGGAAACCGGCTATGTCACCACCTCCAACTGGGGCCCCGGCTACTTCCTCACCTCGCGCGGGGCAGCCGTAATAATAAAAGGCGCCGCCGGCGCCGCCGTGCTGGAAGATATCTTCGGCAAAACCTGGGCCGGCCCTTACGCGCAGCCCGTCGACCCCTTGAAAGAATACCGGCCCGTGAAGCGGAACTGATCCTCGCGGGCCGGGGGCGATTCCGGAATTTGTTCCCGGGCCGCCGGGCAGGGCGATGCAAAACAGTCCGGGCAGGAGAAAAAATGATCACAGGAACCATTTTCCCGGGGAAGTATATTCAGGGCTGCGGGGCTATCCGCACGGTCGCGGCGGAAACCGCGAAGTTCGGGAAGAAGGGCTTTTTCCTTTGCGCCCGGTCCGCTTTTGAAAATATTCTGCCGGGGCTCCGCGCGCAGGCTGAAAACAAATTCATAATTACCGCCGAAAAATTCAGGGGCGAATCGACAGCGGCCGAAATGGAGCGCGTCTGCGTCCTGGCGCGGGCCTCGGGGGCCGATTTTATAGCCGGCATCGGCGGGGGGAAAACCCTCGACACCGCCAAGGCCGCGGCGGATAAACTTTCTCTGCCGGTGGTGATAATCCCCACCATCGCCTCTACCGACGCTCCCTGCAGCGCGGTCTCGGTTTTCTATACCCCCGAAGGGCTTTTCGACCATTACATCAAGACCCGCCGCAATCCGGACCTGGTCATCGTCGATACGGAGATCATCGCGCGGGCGCCCGTGCGGTTCCTGGTGTCGGGGATGGGCGACGCGCTTTCCACCTGGTTCGAGGCCGAAGCCTGCAAGCGCAAATATGCCCCCAACCTTACGGGGTTCTGCGGCTCCATGACCGCCTACGCGCTGGCGCAGCTGTGCTATGACACTTTGCTCGAGCAGGGCCTTATGGCAAAGACCGCCTGCCAGGCGCAGACGGTGACCCCCGCGCTGGAAAATATCGTAGAGGCCAATACGCTTCTCAGCGGCCTGGGCTTCGAAAGCGGGGGGCTTGCCGCCGCGCATTCTATCCACAACGGGCTGACGGCGCTGCCTCAGACCCGGAAATTTTACCACGGAGAAAAAGTGGCCTTCGGCACTTTGACCTCGCTGTTCCTCAGCGACACTTCGGCCGAGCTGATGAACGAAGTTTTTTCTTTCTGCGAAGACGTCGGGCTGCCCACTACGCTCGCGGAGCTGGGCCTCGCCGGAGTTTCCGACGATGAGCTTAGGAAAGTAGCGGCGAAGACCTGCGAGCCGGGGTCTGATATTTTCCACGAGCCGGCGCCGGTTACGGCCGAAGCCGTCTTCTACGCGCTGAAAGCCGCCAACGCCGAAGGCATGCGGAGGAAGGAGCTGTAAAGTTTCCCGGGCCGCTCTTCCGGTGTATAATATATCGGGTGCTTTCGTGTTCCCCATAGGTAAATACCCGGTGGTTTGATGGAAAACAGCACTTGTCGGAAGGAGAAAAGACGCGGGCCGGGCATGGGGTTGCTCTGGAGCCGCTTTGGGGAGGGGGGCCCCGCTTCGGGGGGAACCGCGCAACGGTTCCTGCGCGGCGGAATGGGCAACCCCATGACCGGCCCGTTCCCAGGCTAAATTTGAAAGCCCCATGTATTGCAGAGATTCTGGTCAGGAGGCGTGATGAAAAAAATAGTATTCGTGCTGGCTTTGTTTTCCCTGTCGTTCCCGGCGCACTCGGCGGAATTCGCCCTTGAGAAGCTTAAAGCCGGCGATATTGCCGTAACAGTTCCGGCCGCCCCGGTCCCGGCGCCCGGCCGGGCCGATTCCCGGATTCCGCAGGAGACGCTCGCCAAATTTCAGCAGGTTTACAAAACGCTGGACGCCATCCACGGCGGCCTGGCCTGGGTGCGGAACGATCTGGACAGGCTCGAGGACCGCGCCCGCCAGATCATACAACTGAATTATTACGACGCGTTCTTCGAGTCGGACCTCAGGAAGATGAGCTCGGACATGTCGGGGCGCTTCAGCGAGATGCAGCGCGCCGCCGCCGACACCCGCGCCCTGCTCGGCCTGGCCGAGAAATCCGCCGAGCTCAACAAGGCCGCGCGCGACATCGACCGGGCCGCCCGGAGCATTCTTAACGAGGTCTGGCCCGCCCTTCAGGATTCCGCCGGGCGCCTGGAGTCCACCGTGCGCTCCGGCAACCCCGCGACTATCGGCTACGACTCTCAGTGGACCGCCATGGATATCTCGCGCTACAGCCGCCAGCTGAGCGACCAGGCCCGCTACGCCTACTCCGACGCGCAGACCCTGGTTACCAAAACCCAGCCCTGAGCCGCCCTGTAAAACACACCGAGGGCCGGGCATGGGGTTGCTCTGAAGCCGCTTTGGGGAGGGGGGCCCCGCTTCGGGGGGAACCGCGCAACGGTTCCTGCGCGGCTGAATGGGCAACCCCATGACCGGCCCGATTCATATCTAGAGGGTAGTGAATTCAGACCGGGGCGGCCATAGGCTACTGGTTCTTTATCAGGTAAGTTCCGGCCGAGTCGCCCGGAAGGGCGGCGGCCGCCGAGCGCCCGCGGTAGCTGATATTGAATTCAGCCGCCGCGGGATTTTCATTCAACACTATCAAAACCACGTCGCCCGACGGCGTTCTGAAGGCGGCGTTGGGCAGCGACGGCAGCAGGTTGGAGGCGATCCTTCTCGAGCCGGGCCTTACGAATTTCGAGGCGTGCGCCAGCACGTAGTAAGCCACGTCGCGCCTGATGCCCTGGCCTATGGTGAGCGCGCCCTGGCATCTCACGCAGCCCCCCTCGGTGTGCGGCCCGTAGCCCGGGTCCGAGGCCAGATTCCATTCCAGCACGTTCCTGCTCCAGTTCCTGGTCGCGCCGATGAGCAAGTTCGCGACATGCCATTTAAAATCCCCGGCAAAGCTGCTGGGCCCGCCGACCCACTGCTCGGTAAAGTAAACGTTTTTATCCGGATAAGCGTTGTGGACCTCTGACAGGGCCGTGATCTCCCCGCCGTATATATGGAAGGCGGAGCCGTCCACGTAGCGGGCGGCTTCCTTGTCCGCCAAGATGGACAGCGGATAGTCCGGCCTGTCGCAATTGTGGTCGTAGAGCACTATTTTGGTCTTCACACCGGTTTTTTTGAACTCCGGGCCCAGATATTTTTTTATGAAAAGGCCCTGCGTCTCGGCCGGCATGAACATGCTGGGATTATTATCCGGGTTCAGCGGCTCGTTCTGGATCGTGAGGGCGTCGATGGTTATGCCTTCGGCCCGCATGGCTTCGAGATACTTTACCAGGTACCGCGCGTAAACCCCGTAGAATTCCGGGCTCAGGGAGCCGCCTTTCGGGCTTCTGTTGGTTTTCATCCACGCCGGCGGGGACCACGGCGAGGCTAGCAGTTTAAGTCCGGGATTTATCTCCAGTATCCGCTTAAGCACCGGGAGGAGGGCCTCCTTATCCGGCGCAAGGCTGAATTTGGCCAGCTCCAGGTCCTTTTGTCCGGCGCCAGGAGGGAGATCGTCATAAGAGAAGACCTGCTCGTCCAGGTCCGACGCTCCCACGCTGATCCTTAAATAGCTGAGCCCGATAGCGGCGCCGTCGGCGGCGAAAAGTTCCTGCAGCAAGGCTTCTTTTTCCTGCTGCGGCAGGCTCTGGATCAGGCGGGCGCTGCCGCCGGTCAGAGTGCAGCCGAAGCCGTCGATCTCCTGATAGCTGACGCCGGGGTCGATAGTGATGGCCGGCTTAAGGGCGCCGTCAGTCTCTTTAAACTGAAGCGAGCCGGGCTGTTTTTGAAATAAGACCGAGCCGTCCGCTTTCGTCAGCCATAATTCAGCCGCGGCCGGAGCCGCGGGTTTAAGAGCGCCGCCGGTCACAGCGCAGCCTGAAGTGAGGGCTAAAAGCGCCGCCGCGCAGGCGCGGGTCCGGGCAGCTCCAAAGTCGATTGATTTCCAGATATTTATAACAAACCTCCCGCAATATTGTTTAATATTATTCATTAAAGCAGTTTCAGCACTCTGGGGTTATAATACAAAAAAGAGCGGGAAGGAGACGAACAAAACAATGAATAACCGAAACGCCGCGGATCGATCTGATTCTATCACTCTTCTGGCGCCGCTCTCGGGCGTGCTCGTCCCCATCGAAACCGTCCCTGACCCCGTTTTCGCCCGGAAAATAGTCGGAGACGGGATCTCCCTCGACCCGACGACACAGGTGCTGCTGGCCCCCTGCGCGGGGCTGGTGCTTAATCTGCATTCCGCCGGACACGCGCTGACCCTCAAGGCGGGCGGCGGGCTGGAGATACTGCTTCACATAGGCATAGACACGGTGCAGCTGAAAGGTGAAGGCTTTACCCCGCTTGTTAAGACCGGGGATAATGTGGCGGCGGGACAGCCCCTGATAGAATTCGCGGCCGACGAAACGGCGAGAAAAGCCAGCAGCCTGCTCACGCAGATCATCATTACCAATCCGGAGCGCGTCGGCGCCATGCGCAAATACGCCGGCGGCGTCACCGCCGGGAAAGATCCGGTTTTGACCATTGACCTGGCCGCCGCGGAGGCCGGCTCCGCTGCGCCCGTGGCCGGTATTCCTATCGTCTCGGAAGCGGTGATCATCCCGAACGCCTCAGGGCTTCACGCCCGGCCGGCCGCCACCCTGGCCAGGCTCGCGCGCGGCTACCGCAGCGATCTGCGCCTGCGCAAGGGTGAGGCGCAGGCCAATATCAGGAGCGTCTCGTCCATCATGGGCCTGGATATAAGGCGCGGGGACAAAGTTTTTATCGTGGCCTGCGGACCGGATGCCAAAGAAGCTCTTAGCGCCATCATCCCCGCACTTGAGAAAGGTCTCGGCGAGGAGGCCGGGCAGGCCCCGTCGGCCGCAGCGCCCGCCAAACCGGCGGCGGCGCGGCCGGGTCCGTCCGGAGATCCCGACCTGCTTGCCGGCATCAGCGCCTCGTCCGGCCTGGCGGCCGGCAGCGCTTTCATCCTGACGGAAACGGAAAGCCAGGTGCCTGAGCGCGGCGAGGCTCCGGAGCAGGAAAGGCGCAAACTCGGGGAAGCCCTTGCGGCGGCCCGCCTGCAAATAGCCGCCCTTCAGGACCATTTAAAAATTTCCGGCGATACCGGCAAGTCTGAGATCTTCGGCGCCCACATGGAGCTGTTGGAGGATCCCGACCTGCTCGAACTTGCCGAAAGCGCCATGGCGAAAGGCAAGAGCGCCGCTTTCTCCTGGAAAGAAGCTTTTACCGCCCACGCCGACCAGCTCGCGGGGATGTCGAATGAAATTCTGGCCGGCCGCGCCTGCGACCTGCGGGATGTCGGCCGCCGCGTGCTTAAGCACCTGCTCGGGGGGCCCGACAAGGATATTTCAGGGATCCCGGCGGGCAGCATTCTGATCGCGGAGGAACTTACGCCCTCGGATATCGTCTCGCTCGACCGGACGAAAGTTCTCGGCTGCGCCACGGTCGGCGGCGGCGCCACTTCCCATATCGCGATCCTGGCCCAGTCTTTCGGTTTGCCCCTCGCGGTCGGCCTGGAGCCCCGCGCGCTGGAGATCCGCGCTGGCGCCGCCGTGATCCTCGACGGGGACAACGGCACCCTCCGCCTTAATCCGTCGGCGGGCGACCTGGACCGGGTAAAGGCCCGCCTGTCGCGCGCGGCGGAGCAGCGGAAGGAGGAAGCGGAAGCCGCCGGCAAGCCGGCGATAACCCTCGACGGCCACAAGATGGAAGTGTTCGCGAATATCGGCAATACCGGCGACGCCGCCAAAGCGGTGAAGCTGGGAGCGGAAGGCGTGGGCCTGCTGCGCTCCGAATTCCTGTTCCTGGACAGGGCCGAGGCGCCCGGTGAAGAGGAGCAGACAAAGGCTTACCGTGAAGCCGCCGAGGCCCTCGGCAAAGAGCGTCCTTTCATCATACGCACTCTCGACGTGGGCGGGGACAAGCAGGTGCCTTATCTCCGGATCCCTAAAGAAGAAAACCCTTTCCTCGGAGAGCGCGGCATCCGGGTAAGTTTAAGCCAGCCGGAGCTCCTGAGGACCCAGGCGCGCGCTATCCTGCGCGCGGCTAATTCCGGCAATGTGCGGATAATGTTCCCCATGATCTCCGATATAGGCGAGTACCGCGAGGCCCGGGCTATCGTGCTTGAGGAGGCGAAGCTGCTCAACGCCGCTCCGGTGCAGATAGGCGTAATGATAGAGGTTCCATCCGCTGCCGTCCTGGCGGAGGTGCTGGCCGCCGAGGCGGACTTCTTCTCCATCGGCACTAACGATCTGACGCAGTACACGCTGGCCATGGACCGCGGCCATCCCAGGCTGGCGGGAAAAGCCGACGCGCTGCATCCCGGAGTGCTGCGGCTCATCGGCCTGGTAGTAGAAGCCGCGCGCGCCCGCGGCAAACACGTCGCCGTCTGCGGAGGGCTCGCCGGAGACCCGAAGGGGATCCCGCTGTTGATAGGCCTCGGAGTGACCGAGCTCAGCGTAAGCGCGCCCGCGGTGCCGGCCGTGAAGGCGGCGGTGCGGCGCCTTAAACTGGAAGACTGCCGGCAGCTGGCGAAGCGCGCGGTCTCCTTCGGGACGGCCGCTGAAGTGCGCGCCCTGCTCCCCGTTAACGCCCAGAAATAGGCGTCGCATTCTCCGCCGCATAAAAGGTAAAGGAACTTTATGGAAAATCCAGGAAAACAAGCGTTCGCTCTGCTGCAGAAAATCGGCAAGTCCCTCATGCTTCCGGTTTCGGTCCTTCCCGTAGCCGGCCTGATGCTGGGGCTGGGAAGCGCCAACTTCTCAGTCGTTCCCGTAATAATCTCGCAGCTTATGGCCCAGGCGGGCGGCGCTATTTTCGGCAATCTGCCGCTGATCTTCGCCATAGGCGTCAGCCTCGGGCTTACTAATAACGACGGCGTCGCGGCGCTGGCCGGCACAGTGGGCTACGCGGTGATGGTAGCCACCATGGGCGTGATGGGTGCGATGATGGGGACCGCGCTCAAGCCCATAATGGGGATGAATTCGCTCGACACCGGCGTGTTCGGCGGCATATTGATCGGCGGGACCGCGGCGTTCCTTTTTAACCGGTATTACCGGGTAAAACTGCCGACCTACCTGGCCTTTTTCTCCGGCAAGAGACTGGTGCCTATCCTGAGCGCCATCGCGGCCATTATGCTGGGCTGCGTCCTCAGCTTTGTGTGGCCGCCTATCGGCGCGGCCATTGCCAGCTTCTCGGTCTGGGCTTCGTCCGGCTCTCCGGCCACGGCGTTCGGGGTCTATGGCTTCGTGGAAAGGCTGCTCATCCCGTTCGGCCTGCATCATATCTGGAACGTGCCGTTCTTCTTCCAGGTGGGGCAGTACCTCGACCCCACTACGCAGAAGCTCATACACGGCGAGATCTTCCGGTTCGCGGCGGGCGATCCCACGGCCGGCAATCTGGCCGGCGGCTATCTGTTCAAGATGTGGGGCCTTCCCGCGGCCGCCATGGCGATCTGGTACACCGCCAAGCCCGAGTGCCGGGCAAAGATCGGCGGCATCATGGTGTCGGCGGCGCTGACCTCCTTCCTGACCGGGATCACCGAGCCGATAGAGTTCGCGTTCATGTTCGTGGCGCCGGTCCTTTACGGGCTGCACGCCGTTCTGTCCGGAGCCGCTTTTTCACTGTGCGTGCTGCTGGGGATAAAGCACGGGACGACCTTCTCGCACGGCCTTATCGACTATCTGGTGCTGTTCCCTAAATCGTTCCACGCGCTTTGGCTGCTGGTGCTGGGTCCCCTGTGGGCGGCCATGTATTTCGGCCTGTTCACCTTCGTCATCCGGCGCTGGAACCTGGAGACGCCGGGCAGAGAGCGGGACTCGGGCGAAGACGCGGCGCAGTCCCGGCCCGTTCACGAGTTCTCGCATCAGCTGGCTTTGGCCTTCGGCGGCAAGAGCAATCTGAAGAACCTCGACGCCTGCATCACCCGCCTGCGGGTGGAGGTGCACGACTTCGCGAAAGTGGACACTGAGCGCCTTAAAGGTCTGGGGGCGGCCGGAGTTATGATGATAGGAAGCGGCGTGCAGGCCATCTTCGGCACGCAATCCGAGAACATGAAGACCGATCTGGAAGAATACCTGGCTACGGCTGGCCCTGAAGCCGAATTGACGGCGGGCGCGCGGGTCGCCGCCCAGCCGGCTCCCGCCGCCGCCGGCTTCGCGGGACCCGAGCGCGACCCGGAAGCGGTCGCCAAAGCGCGGGCCTGGATCAACGCCCTGGGCGGCGCCGGGGCCATCGGCTCGGTGGAAACCTGCGCAAAGACGCGCCTGCGCGTGGTGTTAGCCCCCGGGAAAACCCCGGACCTGGAACTGCTGAAGAAGGCGGGCGTTCATGAGGTGATGACGCTGCCCGGCGGAGTATACCATCTGATCGTGGGCTTGAACGCCGATCAATACGGCGGGGAAATAAAGGCGCTGCTCTCCCGGTAGCGCCGCCCGCGCGGCGCCCGGTCAGGACTGATAAAATAACGCCGGTAACCGGGCAGGATCAGGGGCCTTCTGCTGGCCCGCTAAATCCGGCAGTTTAACTGCCGGATCAGGTGTTGCCGCTGTTAACCCCACAAAGCGCGATACGCCAGACTCACCCAAGCGGGGCCCGTCCTATCGGCAATAATACAGACAAGTGCGACCGGCGCGAAGAGAACCGAGGCAACAACGCGGGGAATAAAAAGAACCGCGTCTTTCAGCATATGCGCTCCGGCGCCTGAGGGAGGCGCTCCCGTATATTGTTTATTGTCCGCGGCTGCGGGCAGAGGCACATTGGCGGCTATAGCCGGCTTAACGGAAACAGCCGTAGCGGACTTTGCGGCTGCAGTGAGACCGCTCTTTTCCGCGGCGTAGCTAACAGCAGCGGAATGAACGCCCTCAGCCTTCCCTTCGCCCACATAGGCCTGCGCCAGTGTGTCTTTGGTGATACCGTTCAGGTTAAACCCTTCCTCCGCGTACGCGGCGGCGTTCATCCCGATCACCGCGGCCACTACTATCTTGCTTACCAGTTTAGTGTTCATTTTATCTCCTGTTATGACCAGTTTTGTTTTGCTCCCGCCCTCTTAGTCTGCAGCTGTTCCCCGGTGGTTGCGTTAAAGCGCCTGATCAGGTTTCTTATACTATAAGTTTACCGCTTCTGTGGAAGGATCGCCTGAGGCCGAAGAACCGGCGAGACTTTATTATTTGACCCAGGAGAGGCGGCTTAAAGAAAACGTATCTGATTAAACCGGCGGCTTAACAGAAATGATTAAAGCCGGGAGTTAGGATATGCGGTAGTCTGTCGGAATTGGGGAGGAAATTTGGGGACGCTGCACGATAACTCGATTGTTCTTGGCCCGCTGTAATACTTTGGGTTTTACAGGAGGTTTAAGGTTGTTAAGCTATGGGGCCGCGTCCCGTATTTTCAGTTCCGCATGGCGCGAATTAAGTTGTGTGTCACTTTAAATCAAATTCTATGCCGGCCATTATGTTGACGCGGATAAATTCGTAACGGTCGGGGAAAGACTCTTTCATTAGTTTGCCGAGCGTGACATATTTCCTCACTGATTCCGCCATATCGTCCTTTGCACTTGTATTCCCGTAATCCGTGACGGACGGTGTTTTTGGAGCGCTGAAAAAAGCAAAGCCGGACCAGAAGTTATCTTCCCAGGCCTCAATGGTATCCGGATGGGTCATCTGAAAGCAATGGGTCATTTCGTGAACCAGCCAGCCGGAGATCCCGCGGTAATCCGCCCCCGCATTAGTGAGAAAGACCACGGGCGCGACATTCATCTCAACGAAACCCGCAACTTCGGCGTTCCTGCCGGCTTTGATCCGCCGCAGTCCTTTTGTGCAGGAACGGAAAGGAACAGGGAGTTCCGCTATTATCTCGATGGCGTTATACAGTTCCGAAGCCCGCCATTCGGTATCGTAATCCTCGGCGGTTATAGAGATAAATCTGGCAAGATATTCCTTTTCAGGCTCAATCCCGTCATACGGGTTCGGCGGGGCCGGGAGGTTCCCGTTTAAGCCATAACCGGCGGCGCGCTCAGGCCCATCCGCGGAGGGGGCAATCTCTGCGGCCTGAACTTTTGGAACAGCCGGCAAAGCCAGTTCACTAAAAGCTGAAGGCCGAACAGAAGCTCTCAATGAATCAAGAGCGCCTGCTCCGGCATATGAGATATTAACTCCGAATAGTACCGCCATGGCCGCGTATACTGACTTTTTCATTCTAATCACCCTTGTTTAGTCACGGTTGCGGCTTATCGTCCGGCCGCAGAACTTCATAATAAGAGTCTACCCCGCCCGCCTGTGACTTACCTGAGCCCAAAGGCCGCCGCCGCCCGGTTTTTTTACCCAGGAGCGGCGGCTTAGCAATAATGACTTTAATTAAGCAGATGGCTGAATGTCTATTTATTTACATCTATTCTAGTGGTTCCTTTTTGTCAGTTCAAATGCCCCCTTGCCGCAGGTGTTAAGCTGAGGGTTTAATTAAAGGCTTATTTGCTAAGCCGATGCTCCTGGGTCAAAATATCAGGCTTCCCTGGTTCTTCGGCCTCAGGAAAACCGCGGCTAAGCGGCGTAAACTAATATCGTGGGCTATCTCAAAACAGGGCGGACGCAAGTAGAACAGGACAGGAGCGTAAAATGAACAAGCAAACCGTGATCCCTTTGGTTTTCCTTCTGGCGGGCGCCGTCTCGTGGCCGGCGACAGGCGCGCGGGCCGCGGCTTTTGAGGAGTTGATCGGGCTGTCCGGGGCCGCGGCGGAACAGGCGCCGGAACCGCAGGCAGAGCCTCGAGCCGACGTTCCTCAGGAGATGCTGCAGCCGTTGCCCTGGAATAATTCCGAGCCAGGCTTTAACTGGCCGGATAAAGCGGCGATGGGTAGAGCGGAAGACTACTTTCGAACCACTGGTCAGTATGTTGTTTTGAGGATAGATAATTCACCGCCGGAAGGTCTGCCTGAGGGGGCAGGGAAATGCGTTCTGGCTGAAAATACAAAATATCTCATCTCCGGAACTCCCGTTTTTGAAGGCGAAAATATAAGGATCACGCTCAAAGAGCCTTTGCCCGGCTGCCTGTTCAGGCAGGGATACGTTTATATGGAGCAGGTAGGCTCCACCTCGCTCGGCGGGGCCAGCGAGCTGCCTCCCGCCATCCGCGCTTTTCTCGACACCTTAGCCTATGCCGAAGGAACGGCCGGGCGCTACGATTATGTCTTCACTTTCGACACTTTTACAAGCTATGCGGACCATCCCCGCATGAAAAGGTGCAGCGGCAGACTCTGCTCTACCGCGGCGGGCCGCTACCAGTTCCTTTCCGATACCTGGGACGCGCTGGCCGGCGATCTTGGCTTGCGTGATTTTAGCCCGCCCAACCAGGACAAGGCGGTTATGGAGCTGATAAGGCGGGACGGGGCTTACAATGCCGTCGCCGGCTCGGCTTCTCATAAGAACTTCAAAAGAGCCGTTCATAAGCTCAATAATATCTGGGCGTCGCTGCCCGGCAGCAGATATGGCCAGCCGAAACAATCCATGGCCGCCCTTTGGAAATATTACAATGTCGCCCTCGATAAATATAATTCCCAACCGCTCCGTTAAGATATAGGGGACGCTGATTACTATATGACTACTTAGCCGTAAGTCAGACAGAACCGCCAGGGGAGCCTGGCGGTTTTGTTTTTTGGCGGAATAGTAGGCGTCCTGTCAATATTGTTTCATTTGCCGGAATAGCCATATCGGGTATATTGGGCGTAATTAGTCATTTAGTCATCAGCGTCCCTATCCCCTGCCGCAGGTGTTAAGCCGAGGGTTTAACTAAAGGCGTATTTGCTGAGCCGCCTCTCCTGGGTCAAAAAAGATGTTGTGCCGGCCCTTCGGCCTCAGGTAGATCATCTGCAAGCGGAGTAAACTTATATCATAGGGTTCTGAGAGCCGCGGAACAAGCAGCTGTAGGACGAAACAAACAATAACATACTGGCGGCTGTCCTGACGGTAAAGGATATAAAGGAGAAAACAATGAAAGTATTAATGATGATTATTACGCTGTTGGGTCTGTCGGCCGGAGTTTATGCCGGAACCGGGACGCAGGAGGATCTTAAAGATGCGTTGAATGTTAACAACATGAATGCCGAGACTCAAATGCCTGTTTTAGACGCAAAATTGAGATTTCTTTTTGAAGGAGGAAAACCTGTAACATTATCCCGGCTGCTTGATAATGAGACATCCATCACCTACGCCCAGGACGGGGTAGACGGCGATCTGTCGATAGCAAAGATAAATGATCAGGAATTCGTCGCAGATTATTCATATGCAATCTCGTATTCGCAAAAAGAGGTTCTCACTCAAATTGTTCCGGATTGCGTATTCTGATCAAATCGGCCGCTGTTCTATATCAATTCGGCCACTATTCTGACGAATTCGGCCATGTCCAAAAACTAGCGGCGCTCGGGTAACC
>CAIQNV010000011.1 GCA_903873295.1 uncultured Elusimicrobia bacterium
AATTGGTGGGATTTACACCCCCAAAACTGGGTCCAGGTATGTGGGATTGGCCCACCCTCAAGGTGGGTCCGGTTATGTGGGATTTGGTACCGCTAAACTGGGGCTAAGTGTATGGGACGGAACACTCAAAGGATGTATCCTTTCTTTTCTGGTAGGGATAACAATAATGAAACAGGGATATCTGACCCTGACCCGGATGGAGAGAATGCTTTTGAGCGAGCAATATATAACACATATGGACTCATAAATTCTGCAGAGTTGCTGAATATAAGTGACTCCAAATATCAAGTTGTAACCTACCAATTACCTTTGGTTCCTCAAGACGGAGCAGCCTTTAAAAACATTGATTTACTTGCGTACGACATTGATCATAAACAAATAGCAATAATCGAGTTGAAAAAAGGCAGTAACACTGGTGATTCGCCATTATTTGCTATTTTTGAGAGCATGGTGTATTTTAAAGTTTTACACGGGAACTGGAATCTTTTTAAAGAGCCATTTGCACATAGATTGAAGGACTATACGGATGATGCCACAAAGAACGAGCCGGGATATCAAATCCTAATAATAGCGCCTAATGCCTATTGGAATTATTGGGGCATATTAAATAAAGAAACACTGTCTGACAATGGAAATAAAATTAAGGTTTTAGCTGATAAAATAGGGATTGATAATAATCTATTAATTAAATTTATTAGCACTAGGGATCACCCAGTTATTCATGAAAATGGTTCCCTCGACGAGAAAGTGTATAAACTAAAAAAGGATGTCGTTTTTACCCAATTCTAAACGCGCTGTATCTTAGCTCTCAATATGTCCTCACGGGCATAATTATAAATTAGCACCCAGTTATAAAAGCTTGCTAGTGTTATCAGGAATTATCGTAACCGGAACCCGTGGGAACAGATTATCATATTCTCCCGGGTGCTCGGTGTGCACCGGGATTATTTCACGGGGTTCTAGCGCTGCGACTAGTGCTTGAAGGGTGGAAACATCCGCGTGCCCGGAAGAGTGGATGTGTTTCGTGTTTTTGTCCAAGCCGGACTCAAAGATGAACTGGGTTAGCTTCATATGTTTCTTTTCCAGGTATCCCTTCCACTGCGAGTAGATCAGGAACGCGTTCTTATAGCCGGGGATGGCTTTAATCGCCGGCACTGTTCCGTCCCGTACCAGAACGATATACTTTCCCTCCCCCATATCGCGCGGCTTTAACTTTTTCCGGCCGAGCATGGGGATAAAGGGTTTGAACTTGCAGCCTTCTTTAGCAATCTTGCCAACATACTTGTCCCCCGGGCGGCAGGGATACTTGTGGATCAACACTCTCATCCCGGCGTTCTCCAGTAATGGGATATTGCCGGCATAAGGCAAATCCCGCAGATTCTCAAGCACGCAGGCTATATAGGGGTCTATTACCAGCTCGTAGCCGGCCCTACGCGCTTCCGCGTAGAGAGAGCATATCCTGTCTATATTCTGGCCTGAACAGGCCACCAGCACCAAGCGCGGCCCTTTTTCGAGCACTTCCCTGATAGCTTTCTGGGCCTCTTTCTCTGTTTTATACTCGGGGTCCCCCCTTCTTACAGAAGTTCCTTCTAAAACAAGATAATCCGGCTTCATAGGAGGGCGGTCTACCAGCATTTTAAAGGCATTTTCCTTATGACCGGTAGCCCTGAAGTCCCCGGAGTAAAAGAGCGTTTTCCCGGAGCTCTTCTCTGTTATAAAGAAACCACGGGCGTCGAACGCGGAGTGATCCATCAGGTATGGCTTTATGATAAACCCGCCTATCGAAATATCTTTGTTGTGGATAGCCGGTGTTATATTTGAAAGCGGCACCTGCCTTGGGACGAAGGCGTTAAGCGTTTCTAGCATTCGCATGGCCCCGGTGCTCATAACCACTGGGATATCCGGATTGGCAAAATGCAGTAGCCCGTAATGGTCGCCATGGGAGTGGCTTACCAATATGGCGTCAAAGTCTTTTTTATCGTCCTGATAGAGCCCTTTAATATCAGGCAAAATACCGCTTTGTTTAAGGTCCAAGATATCTTTTTCATCCCAGACCTTCTTGCCTTTCAGCGGATCCACAAGGAAATCCCTGCCGTCCCTGTCGTTCAGCGGCATCCCTAAGTCTAAAAGTATTCTTGAGCCGCCGGATCTTATTTCTATGCAGGTTCCCCCCACCTGGTTGCCGCCTCTGTACATTGTGAATTCCATATTTATATTCTTCTACTCCTTGCGAAAATATTTGCCGGCCTTCTGCTCGGCTTCTGCTAAAACTCTTTTCATTGCGGCATACTCCTGCGAGGCCGCCAGCCTCGCAGGCTGCTCACGGCTTTCAAGGTACTCAATAACCTTTATAAGCGTAGCAATACGGTCCTCCGCCACAAGCCGTATAACCTACAAACGATGTTTACTTTGGCGGCAATGTCTCGGAATAAAACTTTAAGGTGTCCCGGTCAAATTTGATCGGGAGGGAATACCCGTAGGTGCCCATGTTGCGCCACACGATATTAAGTTCGGCTTCAGATTTGGAAATAGTGTCGGCATCAGACTCTTCCGGGCCGGCAATATTAAGAATAAGGCTGACGCTGTCTTCATTTATACCGCAAGCGCGGAAATCGCGCAGTTGGAGCCGCGCGCAGGCGGCGGTCTTCTCCAGCCGGGGGTTTTCAGGGCTGTAAGTACAGACAACAGCGGTATCGGTATCTTCTGCCAGGCGGCTTAAAGCGCGCAGTATCTCGGTTTTATCTGAGCGGCGGCCGGAGAAATTTGTAAGGCAATTAATAGAATCTATAAAAATTATGTCCAGTTTTTTCTTTTGCGACTTCAGCTCACGCGCTAACTCTAAAGCCTGTGCATACACGGAGCTGGAGGAAAAACGCCTGAAAGCGGAGATCCAAAGCCCCGCTTTAGAAAGTTCGGGCAGGGTCTTCGTAAATAATGCCCAATCAGCCTTGGCAGCCTGGCCTTTTGCGACTTTGGAATACGCTACGCCGGCCCGGCTTGCCGTAAGCCTCGAGAAAAACTCTGCCGTGGGCATATCCGGCAGGAAAACTGCCGCGTTAAACTTGCCGCCAGTTATCAGGTTATTTAGGACCGAAATAATGAAGGCTGTCTTACCCTGGCCGGGTAGTGAAGAAATTATTGAGACTTCCCTTCGCCTAAAGTCAGGACAGCGTCCCAAGTTGAAGCCGGACGGGATGTCCAATTTGGAGTAGCAAAAATATGATTTCTCGACGCTTTCTTTGAATTCACGGCAAAGCATGTCGGGTCTTTTAAATATTCCCATATGAATAGGATACAATGCCGCACCGACAGCGTGGCGTCGGCATGGAAGAGATGAGGATTGGCTTTTCTCCCTATGAGGACTAAGTTTGGCTCAACTTCGCTAAGCTAGTCCGGGCGGATTTTCAGGCCAGTGCTCAGGGTAGGGTGCTAAAAAGAGCTTGTTTTTCTTGCTGGTCGAAAGATCTAATATATTGAACCCCCATTGCTTAGGCGGTTTTGATTATGCATAATACTTCATGTAACTTAAAGGATTGTGTATGGCAAAGAAACGTAAGACCGCGGAAAAACTATTTAAAGCAGTGACCGCTCAACAGGGATACTTCACCTATAAGCAGGCCCTTAAAGCCGGATACCTGCCAAGCTCAACCGTATTTCACGTAAAGTCCGGGAACTGGATCAAAGAGAAAGTGCGCGGCATATACCGCCTTGCGCAATTCCCCCCGCAGGACCGGCCCGACCTGGTACTATGGTCGCTATGGTCGGCAGACCGGAAGGGCCGCATCCAGGGGGTATATTCCCACGAAACCGCCCTCTCAATCTACGAACTGACCGACGTTATGCCGGCTAAATTCCATCTGACCGTTTCCAGGAAATTTCGCAAAAGCGGCAGTACGCCGCCGCACATAAAGCTTCACCGCGCGGAACTTAAAGCCGGAGAGATACGCGAAATGCAGGGCTATTCAGTTACCAGCCCTGTAAAAACAATAGCGGATATGATCGAAGCTCAAACCATGCACTCTAGTGAGATCATAGCGGCCTTTAAGCATGCTGTGAAAACCGGGCTTATAACACAACAGGAAGCGCGGACAATCCGATTCCCCATTAAAAAGCATGCCAAATAATCGCTACAAAACAGCTGCCGCCTTTCGTATAGCCCTGGAGGACAGGCTGCAGGCCATGGCAGAGCGGGAACGTCTGGAGCTGCAGCGCTTGCGCCGCAAAGTGGCTTTTAACCGCTTTCTCGCCCGTGTTTTTGCAGTTAAAGGCGGCTGCTGGGTCTTAAAAGGTGGATATTCAATGGAATTGCGGCTTGCCCACGCCCGGGCAACCAGAGATATCGATTTAAGCTACCGCGGCGGCACGGCGGCAGGCGCAAAGCCTGAAGACCTTATCCTTGGGCTTCTGCAAAATACCGCGTCAATAGATATGGGTGACTATTTTACCTTCCAGATAGGGCAATTGCAGCTTAAACTGGACACGCCGGTTTACGGCGGGGCAAGATACCCTGTTAAAGCCATGGTTAACGAAAAGTTGTTTGTGGCTTTTCATGTTGATGTGGCTCTGGGCGATTATATCCCGGAGGAACTTGAAACGGCGGAGGAGCCGGACTGGCTGTCTTTCGCCGATATAACACCGGCCAAAATAAAAATGCTTCCTGCCGCTGTGCAGTTTGCCGAAAAACTACACGCCTACACATTGCCGCGCTCTGTGCCTAACTCCCGCGTACGGGACCTGCTGGACATGCTGCTGCTTATCCGCGAGGGCGGCCTTACCCGGGCCAAAGCCGGGGCGGCGGTAAAAGCGGTATTTGGGCGGCGCAAAACCCATTCCCCGCCTCAACACCTGGATGCTCCGCCGGCGGCTTGGGAGAAGCCTTTTGCGGCCCTGGCCGACGGCTGCGGCCTTAAAGACACACTTGCCGACACCTTCCGTACAGTGGCCGCTTTCACGGCAGGCCTCAATAATTCATAAATCCCTCTAAATAAGAGGTCTGTAAAGTGGTGCCGTATTGGTGCCATTCGCGGGCCCAAATTCAGCAAAATCCGGCTTTCTGCAGCAAAGCGGGAAAAATGTGTTTACGTCGGATAACAAGGTTTATAAAGGTCGGGCAAACAGTACGGGCTATTTAGAAGGCAGGAGCTCTATCCTTTGAGCTATGGGGACAACCGTTATCTTTTACAACAATAATTCCAGTTCGGGGCGGAGCCAAAAACAGCGTGGCTCCATTAGGGCGCCATGCACGAGGCGTTTTAAACTGGTAAAGTTTGTTGGAGCCGGCGGAGAAAGCGCATAATAGTAAAGAGAGATACAGCTTATGAAAGAACAAATTAAAACCGGGGAGCACATGAAAACTACAGCTTTTGAGCTTGTCATTTTCGACATGGACGGGACCTTGCTGAATTCTATGGATTGCCTCACGGACTGGCTCTACCGCGTTGTAAAGGCTCATTGTTCCCCGTCGGTAACTCCGGCGGACCTCATTGCGGCGTTCGGGCCTACGGAGGAGAAGATCATAGCGCAGTTCGTTCCCGGGGAGCTGGCAAAATCGTGCCTGGATACGTATTACGATCTCTGCGAGCGCGAGCATGAGCGGGTGCAGATCTATCCGGGAATAAATAAACTACTAAAAGAATTGCAGAAACAGGACATCCTTATGGCGCTCTTCACCGGAAAAAGCCGGCGGGCGGCAGAAATCAGTCTGGACCGTCTGGGTTGGAGATCGCTCTTCCGGATCAGTATTACGGGAGACGACATAATACGCTTTAAACCTGACCCCGAGGGTGTTAACCTCATACTGGAGCGGACCCGGGCTGCGGGCAAAAGGACGATATTTATCGGTGATTCTGACGCCGACATGGCCGCCGCCCGCAGCGCCGGCATAATAGGCGGCCGCGCGGAATGGGGAGGCTCAGGGCTTCTTTCGGCGGTTACGGTCCACTCCGATCATCAATTCGCGACGCCGCAGGCCGTCATTGAGCTGCTTTTAGGCAAACCAGCCTGATTCAATACCATAGGAACTGTTTTGTTCCCACAATTGTCTTATCCGGCTGCGGATAGGATCGCTTTTTGGAGCAGGGCTTTTACGAGCTGGACCTTGAAGCGGTTCTTTGCCAGCGGCCTGACTTCTTTTACGGCTAGCTCCGCCGCCGCTGCCGCCGTCTTTTCTCCGGCCGTCTTCCCCTCGAGGAACTCCTCTACGGCTTTCAGCCTGAAGGGAACGGGGGCCACGGCGCTCAGCACCAGCCTCGCGTCCCTGATCTTGCCGTCGCCGGTGTTGAAAACTCCCGCCAGCCCGGCGATAGGGAAGTCTATGGAGTTCCGTATCCTGAATTTGTGGTAGCCCTGAACGCTGCCCGCTTTCGGCGCGGGGACCAGTATTTCCTGTACCAGCTCGTCCCGGTCCAGCACGGTCGATCTCAGAACGCCGGCAGTGAAGAAATCTTCTGCCGCCAGGATCCTCTTGGTAGTTTTTATGCTTGCTCCCATGGCCGCCAGCGCCGGCGCCAGGTCGGAAGCGTTTACGGCGACGCAGCTGCAGTCGACGCAGCGCTTAGCTTCCGCGGCCAGGGCCTCCGGAGTTAAACCTTTGCTTTCGGAGTACTTGCCCCTCGCGCAGCGCGTGCCGCAATCGGCGTTCAGCGCCAGCAGAGGGCTGACAGCGGCGTGCGCCCTCTTTTCCGGCCGCTTTTGTCCGCCCTTCAGATAAAGGTCCATCGCCAGCGCGGCCCTGCGCCCGGCGGCGATAGCGTGGATTACCGACGACGGGCCGCTGACGGCGTCCCCGCCCGCGAAAACGCCGGGGAGATTGGTGGCCTGGGTAGCTTCATCGGCGACCATTAAGCCGCGCTGCGTCTTTACGCTAGCGGCGTAGCCGAGCTCCGCGGCCTGGCCGATGGCCAGGATGACCTGATCGGCTTTTACGACCTGTTTTTCCTCCGCGTCGAAGCACGGGTTAAAGCGGCCCTCGCCGTCTAAGACCGAAGTGCACCGCACAAGCTCCAGCCCTCTAACTTTCCCCCCCGCTTCAAGGATCCGCTGCGGGCCCCAGCCCGGCAGAATGCAGACGCCTTCTTTAACGGCCTCGGCGATCTCCGCCGGAAAGGCCGGCATCGCGTCCCGGGCTTCCAGGCAGGCCATGGTGACGCGCCGCGCGCCCGCGCGCCGGGCGCTGACCGCCACGTCCACCGCCACATTGCCGCCGCCGATGACCAGCACGGCCTTGCCCGCTAACCTGCCGCGGCCCGGCCCGTCGGCCGTCAGAAAAGCCATGCCGGAGGTGAGCAGCTCCGCTCTTTCAAGCCGGAGGTTCTTCTGCGCCCAGGCGCCGGTCGCCAGGAAAACGCCGTCGAAATCCCTGCGCAGCGCGCGCAGGGAAACGCCTTTCGGCCCTATCTCGACGTTGAGCTTAAAACTTATCCCCAGCGCTTCCAGCGCCGCCAGCTGGGCGCGGACCAGGTTCCTGGGGAGCCGGTACGCCGGGATGGCGTAGGCGAGCATCCCGCCGGCGCGGGGCAGTCTGTCGAAGACCGTGATCTGGTGGCCGGCCATTCTCAGGTAATAGGCCGCGGCCAGACCCGCCGGGCCCGAGCCGACTATCGCGATCTTTTTCTTTGTCCGCTTAAGAGGAGGTTTCATCAGTTCCGCGGCGTGCTCAAGCACATGGTTCCCCACGAACCGCTCCATGGCGCGGATAGAGACGGCTTCGTCGAAATCGCCGCGGTTGCACTTGCTCTCGCAGAGATGCGGGCAGACGCGGCCGGTCAGGGCCGGGAGCGGATTGTTTTTCAGAATTAGATCCGCCGCGGCGCCGAATTTCCCTTCCCGCACCAGCGCGAGATAGTCGGCTATCTCCACGTTCCCGGGGCAGGCCGCCGTGCAGGCCGGCGCGGCCACTCTTGCGCCGCCAAAGATAGAGTGATAGCGGTTTTCGCCCAGGAGCGCGCCGCAGTGCGTTCCGCCCTTTCTCAGGCAATGGAACTGGTCGTCGGGGGTGCGGTAGTACCAGCACCGGGGCTCCTGGCAGAGATTTCCGGCCAGGGTGGCCATATTCCGGAGCTGCGGGGCAGCCACGCTGCGCGCCGCCTCGGCGAGAAGCCTGTATTTCCCGTTGATGGTTTTGTGCGCGGCTATTTCGCTGAGCGGCGTGAGCGCGCCGAGGCGCAGCCCTTTTTTGTCTTCGGCAATATAGCTTAAGCCGGGGATAGTTTTAAGGTCCACCACCAGCGCCGGGCTCTCTTTATGGATCTTGTCTTTCAGGGCGCCTAGCGCGTCCGTGCCGCCGGCTAGAGCCAGCGCGCGGCCTGTCCCGGAGAGGGCGGCGGCCGCCTCTTTAAGCGACCGCGCCGCCAGATGCGTGAATTTTTTCATTGCCATAGTTTATGCCTTCCCCAGCGCCCGCAGGACCTTCTCCGGCTTGACCGGGATATCGTCTATCCTCACTCCGATCGCGTTGTAGATAGCGTTCAGCACGGCGCGCGGGGTGCAGGTGACCGTGCCCTCGCCTATGCCGCAGGCGCCGTATTCCCCGGCGCCCCGCCAGACTTCCAGCAGGGCCGGGTCGATGTCCGGCATGTCCGCAATGGTCGGGATCTTGTAATCTATCCAGTTGAAGTTGAGCGGCACACCGGTGGCCTCGTCGTAGATTATCTCCTCGGTCAGGGCCTCTCCGACGCCTATAACCTGGCCGCCGATCTGCTGGGCTTCCGCGCCGGAGGCGTACATCACGGTCCCGCAGTCGTTGAGGACCACGAGTTTCAGGACCTGCACCCGGCCCGTGCTCGTGTCCACTTCCACCTCGGCGAAATTGGCGATATAGGGCACGCCGGTCTTTTCGCCGTTGGGCGGTCGGCCCATTTCCACAACTAACGGCAGCATGTCCCCCCGCATGAAAACATCTTTGACCGTCATGCTTTTGCCGGGGGCCGCCTTGCGGTAGACCCGCCCGTCGGCGATGTCCAGGTCTTCCGGTTTGGCCTTCATAAGCTTCGCCGCTTTTTCCAGAAGCTGTTTTCTTATCTCGCGGGCGGCGTGGGCCATGACCTCGGACTGCAGGTAGGAAACGGCGCTGTCGGTCTGGACGCAGTCTTTCAGGCTGGTCTCGGTGTCGACCGTGTGCGGCCAGACGATATCGCCGGGGCCGATGCCGAGGAAGCCGAGCGCCTCGGCGCAGCCCAGGACATTGCAGGTGTTGGAGCCCGTGCCCGTCTCCACCGTGGGCGCGTCGAGCACGACGCTGCAGTCCGGATTTAAAGTTATCCTTATCCGGATCTCGCCGCGGCGCGCTTCCTGCCATTCGGCGTGCCAGGCGGGATGGAAAGAGAACCCAACCCCGCGCTTCTTCACCCGGTCAAGGACCGGCCCCGCGCCCGGCTTGTGGCGCTTGGCCGCCCAGCCTATCCTTTTGGCTCCCTCGCGCAGGACCGCGCTCAGGCTCTTGTCCGGCAGGCCGCCCCATTCGTGCCCGAAGTTCTTGAGCGCCAGGTCTATGGGGTCCATGCCGAGCTTCTCGGCCAGCATATCCACCACGTGGCCGAAGATAAGATTGAACTGCGAATTCCCCACGCCGCGCATCATGCAGGCCGGGAGCTTGTTGGTGTAAACGCCGTAGGTCTCCATCCTGACGTTCGGGATATGCGCGAGCGCGACCTCGGTTATCTCGGTCGGGGCGAACTTCAGGGCGAACATGGTATGGTCGGCGTAGGCCCCTGAATTTCCGATCCCTTTGAAATGCAGCGAGGTTATGGTCCCGTCTTTCAGCGCGCCCGCCTTGCCGGTGTAGATGGCCGGCTGGCGGGAATCGTGGAAGCTTTCCCGGCGGTTATGCCTGAACTTCACGGGCCGGCCGGTTTTTCTGGAAAGCAGAGCGGTGAAAAGGAAGAACGGCTGGTCGCCGGTATCTCCGCGCCCGAACTGCCCGCCGACATAGGAGCTGATCACGCGCACTTTGTTGATCGGCAGGTCGAGCATCTGGCTGATATGCATCCTGGTCTGGTCCGCCTCGTAGGAGTTGGACATCACGGTCAGCTTGTCGCTCTTCCAGTCCACCAGGCAGCACCAGTTATCCAGCGAGGCCTGCGTGGCGTTGTGGTGCACCGAGGTGGCCTCGACCACGACCTCGGCCTTGGCGAAGCCTTTATCCGCGTCGCCCTTGTCCACGAAGATGTCCTTGCCGCCGACGGTGTCCTTGGGCAGGATATTGCGCGGGGCTATTTCGGGATGGATGACCGGCGCTCCCGGCTTCATCGCTTCCATGGGGTCAAGCACGAAGGGGAGGACCTCCCATTCCACTTTAATAAGCTTGAGCGCCTCCTCGGCTATCTGCTCGCTTTCGGCGGCCACCACGGCTCCCACCTCGTCGGTGGCCCAGCAGGCGTGATCGCCCAGCACCCGCCGGTCGCGGAAATGGCGCCACATCATGCGCTCGTAGGAGACCGTATCCACACCGTCGGTCCAGCCGGCGCTGGTGGGTTTGAGCGAGGACACTTCGGGGTCTTTGCAGGTGAGCACCGCTTTTACTCCGGGAAGCTGTTCGGCTTTGCTTGCATCGATGCTTATTATGCGCGCGTGGGCGTACGGACTGCGCATTACTTTAGCGTACAGCATGCCGGGAAAGCGGCTTTTAAGCGTGAGATCGTCCACGAACTCCACTTTCCCGGCGGCCTTCTCCAGGGCGTCGATGCGGGGGCGGTAAGCGCCGATGAATTTGCGGGCCGTGCGGGGCGTGTAAGGGCGGGGCGGAGTGCTCATGGCTTGCCTCCTTTAGGCGCGTCCTCCGACGCGTGCAGAACAGCCCGGGCTATGCCGGAATAGCAGCCGCAGCGGCAGATGTTCCCCGAGAGTCCCTCTTTGATCTCGCCGGGCGTCGGCTTCGGATTTTCATTCAGGAGGGCTTTGGCCGTCATCACGAAGCCGGGCGTGCAGAACCCGCACTGCAGGGCCGTGCCGTAGCCGGGCTCGCACTGTTTCGCGAAAGCCTGAATGACCGGGTCGTCCTCGGGAAGGCCTTCGATGGTGAGGATCTCATGTCCGTCCGCCTCCGCCGCCAGTTTCATGCAGGATAAGACGGCCTTGCCGTCCATAAGCACCGTGCAGGCGCCGCAGGCCCCCTCGTCGCAGGCGACCTTAAGGCCGGTGAAGCCGAGCTTCTCGCGCAGGAGATAGGAAAGGGTCATCTCAGGCTCTATGTCGCGGCCCGGCTCGAACTCATGCCAGCTGCCGTTGATCCTGATCTTTACCGGGGGCTTTTTTTCCCCGCGCGCGTGGTTCTCTGATTTTGTCGCCATGATCTTTCCCCTGTTCTCCGTTTATATTTTTCCGCCGGCCAGAAAGCCTCTGGCCAGCAGGCTCAGAATTCCCTGGCCGCTTTTATACGGCTGCCCTTTCAGAAGAAGCCTCTCAACCTTAAGCTTTAAAAGTTCGTCCGGCTTCATGGTCAGCGGATTCCGGTTCAGCACGACCATATCGGCCGCTTTGCCGGCTTCGAGGCTGCCGCGTTCCTTTTCGTCAAAGGTCGTCCAGGCCGCGTTATAGGTGAACATTTTCAGCGCCTGCGCTATGGTGAGTGACTGCCCGGGAACGTAATGATTGCAGGCCGCGTGGATGCCGGCTATGGGGTCCGGCGGAGTGCAGGGCGCGTCGGAGCTGCCGCTCAGCATAATTCCCATCTCCGTCATTTTCCGCAGGGGAGAAAGTTCCCCCGCCCGCTCCCCCAGAATGCCGCGGAGATACTCCAGGGGCTCAAGGTCCCAGTTCAGAAAGGCGGGCTGCAGCGGGATCTGGATGCCGAGCGCGGCGCATTTCTCAAGCCCCTCTTCGGTAGGGAGACAGGCGTGGATGATGCCGTTCCGGTGGTCCGCCCGGGGGCAGTCCCCAAGGGCGGCTTCAAGGGCCATAACCGCCTGGTCGAAGGCCGCGTCGCCGATGGCATGCATCTCTATCTGAAGACCCGCGCGATTAGCCCGCTTCGCGAAATTTACGACCTCGTCGTCGCGGTAGTAGAGAACGCCGCTGTTCCGGGGATCGTCCTTGTAAGGCCGGCGCAGCGCCGCGTCCCGGCTGCCGAAGCAGCCGTCGAGGGCCGTGGCAAAACAACCCCCCACCCTGGGAAGCTTCCGCCTTCTCACTTTGTCGAGGTCCATGGTCTGAAGGAAGAGCCGGGTCTGAAAACCGCTGTCGAGCCCCCTGCCCAGGAGGCTCTCCAGCGTGACGTCCAGATCGAAGGGGAAGCCGACGCCGGAGGCGGTATGCATCAGCCCTATTCCGTTCAGCGCCATCTTATCCACCGCGCAGAGCATGTTCCTGAGGGTCCGGGGAAGAGAAACTCTTTTGGTGATGAAATCGGTTACGGCGAAAAAAGCGTCCTGATTCATCTCGCCGGTATCCTGGTGGAAGCCTCTGAGGGTTTTTACTTTAGCCGGCAGCAGGGCGATCAGGCTGCTGTTCAGAACGCAGGCGTGCCCGTCATATTTGACGAGGTAGAGCGGCCGCTCCGGGCAGGCGCGGTCGAGCTCCGCTCTCGAGATCAGCCGGCGCTCCGCGACGCAATGCGGCGACGCCCCGAAGCCCATCAGGATCTTATCCGGGCAGCCGGGGGCGAATTCCGCTATCTGCTTGCCCATCCCGGGCAGGCTCCGCGCCGACCGCACGTCCAGCCCGGCGGCGAAGAGAGCGTAGGAGGCGAAGTGCAGGTGGGTATCCCCGAAGCAGGGCAGGAGCGCCCGCTCACCGAGCTCCTCCATTGGCGCGCCCCGATATGCCGCCGGCAGCTCCGCCCCGGCGTAAAGGATCCGCCCCTTGTCCTCCACAAGGCAGCGGTGAACGCGATCTTCCCGATCGCACGAAACGACGGCGCCTTTATAAACTTTCAATCTTATAGCTCCGGCTCATTTACGCTCCAGGCGGATATTTTACCTTTTTGTAAGATCGCCGCAGGAGTTGGCGGCGAGCAGCCGGTTCAGGTCGTCCGGGGAGATCACGGAAGCTTCCGGCAGCGTCTGCTTGAGCGTCTCTACGAGCTTCTTGTCGTTGGTGGAAATGAACTTCGGGATGCCGAAATCCGCGAACTCCTCGGCGGCGTCGCAGATCATCGAATAATCGGCGCGCTGGCTGCCCCAGCCCCCGGAATGTATCACGGTAAGGTTGCCCAGAGGCAGCTCCTGTCTGTTGCCGGTAGTGTCGAAATAGAGCTTTATGCGGCAGGCGCGGCTTTTGGCGGCGAGCAGGGCGAAGGCGTCGGGGATAAGCCTGTTCTTCATCTTCTCGTGGATAACGGCGGGAAGGAATTCCTGCAGGGTCGCGGAATTTTTCTCCTTTTCGGCGAAAGCCCGCTTTTCATAAGCGAAGTGCATTAAATTATGCCCGTCGACTATCAGCAGGAACGGTTCCCCGGCCCGTATCAGGTGCCCGAGGGAGACCCGCCCGGAGGTCCGCTCGCACATAAGCTCTACTACCTTGTTTATCCCGTCCCGCTCTTTTTTGGAAAGCCTGCCGGAGTTGACCGCCGCGCCGATCAGGTCGGGCAGGTCCTCCTGCTGGGACAGGGTCCTGAGCCCGGCGTAGGAGAGTTTAAGCGCACCGATGTCCGCCGCGAGTTTCTCGGCCGAAGCGACGCGGCTCTTAAGCTCCCCCAGCTCCGTAAAGATCTTCTTCAGGACCTCGGGAGGGTCCGCGAGACCGTCGCGTAAAATGACCGCCGCGGAAATGAACTTGTCGATCCGCTCCGCCATGGCCCTGCACCGGCCCGACTCGGCAAGGGCGAGCATCGCCGGGACGCTCTGCAGATCGCCGGGGTGAAGGCCGCTGAGCACGGTCTCGGTCTTGAAGACGGGCAGAAGTATTTCTTCAAGCTTCTGGCGGGCCAGGCCTTCCGCCAGCTCGTCGATCCTCTTCTGGACGGCGGCGAATTCTTTTTTTGTTTTGGACAGGTCCTCCGCGTTGCGCCGCGCCTCGGCCTCCGCGTTCTCTTTTTTCTTTTTCAGGTCCTCTACCTTTTCGCGCAATTCCCTCTCCGCTTTATCGGAGCCGCCGCCCTGCCTGTCGGCCGGGGCGGGCCCGGGAGAGGCGGGCTCCTCCTCCGGCAGGAAATCCTTGATGCTAAGCAGGAACGAAGTGAAATGGTCGAGGAATTCCGCCATCGCCGGCCTGCCGTCGGCTCCCGACCAGGGGTTCGCCGCCGGATTTTCGGCGAGGTGCTTTTCGGCTATTTCGCGCACTGCCTGGCGCGGGTCCAGGCAGAGCGCCAGCATGAGGGCCGGTTCCCCGAGCCCGCAGGCAAAAGCCTTGTAGGCGTTGGCGATTGCCTCTTCGGACAGGACTATCGTGAACCGCTGGTAAAGAGAATTCCCCCGCAGAACTTCCTGCACTTTCTCGTCGTCGAATACCGCCGGGCAGGACTTCAGATAAAGCCGGGCTCTCTCCATAAGACTGCGGCGGTTGTTTTGTCCGGGCTTCTGCGCCAGCTCCGCCGGCGCCCCGGGAATGTTCCTCAGCTCCGCCGCGGCCTCGTCGAAAACGATATCGCCGGATTCAAGTACGATCCTGGAGCATTCGGCGAGAATTCTTTCGGGGAGTTTTGAAATCATAAATAGCTCTTCTTTATTAACGCGCCGCCCGGGTTGCGTCTCCGCGGCGCGCTTCGCGTAATCGGGCGCGTCCTTGAAAATATAGTATAGCACGGCGCGCCTCTGGCGGCCAATACCGGGCACGGCCGCTTACGGCGCCGCCCGAAGCTGATTACTGCCGATTTATGTATAATTACGGGAACGGGGTTTCGGAGCGCAGGCTTCTAGCGGGAAGCAGGGAAAAGTCCCGATAAAAATGAATACCGACCAACTTAAGATCCTCTGCATAGACGACAACAGGGACGTTATCCAGATCCTTATTTCGCTGCTTACAAAGGCGGGCTTTCTGGTCTATTCGGCTTCGGACGCGGAACTGGGCATTACTATAGCGAAAAAGCTGGACCCGGACCTGATACTGCTGGATATCATGATGCC
>CAIQNV010000012.1 GCA_903873295.1 uncultured Elusimicrobia bacterium
AGGTGAGGCCCGGCTTTAGAGCGAAGCATAATTATGCTTCGCGTCCGGGCCGCAAGGGCGGAGGCGGTTTTCAGCGCAAGCAAAACCGCCGAGCCGGGACCTCGCAAAACCGCTATGCGGGTTATGCGTGGCTGGCCCCGCTTCGGGGGGAACCACGCAAGGGTTCCTGCGCGGCGGAATGGGCAACCCCATGACCGGCCCGTAGCCATGATAAACCCGGAAGCCCTATTAATTTAAATGCCTGATTCACTTTTTGACGAGAAAACGGTTGAGCCCGAAGCCGAGGGCGGGCCGGTTTACGCCCCGCTGGCCGCCCGGCTCGCGCCTAAGGATCTGGCGGATTTTGCCGGCCAGGAGCATATCCTCGGCCCCGGCAAACTGCTGCGCCGCGCCATAGAATCCGACAACCTTAAATCCGCCGTTTTCTTCGGCCCCCCCGGCGCCGGCAAGACAGCGCTGGCCCGCTACATCGCCTCCCGCGCCAACGCCAAAACCTTCGACCTCAACGCCGTGATGGCCGGCGTGGCCGACCTGAAAAAAATAATAGAGTTCTCGCGCGGCCTGGGCAGCGGCCTCGCGCAGAACCAGCGCGTGCTGCTGGTGCTCGACGAGATACATCACTTCAACCGCACCCAGCAGGACGTGCTGCTGCCTTCCGTGGAAAAAGGCGAGATAATCCTTATCGGCATGACCACGGAGAACCCGTTCTTCTACATCAACCAGGCGCTGCTGTCCCGGTTCATCGTGGTGGAGTTCAAGCAGCTTTCCATGGAACATCTTTCCACTATTTTCGACCGCGCCCTTACGGCGGTGGCCGGCCTGAAAGCCTTCAAGCCCGAGGTGACCCCGGAGGCGAAGCGCTACCT
Source organism: uncultured Elusimicrobia bacterium (assembly GCA_903873295.1). Lineage (GTDB taxonomy): Bacteria > Elusimicrobiota > Elusimicrobia > Elusimicrobiales > UBA9959 > UBA9959. The sequence goes on from CAIQNV010000012.1 coordinate 867, forward strand.
GGTGGAGAATTCCTCCGGCGACGCCCGCCGCCTGCTGAACGCCCTGGAACTCGCCGTGATAACCACCACGCCCGGCGCGGACGGGAAGCGCCTGATAGACGAGGCGGTGGCCAGGGAATCCATCCAGCGCCGGAGCCTGCGCTACGACCGCAGCTCCGACGAGCATTACGACCATATCTCGGCTTTCATAAAGAGCATGCGCGGCTCCGATCCCGACGCCGCCGTCTACTGGCTGGCCAAGATGCTGGAGGCCGGAGAGGACCCCCGGTTCGTGGCGCGGCGCATCCTTATCTGCGCTTCCGAAGACGTCGGGAACGCCAACCCCATGGCGCTGGTGCTGGCGGAGAGCGCTTTTAAATCGGCCGAAGTGCTGGGCATGCCCGAGGCGCGCATAATCCTGGCGCAGGCGGCGATCTATGTGGCCTGCTCGCCCAAGTCCAACGCGTCCTATATGGCCGTGAACGAGGCGCAGGCCGAGGTGAACACCGGCGTGGAGCGCGCGGTGCCGCTGCATTTGCGCGACGCCTCAAAAGACGGCAAGGCTCTCGGTCACGGCAAAGGCTATAAGTACCCGCACGATTTCGAGAACCATTATGTCGGGCAGGAATACATGCCGGACCCCAAGATCTTTTACCGGCCGACGGAACAAGGGTTCGAGATCGAGATCTCCAAGCGCCTGAAACGGCTGCGGGGCGAGAAATGACGGAGCCGAAAGTCTACACCGTCAGCGAGCTCAGCCAGGGGATAAAGTACCTGCTGGAGACCTCTTTCCGCGAAGTCTGGGTGGAGGGGGAGCTCTCCGGGCTGAAAGTCTCGTCGCTGGGGCATACTTATTTCGATCTGAAAGACGCAAATTCCAATATCTCGGGCGTGCTGTTCCGCGGCTTCGGGGCCAACCTGAAGTTCGACCTGCAGAACGGCCTGCTGGCGCGCGTGCGCGGAAATATCACCACCTACGACAAGCAGAGCAAGTACCAGTTAATGGCGAAGGAAATTGTGCCGGCCGGCATCGGCCCGCTGCAGCTGGCCTTCGAACAGCTGAAGAAAAAGCTTCAGTCCGAAGGTCTTTTCGACCAGGCCCGGAAGCGCCCCATCCCCGCCCTGCCGCAGAAAATAGCGGTGGTGACCTCTCCCACCGGCGCGGCCATACGGGACATACTTTCCATTCTTAAGCGGCGCTATGCGAACATGCATATAATAGTGGCGCCGGTGAAAGTGCAGGGCCAGGGCTCCAAGGAAGAGATAGCCCAGGCGATAAAAGACCTGAACGAGGGCTTTCCCGACATCGACGTGATGCTGGTCGGGCGCGGCGGCGGCTCGATGGAGGACCTCTGGGCTTTCAACGAGGAGATAGTGGCCCGCGCCATAGCCGGCTCCAGGATCCCGGTCATTTCCTGCGTCGGGCACGAAACTGATTTTACGATAGCCGACTTCGTGGCGGATATGCGCGCGCCTACGCCTTCAGCGGCCGCCGAGCTAGTGGTAAAAAGCAAAGTAGAGCTAGCGGCGAACATCGCCGGGCTGGAAAGAAGGCTGCTGCAGAGCCTGCGGATCTATTACGAGAACCTGCAGGGCAAATTCTACAGGCTGATCAAGAGCCGGCCCATGCTGAACCCGCTGGTCCTGCTCGAGCGGCCCACGAGGCGGCTGGACGACGCGGTAGAGGGGCTTTTTATCGCCGCTAAAGACCGATTGCGCCGCGCCGGTGAGAAACTGAATTTACAGACGCAGAAGCTGACGGCGCTCAGCCCGCTTTTTCCGCTCAGGAAGGGCTACGCCATAGTAAAGGACGCGCACGGGAAAGCCGTTAAAACGGCGGCGGCGCTTTCAGCGGGCGACAGGCTTTCATTGCAGTTCGCCGAAGGGAAGGCCGAGGCTGAGGTCCTGGGCGCCGGGAACGCCGGCGGCGCAGGGGGCAGCGCGGACAAAAAAAAGCGGAAGCCGGAAGAGAAAGGCGGGACCGGGCCTCAACAGGAGACTTTATGGTAAAAAAAGCCAACGCGGGCGGTTTCGAGGAAAAGCTGGAGAAGCTGGAGGAGATCGTGGGCAAGCTCGAGGACGAGAACACGCCCATAGAGGAATCCCTCTCGCTCTTCGAGGAAGGCGTAACCATTTCAAAAGAGCTTTCGGTCAAACTCGAAGAGGTCAAGCGCAAGATCGAAGTGCTCCGCAAAGACGCCGAGGGCAAGCTGAAGCTGGAAGCCTTCGAAGATGAAATCGGAGAGAAATAATTCGCTCCGATGAAAACACGCCTGGATGTCGCCTGCGTCGAAAGCGGGCTTTTTGAAAGCCGCGAGAAGGCCCTGCGCGCCATCATGGCGGGGCTGGTCACCGTCAACGGACAGCCCGCCGATAAAGCGGGCCGGCAGGTGAAGGACGCCGATATTATCGAGCTGGTTAAAAGCGACTGCCCGTATGTGTCGCGCGGCGGAATAAAGCTTAAAGGAGCTTTGGACAGCTTTAAAATAGAGGCCGGCGGGAAGATCTGCCTGGACGTGGGCGTCGCCACGGGCGGCTTTACCGACTGTTTCCTGCAGGCGGGAGCGCTTAAGGTTTACGCGGTGGATGTGGGCGAGGGCCAACTGCACGAGAAAATAAAAAGCGATCCGCGTGTGCTCTTCATGCCGCAGACCAACGCCCGCTTTCTGAAGCCGGAGCTTTTTCCGGAGAAGCCGGAGCTTTGCGCCATAGACGTCTCTTTTATTTCGCTCCGGCTCATCCTGGGCCCGGTTTTCAGCGCGCTGGCCCCGGGCGGGGAAGTGATAGCGCTGATAAAGCCGCAGTTCGAGCTGGCGCCCGGCGACCTGAAGCGCGGGATAGTTAAAACGGAGGAGCTGCGGCTTAAGGCCGTGGAGAACCTGCGGGAATTCATTAAGTTGAACCTGCCAGGAGCGGAAGAAAAAGGCCTTATAGATTCCCCGATAAGGGGCGCCAAAGGCAACCTTGAATTCCTGTGGCTGCTGAATAAGAAGAAGTGAAATTAAAAAGCATCAGGGAGAAAAGTATGTATACCGCAAATCGATACCGTAAAGTATTAGTCTTTATTCTGACGGCTTTCGTCGTTTCGGCCGTTCCGGTGCGGGCGGGAAGCGGTTCCGGGACAGCGGCTTTGCTGCCGGCCAAATTCATAATGGACAATAATTATTTTTCCTGCGGCGTCCCGGACGGCTGGCGGATGCGGAGGGAGAAACCCGGGGACGAGAAGCGCAAGATATACGGAGTGGCGCTTGTCGCCCCGGCGAACGACGGCGCCGCGCCGGAGGCGGCGGCGGAGGGCTCCGCCCCCAAGACGTCCGCGGCCATTTATGTGTCGTATTATCTTAAAGGCAACGCCGACTTCCTCGGCTATGAGGATTTTATAGTGCGCAACTCGCAGAACGCTTTAAACGAGCCAGAAAGCGCGAAGAATTCATATGAGCCGGTCAAAAAGATCAAGCTTAACGGCCGGACGGCGTCCGAATTGTCGCGGGTGAAGACGGGCGCGCCCGGGCCCGAAAGCAAGTCCGGGGAAAGCGCTAGAGTTAAAGAAAAGCTTTATGTCCTGCCGGCCAAGCGCGGCTTTTATGTCCTGCGCTTAACGGCCTCCGAAGCCGACTTCGACAGACACCTTAAAGTATTCGAATTGGTGGCTGAAACCTTCAAAGGCAAACCCTAATCCTTCAGCGGTCATAACAACCAGGGACAGGGGGCTCCGGCGCGGCAAAGCCGGGGCCTGCCGGCGCGGTCTTCGCTATTCCTTCGGGATTTATTCGCGAAATTCATATATATTATAGAGGCGTATACAAACTTCTGGTAAGCGGAACCTGAGAGGAAGGCTTGCCTCTCGAGCTTTGGGCTTAATCAGCGATTAAAGCTATAGGCCGGTATATTTGGCTTGTTCCCAGTTCAGCCTATGAGCCTTATTAAGAAATGTTTATTTTCAGCGCTCTTAGCCCCTCTCCTGGGCGGGCCGGGGAGCTATGCCGCCGAGTTCGAGGTGATGGACAGGTTTTCGGTGGACGGCTATACGGTGCTCAGGGGCTCGGCGGATATCCAAGGCGGCAGCTTCAGCGTCGGCGGGTCCACTTTTGTGGTGAAGGCCGGCAATGTCGGCATCGGGACAACGGGGCCGGGGGCCCTGCTGGAGGTAAAACAAAACGCGGACACCATATATGGCGGAATTAAAGTCCTCAGTCTTGATGGTTCTTCCCGGGCAATATGGATAGGCGCAAGAAATGACGCTACGGCCAGAATAGAATCTGGTGTTTCAGGAACAGGGAATTTAATTCTGAACAGCGGCGGCGGCAATGTAGGTATCGGGGCCACGGCGCCGAGCGCCAGGCTGTATGTTCTGGGCACCAGCGGAACCGCCAATGCCACAGGAGACACTTTGGCGATAGACGGTGTAATTATAGGCCCGAATTACGCATTTAATACCGGCGCCAACCCGGTAAATCTCAGCGTCCAATCCAATGCCGCTCTTGCCGCGGATGCAGGCGGAACTATAGGCCTTGGCGGCCGCTATACCGGGGCTCAATATGCCAATTGGGCGATTCTCAAAGGCGCGAAAGAAAACGCGACTGACGGCAATTTTGCCAGCTATCTGGCTTTCGGGACCAGGGCGAACGGCGTCCAGATCACTGAGAAAATGCGGATAAATTCCAGTGGTAATGTCGGCATCGGAACTACGGATAATATCTCGTTCAACGGAACCGGCAACGCGAAACCCCTGGTCGTCTCCGGGGCCGGGGCGAGCACGGTCGTGGCTGATAACGATGTCGGGATAGTGATCAGGAACTCGGACACGACCGCTAATAATACTTCCGGGCTTCATTTTGCGGCGGCGAGCGGG
>CAIQNV010000013.1 GCA_903873295.1 uncultured Elusimicrobia bacterium
CCCGCTCGCCGCCGCAAAATGAAGCCCGGAAGTATTATTAGCGGTCGTGTCCGAGTTCCTGATCACTATCCCGACATCGTTATCAGCCACGACCGTGCTCGCCCCGGCCCCGGAGACGACCAGGGGTTTCGCGTTGCCGGTCCCGTTGAACGAGATATTATCCGCAGTTCCGATGCCGATGTTGCCGGCGGAATTTACGCGCAAGCGCTCCGTTACACCGGAACCGGCGCCGGTGTTTATTGAAACGACTCCATTGCGCGCCTCCAGTATGGCGCCGCCGCCGGAGGTGACTTGCGTATAGCCGGACGAATCCAGCACCATCGAGGTTCCGGACCTCGATAGGGAATAAGTAGGGTCTCCGGAATAGAAAACCAGATATGGATCGGCATCTCCGACGCGGATCCGCCCGGCAACATCAAGCTTCGCTCCGGGATTAGTGGTCCCTATACCGATATTGCCGCCGATCGGATTTAACAATAATGGCTCCGTACCTGTTGAGCTCACATTATCATAAGACGACTGGATCCAGCCCGCGTAGCCTAAACCCGCGGCCCCGACGCCCATCTGCAAATTAACGTTATCGGCATAGCCTCTTATATTAATTCCCGCCGTAGAGTTTTCCTCGTCCAGGGTAATCGCGGCGGCCCCGGCCGCGTTCACGTGCAGGGGCGTATAACCGGCGGAAATTTCACCGGCTGAGTTTACTGTTACATTGCCCCGTAAATAAGAGAGCCCATTTACCTCCAGTTTTGCCCCCGGCGCAGCCGTCCCTATCCCGACATTGCCGCTCACTATCAGCCCGTTAGCCGGAGCGGCCGTCCCCGCGTATGTCCCTATAGCGGCAGCGCCGACCACATCCAGCTTGTTCGTCGCGAGACTTCCGTCCCCGATCCTGATGCCGGCCGCGGAAGCGGTAAACGCATTGACCCAGGCGATCGGCGCGCCGGCGGCTTGACCCGAGCCGCTGGCTTCGCGGAAGAGCATATAGCCTCCGGCGCCGCTGTTCGTCACATGCATCATGATGTCCGAGGCGTCTTCTCCGGCGTTGGTAAAGGTCGGACTTGCACCGCCCAGAGTGTTCCAGTACCAGTGAATGCGCCCGGTTCCATCCTGTTGAAGCCAGGCCGAATTCCCGTTGCCGGTTATGCGGTTTATATAATTGTTTACCGTTATGGCGCCATTCACTTCAAGCGCAGTCGCCGGCGCCGTAGTACCGATACCGACATTGCCGGCGGCTATCGTCATGTAAGCGGAAGCGGCATTTCCCCAGCTCTGAATATTATGCTGCGAATCGCGCTCCCACCAGGTGCGGGTATCCGTACCCGGCGTCCAGAAAGAGGCGTCTACGGAAATTCCGTCATGAATGCGTTGCGTGACCCAATCGGCGCCCGCGGCGTCCCGGAGCCGCCATTCGTTATGATAAACGTTATTTCCGCTGGCCCCCCCCGCTGTTCCGGTAGTGAATGTCCTGACGGTATTCCCGGCATTGCCGCCAAGCACGGAGGTCTGCCTGACATCCAGCGGAGCGCCGGGGCTTGCAGTCCCGATGCCGACATTGCCGCCGAACAGGCCTGTGCCGCTGATGTTCAGGTGGCCGGTCTGCTGCGCGCCCGGCTCGGCGGCCTGAAGCTGGACATAGTTCCCGCTGCCCGAGAGCGGCGCGTACAGCGAGGCCAGCGCGGAACCGCCCTGATAAAGAGCGGCGGCGTTCATGATACCGTCAACATCCAGTTTATAGCCCGGCGCCGTTGTCCCGATGCCGACATTGCCGGCTTTTACCACGAAAGTAGACTCGCCTACGGTGAAGAGGCCGCTTGTAACCGCCGCTGACCCGCGGAACTCCGAGTAGCCGTCCACCGATAATCTATCCAGTACCTCGAATTCAGCGGCAAATACCGCCCCGCCCGCCAGGCCAAGGCAGGGGAACAGCAGAACAGCCGCCATTTGTCTTGTCTTATTTCCCATTCGGGTATAAGTATACATACCTGAAGACATTATAAGCGCTAATCAGCCGTGAATCCCGAACAAATCACGAAGGCGGGTTGCAATCCTATAAAAGGGAGCCAGGCCCCCTTAGGCAGGGCCTGGAAGGCGCTTTTTTGGATTTATTCAGTTAGGCTATTTCGCTGAGGGCCCGGCGGAAGTCGTCGGCGCTGTGGAAGCGCTCCTCCGGGACGGGCGACAGGCAGCGGTTCACCAGGGCGTCCACCCCTTTGGGCAGCCCGGGAAGCATCTCCGACAGCTGCTGATAGGTCTTATGGGTTTTCTGGTGGTGAAAATCAGGCCCCTGGAAAGGCAGCACGCCGCTTAGAACTTCGTAGAGGCACACCCCGAGAGAATAGATATCCGATTCGACCGAGGAAACTCCGAGCTCCTGCTCCGGGGCCATGTAAGCGGGCGAGCCCACCACTTCGCTGTTGGAGGCGCGGGCCATAGATTCCCTGGCGTGCCTGGCAAGACCGAAGTCCATCACTTTTATATTTCCCTCGGCGGAGAGCATGATATTGGACAGCTTCAGATCCCTGTGCACCACGTTCTTGGAATGGGCGTAGGCCAGCGCCCCGGCGGTCTCGCCGAACATCGGCTGCGCCCTCTCGAACGGGAGGCGGGCTTCCTTGTTCAGCACCTTATCCAGGGTCTGCCCGTCGACGTGTTCGAACACCAGATATATATTGTCTTCCTCTTCAAAGATGGTGTAGATCTCCACTATGCCGGGGTGATGCAGCAGCGCCACGGTGCGGGCCTCGTCGAGGAAGCGCTGCTTCTCGCGCTCGTTGACTTTTATCTCCTCGCCCATTCTCTTTATGGCCACCTTGCGGCCCAGCGACTGGTCGGTGGCCTCGTAAACCACGCCCATCGCGCCCTCGCCAAGCTTGCGCTCTATCTTGTATTTGCCGGTGGCCACGCCCTCGTAGAAGACGGAGGGCGAAAGCACGTCGGGATGGGTGATGCGGGCCCCGGGAGCCGCCCCGTCCCGCGAAGACATTATATGCACAAGGCCGACCGCCACCAGCGCGCCGCCGGTGAGCGTAAAGAACATCAGTATCAGGAAGCGCTTGACGGGGGAGCGGCCTCCAGCGGGCTGCGCCCCGCCGGCGCGGGAGGCGTCCCGGATCGCCGCGGCGCCGCCGTTGAACCCGGGCACGCGCGGCCCGTACTGCGCCACGGCGTCCTGGTAGCGGCTGGCGTAAGCGCCGCTCAGCGCCGCCGCCTGTTTAAAATCCTCCAGCATGCGTTTGTAGTTGCCCTGCTTCTCGTAGGCCAGCGCCCGGTTGAACCAGGCGTCCGCGTAACCGGGGTTGATGCCTATGGCGCGGCTGGCGTCGGTTTCCGCGTCCCTCGCCTGGCCCTTGCGGTTAAGCGCCCAGGCGCGCATATTGAAAGCCTGCATATTTACGGGGTCTTTCTCTATCACAAAGCCCGCGTCCCGCACGGAATCGTCGTAGCGGCCGAGAAAATTATAGGCGTTGGCCCTCTCGAGATAGGCCTCGTAATTGGCGGGGTCTTTTTCTATAGCCAGGCCGGCGTAGCGGGCGGCGCTCTCATAGTCGCCCAGCCGGTTCTTGGCCAGGGCCGTCTTAAGGTAAGCCTTTGATTTGGCGAAATCAGGCGCGGCCGGCTGCTCGCCCGCCAGTGCGGCCATCCCGCCGCCGGAGCCGCCCTTCACCGCGTCGGGGGCGGAGTCGTAGCCGCCCAGGGCGCGCTTAATCTCGTCCACGGAAGAAATAGATCTCAGAGTGGGCACGGACTTGCGGCTCTCGAGCAGCGCGGACAGCACCCGGGCTGATTCGTCCTGCGGGTCTATGCTCATCGCTTTCTTTATATCCTCGATAGCGCCCTTGCGGTCGTCGAGCGAGGCCCTGGCCAGCGCGCGCGCCTTGTAGGCGTCGGGATCTTTCGAGTCCAGCTCTATGGCGGCCGTGGCTGTTTTTTCGGCCATGGAGAAATTGCGGGTTTCATTGTAATAGGAGGCCGCTGAAGTTTGCACGGAATGGTTCTGCGGGTAGTCCTGCACGGCGGAATTTATGGCTTTTTCAGCTTTCTTCTTATCGCCGGAATCCGAGGCGATCTTAACATCCAGCAGGGCGTCGACTTCGTTGCGCTTATGGCGGCTATCGGGGAGGCCGTTGAAGCGGCCATCCGGGCGCCCGCCGCCGCTGCCGGGGTTGCCGTCGAAGCGGCCATCCGGGCGCCCGCCGCCGCCGGGGCGGCCGTCGTGGAGGGCCTCGTGCGGGCCGTCGGGGCGGCCGTCGAAATTGTTGGATTCCCTGCCCTGTATGGTGCGCAGCTCATAAGGCGCCAGGCCGATGGTTATGCCCAGGTATTCTTCCCTGCTTATGCGGTCTTCGCGTGCGGCTTTATGAAGCGAGAACATCAATTCGGAGATCTTGCCGCAATATTCCTTCCTGAATTCATCTACTTCCGGCTTGGATTTAAGCGGCAGCAGGCGCATCAGCGCTTCGGCGGATTTCGTCGGATCGTCAACCACATTAAGGCGGAAAATATCAAGGTCCCCCGTCGCCTGCGCCCCGGGGCCCGCGCCGGGACCGGGCGCTATGACGGCGGGCTCTGGCACAAAGACAACGGCGGAGGGAACACCGGAGCCTGAAGGATCCTGGGCCGCAAATGAACAATAAGGCGCGGCCGCCGGGAAAGAAAAGCAAATAAGAGCGGAAATTATCTTCCTCATAAATATGCCGGACATCCCGTCCTTAAAGGATGTGCTGAGCCACACTGCCTAATATAGGATAGGGGGCGGGCTGGATTTTGTCAAGGGCCTAGCGGCCGAACCGGGTTTGCTGCGGGCTGTCCCTTTAGGCCTATGCCGGCCTGGGCCTTTACTCCCTTGTGCCTCTTAGTCCGAGAAGGTAGACTATATTCAGATACTGGAGGAACTATGATAAACACTAAAACAACTCTGGCCTTTGCAGCGATATTTTTAACAGTTTCCCCCTTCCTATCAGCACAGGATAATAAAGATTATTTCACCGTGGCAGGCGAAGCCTCCACTCTTACATCCGTCGCGCCCGGCAAAGACGCCACGCCTCCGGAACCGGCCGGCTTCTCTTCCCTTATGGGAGTGAATAAGGGCGCCGAAGGCGGATTAGTGAACGCCGGCCTTGCCGCCTGGAGCGTTGTAACCAGCGGGGCCCCCAGCGGCACCTACGCCTCCGCCTACGCCAGCGCGATCCCCGGCTTTTCCTTCAACTGGGGCAACATAACCGGATGGAAAGGCCCCAAAGAAATGGTTTACAGCTACAAAGTGACCAACAAGATGGGCGTGGACGTGATCAACGTTAAATACAAGATCTCCTTCTTCTACGGCGGCACGGAGGATTACAGCAACAAGACCAGCCGCCTGGACAGCTATGTGGCGCAGGCCACCGGCCAGACCATCCCGAAGGAAAAACAGATGCAGGGCCGCTATATCACCAATTTCACCGTGCAGCCGGTGAGCGTTAAAGTGATGTGGGGCTGGAAATTCGACCTGGCGGTCAGGATGTCCGACCCGATGAATATAGGGACAAAGATGAAACCAATAGCCGCCCTCCAGGCTTCCCTTAACTGGATACGCTCCACCCCCTTCTCCACCGACGGCGGCACGCTGACCTACAATGTCGACGGGCTGGGGAACTTCAAAGACCTTACCCAGATGGAAAAAGATCTGACCGGCAATATAGCCCCGGTGCTGATCTCCGCCACTCCCGCGGTCCCCTGGAACTGAAACAGGCTTAGCGGTGCCAAATAAAAACCCCCGGCATGACCGGGGGCTTTTATTTGAGGATGATAACGGAGTTTAAGTTAGCGGCATCTTTTTTTTTGCATCGCGGGCTTCACTAACGGTATAATACCTGAACATTGATATTTGTCAGGTTAAGGAAAGACTAATGAAACGCAATATACTTCTGTCCGCCGTCTCCGCCATGCTCCTGGGCGCCGCCTTAATGCCCGCCTCAGCCTCCGACTGCACGGGTTTCCTGCCGCCCAACGACCTCAAAATACCGGTGGGCTCTATCGACGCCAGGGGCATCATCGAAACGCAATTCAATGAAGTGATCAACACCGTAGAGAAGATCTATAAGCCGGTAGTGGCCGCGCAGGGCAAGGTGCTTCAGATCAACCGCCTCTGGACCGACGCCACCGTTAACGCCAATGCCTCGCAGAGCGGCAACCGCTATATCCTCAATATGTACGGCGGCCTGGCCCGCCATGAAGCTATCACCATGGACGGCTTCGCGCTGGTAGTTTGTCACGAGCTGGGCCACCACCTGGGCGGCGCGCCTAAGGGCGGCTGGGCCTCCAACGAAGGCCAGTCTGATTATTTCGCCAACCTCAAATGCCTCAAGCAGGTGTTTTCCGACGCGGCCAGCCTTACGTTCACCCGCATGGCGGCCGGGGACGAGGTGGCGGAGAGGGGCTGCGAGGCTACCTACTCCGCTCCGCAGGAGCGCGCCGTCTGCGTCAGGAGCGCCATGGCCGGCAAATCCGTAGCCTATCTCTTCCAGATCCTGCGGAAGGAAACCGTAGTTCCCCGCTTCGACACTCCCGATCCTTCCGTGGTGACCGCCATGTTCAGCGATCACCCCGCCACCCAGTGCCGCATGGACACCTACCTGCAGGGTTCGCTCTGCAGCCAGCCCGTCTCGGCCCCGTTGAGCAGCACCAACCCCGCCGTCGGCACCTGCACCCGCTCGGCCGGTTTCCAGGCCGGCTTCCGGCCGCTCTGCTGGTACAAGCCGGCCAATGCCGCCGAGCTGCTGCCGCCGGCCAACACCCCCGCTTTCCGCGCGCCGGCAGCCTTCGCCGAGCCGGGCCCGGCTTTCTCCGTGCTTAAAGCCGGCTACGCCTGGTAGAACAAAGCGCCGGCAGCGAAACAAAACCGCCGGGGCCCCGCACTCTGAAAGTGC
>CAIQNV010000014.1 GCA_903873295.1 uncultured Elusimicrobia bacterium
AGGCCCGCGCCGCGAGTGGCAGCAGCCACTGGCGAGCGCGGGCAAAGTCTGTAAAGATAACAGTTCGATTCTTTGCAGCGCGCGCGGGGAATAATTTTCTGCTTTGTTTAAGTGCGGGACACCTTGGGAGCAGGAGCGAAGGCGCGTAGGCCGCTTGATGGAGCATAGCTCCTGATGCGGCACTGGCATAGCCTTGTGCCGAGCCCTGCGAACCCGCTACTGAGCGGCAAGGAGCAGTGCGGGGCCGCGCTGCGTGGCCACGCCTGCGACGACATCTCGCGGATAAGATCGGGACTCCTTCGCTACAAGGTTTCCTCTGGATGTTGGGCGAAATAGGTTCGCAATTCGGCCTGGAAGGCACCCTTCCCCTATATAGTCTTTATAAAACCCCCGATTAACCGTCGGGGGTTTATTTTCGAGTTACAACTAATTCCTGAATCCCGTACCGGCTATTTTGTACGATAACCCATCATGAGGAGCAATATGAAAATCATTAAAAATAGTTTTTTAATATTACTTTTTGCTTTTTGCACGTCCATCGCTATTACCAAAGGGGCTGATGCGCCTTCCCGCCAGGACCTCTTTTATTACGGAGACGCGCGGATCCTGAACTTATCTTCAGGCGCAACGGCGACACAAAGGATAGTTATGAAAAAGACATTAGATCCACAGGCGGGGATTCTTACCGAAATAGCCTGTTTCCAGGAAGAGGGAAAACCTCCGCGGATTTCGCCTGTTTACATGAGAGTTACAGGGTCTTCGGTAACGATATCTGACACCTTGTCTGCAGACCAACCGGACAAACTTACCGGGACGGGGGTCCTACATGGCAGGGACTGGGATTGGAATTTCCTGGAATTTTCGATGAACATATACGGTGTTAAAGTGGAAGATGTAAATTTTGTCGTTAAGAACCAACTAATCGCGAGGAAGAGGATCTTCCTGCCTAATGGAACGCCATTTCAGCTTTGGGAAACGGAGATGACCGCCACAGCCCCGGAAGATTATCAAAAGCGTTATACGGAAATGGGGTGCAAAGAAGAGGAGGGACGCTGATCCGCCTGGTCTGTCTTGGAGCCACGGATTACGCCGCCATCAAACAGGTTCTAACTTGGTTCAGCCAGCCACCCTCCTCTTTATATTCTTTATAATACCCTCGATTAATCGTCGGGGGTTTTATATTCGAAAAATCCTAATTTTGAATACTTATAAGTTTTATAGAATACCTTCTGGAGAATCTCAATTCTAAGTCGGCTAGTTTATAGAGTCAGGGCCAGCGGAGAAACAACATGAAGGAGACATCGGATGATCCGCTGGTGATGCCGGAAGCGGAGGAGAGCGGGCTGATAAACACGCTTAACAGCATGGGGACTATGACTCCCGACCCTGACATCTTTTCCCGCGCCTTCATTCAATTCGCCCCCAGGGCGCCCGGTCGCAGCCTCGACATAGGCGCGGCTTACGGCGTCGCTACCCTGCCGGCGTTGCGCAGTGGGGCCTCGGTAATAGCCAATGATATCGATGAAAGGCATCTTAAAATTCTCTTCAACCGCGTGCCGCAGGAACACAGGGCACGCCTGGAGCTGGTCACTGGCGAGTTTCCGGACAAGCTTGATTTCCCGGCCGGCAGCCTGGGGGCGGTGCTCATCTGCCGGGTAATGCATTTCTTCGACGGCCCGCGCATAGAGCGCGCTGCTGCAAAAGTGATGAACTGGTTAGCCCCCGGAGGCAAAGTTTTCGTGGTCGGAGAGACCCCGTTCATCGGCACCGCTAAAGCCTTCTTTCCGACCTATGAGGCCAGACTCAAGGCCGGCCACCCGTGGCCTGGTGTAGTGGAGAACGCGGCTGCGCACGATCCTAAAAGGGCCGGCTCCCTTCCCAGCCTCTTCCACCTGTTGGACGAGCGCATCTTGGAGCGCGTCTTTACCGCCGCCGGCTTCGAGATAGAGCGATTGGAACTGTTTGCCCGCCCCGATTATCCGGCGGATATACGGCTGGACGGCAGGGAAAGCGTGGGATTGATAGCCGTAAAGAAATAAAGGTCTCAAAACCAGGTTTAAGTAAATCGCTAAGGGAAACACTTATGCCATTTAAAAATACTGAAAATACCCGAGCCGCGGACAGTTCCGGCAATACGGGGCAGGTGCCCCCACCCGATGGAGTACACGGCACTGGGCCGCAAGACCCTGTGCCTGTATTTATATACATCACAGGCGGATTGACCTCCATTTTCGGACTGGCATTATTCCTGGTTTTTGGCTTGAGCAGCTTTAACAACTTCACAATAGCCGGGCTGATATTATTGGCTAGCGGCGCACTATGTATCATATCAGGCAAGATTATCTTTAGCGACGAACTTGCCCGACACAACCTGAAATGCAAGGGGTCGTGGATTTTTTCATTCTTTTTGATGATGGCAGGGGCAATACTGGGAATACTTGTATTTGTCGGAACTTTTGACGAGGGGAGAGGCGGGCCGTGGGGAGTATTGGCAGCGGCACTGTTTATAGCGGGCACATACGGGTACTATTACAGCGAAACGCGCCGTAAAGACGAAGGATCTCTATCAATTGGGCGGGATATGGGATTTACAGTTTCCGCCCTCAAAGGCAGCGAATGTCTCTATGATTCAAAAGGCCGGATGAATGGAGTGGAAATTCTGATAAATCTGGAACAGGGTGAGCCCTACAGGAATTCACCGGCCAGTTTCGCCCTGCATATGCTTTGCCGCTGCAAAAATATCAGGGGTGTACGATTGGAGGTAAAACCTGAGGGACCACTAAACATCTCTATCGGCGCCCTGCCGCGCGTACCCGCCGTTCCCTACTGGGATCATCACGACATACGCTGCGACCAACCCCTGGAGGCCCTGAGACTGCTTCCTGATGCCCGACACGGTGAGAATGTCTTTACTGAAGAAAGCGGATTCCGCAGTATGAGTCTTAAAGGCAATGAATTTAAATTCGTATTCGGACTTCAAGGCTATGCAGGCACCGCCTATGTGCGGCGCGTGGCCGAAGAGGTCTCACAGCTGGCCGCCCGGTTCGGCTAAGTTTGTTGTTTTTCTTTCCTTAAATAGCCCTATTTGATAGAGTGTCCGAACGCAGCAACACAAGACACAGAAACAGAAGGGGGAGTCACGATGAAGTTGATTGCGGCTGCGGGGCTGGCGGATGTCCTGACTGCGGCAGGGGAAAGGAAGTTGTATTTCTCAAACAAAAAATCGATCTTGATCAGCGAACTGCTGGCTTAATACTATTTCAAAAGTCGGCCCGGCGGAAAAACCGGAGGGATTCGTTGAATTATTCTTTGTTCTCGGCCAACAGCGCCGCTACTTTGGGCATCCACTCGCTTATCTGGATCTTCTGCGGGCACTTCTCCTCGCAGACCCGGCACGCAATGCAGGCGCTGGCCCTCGCGCCCTCCTCCATGAAGCGCTGGTACCTGAACCGGGCCGGGTTCACATCCTCGTACACCTCGGCCGCGTTGTACAGTTCGAAATTGAACGGGATGTCCACGCCGTTCGGGCAGGGCATGCAGTAGCCGCAGCGCGTGCACGGGATGGCAGTCCTTTCCTCTAACTTTTTTCTGGCCGCGGCTATAAGCTCCAGGTCGGCGGGTTTCAAAGCGCTTATGCAGGAATCCGCGGCTACGCGCAGATTCTCCTCCACCTGAGGCATCGCGCTCATGCCGCTCAGGAGGAGGGAAACCTCCGGCTGGTTCCAGACCCAGCGCAGGGCGCATTCGGCGGGCGTGCGCCTTACCGGAGAGCCGTCGAATATTGCGCGCACGGCCTTTGGAGGGTTCGCCAGGGCCCCGCCACGCAGCGGCTCCATCACGATCACGCCCAGCCCTTTGGAAGCGGCGTATTTCAGCCCTTTCATGCCGGCCTGGTAGTCGGTGTCCATGTAGTTGTACTGTATCTGGCAGAAGGTCCAGCCGGCGTAGGCGTCAACTATTTTAGGAAAGGCCTCGGTGCTACCGTGGAACGAGAAGCCCAGGTGCCCTATCCTGCCGTCCTTGATGGCTGCCTCTGCCCGCTCCAGCATTTTAAATTTCTCCACCCAGCCCCAGCGCTCTTCGCTCAGCGCGTGCAGCAGATAGAAATCTATGTGGTCGGTCTGCAGCTTCTTCAGCTGCTCGTTGAGGAAGGTGTCGAAGTCCTCCGGCTTCTGTATCAGCCAGATCGGGGACTTGGTGGCCAGCTTCACTTTCTGCCTGTAGCCGTCCCGCAGGGCCCTGCCCAGCACCAGCTCGCTGGCGCCGCTGTGGTAAGGGTAGGCCGTATCGACGTAATTTATGCCGCTGTCTATGCCCAGGCGTATCATCTTAAGGGCCTGCGCCTCGTCGATATTCTGGCTCATGGGCGCCGTATCCGAACAGGGCAGGCGCATGCAGCCGAAACCCAGCGCCGAAGGTTTCCAGTCCAGTTTCCCGAAATTCCTGTATTTCATGTCATTAGTCTCCGTAAAGCCGCCTGCCTGCTTACAAAGTCAATATACAAAATCAGGCGGCGGTTGAAATACGGAAAAACTCCGGAACCCGGCGGCGGGAGGGACTTTGCGTGAGTTAATCCGCACCGGGCTTTTTGCTATTATTGAGGTGGAAATATGAATACCGAAAACAAACTCCTCAAGCTGGAAAATGTCCTGAAGGGCCTGGGCAGAGTGGCAGTAGCTTTCTCCGGCGGAGCGGACAGCACATTCCTGGCCGCGTCCGCCGGGCGCGCGCTTGGGACTGAGGTGCTGGCCGTAACAGCTGTCTCGGCGACGTTCACCGCCGGTGAAAGGAAAGAGGCGGCTAAGCTGGCGAAGAAGATAGGCGTCAGGCATATTTTTCTTAAGACCGCCGAGTTCGGCGATGAACTTTTTACCGCCAATTCCGCCAAGCGCTGCTATTACTGCAAAAAAATACGCTTTGCGGCGCTGGTAAAGTGGGCCGCCGCGCGCGGGTATCAGCGGGTGGTGGAGGGGACCAATGTGGACGACAGCGGCGACTACCGGCCCGGCAGCCGCGCCATAGCGGAACTGCGGCAGGTGAGCAGCCCGCTCAAAGAGGCCGGCCTGACAAAGGCTGAGATCCGCGAGGTCTCAAGGCGCTGGAAATTGCCGACATGGGAAAAGCCGAGCGCCGCCTGCCTGGCCTCGCGCATAGAATACGGGCTGCCGCTGACTCCCCAACGGCTTAAACAGGTGGAGGAGGCCGAAAAGTTCGTGCGGCGGAGCTGCAAGGGACAGCTCCGGGTGCGCCATCACGGAACGCTGGCGCGAATAGAAGCGGAACCGGAATGGATACCGAAACTGGCGGAACCGGGAACGGCGCGCAAAATAACCGCGAAGCTCAAACGGCTCGGCTTTCACCACGTGGCGCTGGACCTGGCCGGCTATAAGATGGGCAGCCTGAACCTGGACCTGGAGAAATAATGGGCCCGAAAAAGAATTTATTCGAGGAGCTGGGTTTTGCGAAAATAGACCATGACCGCGCCAGGCGCTGCGGCTCGCCCGAAGCGGTTTTCTGCGAAGGGAAGACCCCCGCTCAGGTGGCGCGTATAGTCGGGCGGATGAACAAGGGCCCGCATAATATTCTGGCCACGCGGGCGAACCCCGAAACCTTCGCGGCGGTAAAAAAGCTCGTCCCTGAAGCCGAATACCACGAGCTGGCCAGGCTGATAGCCGTGCGCAGGGAAAAACTCAGGCCCGATCCCCGCCGTTATATCCTTGTAATAACCGCCGGGACCAGCGATATCCCCGCGGCGGAGGAAGCCGCGCTGACCGCGGAACTGATGGGCCACCGCGTAGAGCGGGTATTCGATGTCGGCGTGGCCGGGATACAGCGACTGTTCGCGCACCAGAAGAAGATGCGCGCGGCCAACGTGATAGTGGTCGCCGCCGGCATGGAGGGGGCCCTCGCCAGCGTGGTGGGCGGGCTGGTCTCGAAGCCGGTGATAGCGCTGCCTACGAGCGTCGGCTACGGCGCCAGCTTTAAAGGCCTGGCCGCGCTGCTCGGCATGCTCAACAGCTGCGCCGCCGGCGTGGCCGTTGTGAATATAGACAACGGCTTCGGCGCGGGCCGCCTGGCCGCGATGATAAATTCAATGAGGTAATGCCATGAAAGCAATGTGCCTGAGCGGATTTTCCGGAGTGAGCGGCAACATGCTGGTAGGAGCGCTGCTGGACGCGGGGCTGGCGGAGAAAGACCTGCGCGGCATGGCCGCCGCCCTGCCGGTCTCAGGTTACAAGCTTAAGATCAAAAAAGTGCTGAAGAGCGGGATAAGGGCCACCTATTTCGAGGTAGAGCTCGACGAGGCCGCGCACCAGCCGCACCGGCGCCTCGCCGACATCGTGAAAATAATTAAAGCCTCGGGCCTCGGCAAAACTGTAAAGGCGCGCAGCATTTCCGTCTTCACCAGGCTGGCCGGCGCGGAGGCCAGGGTTCACGGCACGACCGCGGACAAAATCCATTTCCATGAAGTGGGCGGCGTGGACGCTATCATCGATATCGTCGGTACGATGTTCGGACTTGAAAAGCTGGGCATTGAAAAAGTCTATGCCGACTCCCTGCGCACCGGGCACGGCTTCATAAAATGCGCGCACGGGACGCTGCCTTTGCCGGCGCCGGCCACGGTGGAGCTCCTGAACGGCATCCCGTATACGCACGGCGACATAGAAAAAGAGCTGCTTACGCCCACGGGCGCCGCGCTGCTGGCCGTAGTCTGCGACGGCTTCGGGGATATTCCGGAGGGTTTCATCGGAGAAAGGACCGCCTGCGGCGCAGGCGGCTGGGAACTGGACATCCCCAATGTCCTGAGAGCGCGCATCGGCGAGCTGTCTCAGCCGGGAAAGGACGCCTTGACCGTATTCGAGACCAACATTGACGATGCTAACCCGCAGATCTTCGATTATGTGATGGGGCGGCTTTTCAAAGCCGGCGCGCTGGACGTCTGGCTGACGCCTATACAGATGAAGAAGAACCGCCCGGCGGTAAAGCTTTCTGTACTCGCGCCGGCCGCGCTGCGCGCTGAGGTAGAGGCAGTTATTTTCATGGAAACAACTACCATCGGGATACGCCGCTATGCGGTACTGCGCACCGCCGCCGAACGCCGGGTCGGGAAGGTCGGGACACGGTGGGGAGAAGTGCGGGTAAAGACCAGCTCAGTGGGCGGAAAAGTCTGCTCCGTAACCCCCGAATACGAAGACTGCCGCCGCCTTGCGGAAGCTAACGGGGCGCCGCTTAAAGACGTACTGGCCGCGGCACGGAACCCGGCAAAGGCCCGGGGAACACACTAAGCAATAACCTTCCGATAATGCCGCAACGGTTTAGTACAGTAAAATATATATTTATAGACAGAGGAGTCACTTATGTTCAGAATATTCAGCCTCATCCTAATACTTCTGTTCCCCGGATTTTCGGCCGCTAAGTCCTGGAAAAGCCCTGCTGCCGAGAAGAGAGACCTCTACGACCCGCTGCGCGGACCTTATAACGGCTATGATGTGCGTTTTAGGGAGGGGAACCTGCTTTACAAGGGCTACATCGCGCATGTCTTCCCCGATAAGCCCGTAAACATGGTCGGCTGGAGATTTTTTGTGGACGCCAACGGCGCCGGTCTCAGCGGCTGGGTACTTAAAGGGGCGGTAACGCCCTGGGTAGAACCGCCGGAAACGCTGACCGGCAAAGCTCTTGACGATAAACTGATCTTCGAAAGCAAGAACGGGGGACCATTATTTACTAATCGCTTTGGCGGCAAAGGGGAAATGTCTTTCAAGCAGGATATTTATTTCAACACTATCCGCTCCAACACACCCTGGTTTTACGGCAAAGGCTCCAATGCTTACGGCGCTCTTTACCAGACCTCGCGCAATTATCTTCCGTTCACGATAAAAGGAGACTTCAAGAGAGCGGAGTTCCCGGTAACCCCCGACGGGGCAAAGCCTTACGCCTGGGAAGCGGCAGGCAGCCTGTTTAAAAACGGCCGCAAAGTTTACGACGGACAATGGAAGGGGTTCTCCTATTCCGGAGCGGGCGCCTGGTACTATGAGAACGGGGACCGGTACGAAGGCTATATCACCGGCCTCCTCCCGTATCCGCGGGTAACGGGAAAAGGCGTCCTTACCCGGGCGAACGGCGAGAAGATCGCCGTGGACTTCAAGCGGTCGACAAGCCTGGAGGAGGCGCAGACCGGCCCCTATCCGACGGATATGGATTTTAAGACCCGTGACCGCGACGGCCAGGCCCTGCTGAGCATGGGAGCCGGCGCGCAGGCGGCGAACTGCCGGATCCTGGACCTGGACCCCGCTCAGTTCAAGAAGATCACCTACGAAGGCGGCTGCGACGAGGCCGGGCTGGCCCACGGCGTAGGGCGCGTCTGGGTGGAAAGAAAAACCGCGGTCGATCTCGTTAAGAACAATATTCCGCCGTTCGTGATGACGACCCTCCTGACCGGCCATTTCGTTCACGGCAAATTCCGGGGCGCGGGCCAGTACGTGCAGGCCGACGGCATTACCAGCGACTGGAACATAACAGAAACGCTCTGCAACTTCGAAGGCCTGAGCGTTAATGACAGGAACATCTATTTTATGGAAGGCAAGATCCTGATCTCAGGAAGCGACTGCAAAAAATACTTGCTCGTTCCCTCGGTAAAATGGCCGGCCTCTAAAGGCATGCTGCTGGGCGAAGCTGAATTCTATGATAAAGGCCTTGAGATAGGCCGGGTCTCCGAGAGGGGAGGCGCCTATCAATCAGCCTCTGTCCGGTGGCCGGTGAGCTTCCGCGGAACTATTAACTGGGGAAAGGATCCTTCAGGAAAAACGCACGACGAGCAGACGGACCAGACGGACAACTTTGGAACCAGGCTCGTAGAGGGTCTGCTCCCCGGGACAAAGGGGAACAGCAGCCTGGAAACCGTGACGGAAGACGGGCATGTTATCCGCGAGCTGGCCGACCCCGCCGGCTTCGCCCTGGCGCTCATCGACATAGTTCTAAAAGACAACTATGAGAGCACCGGCGGCATCGATACCGCGAAAATACTGCTTGAGAGATTAGCGGAAGCCCGCGCCTTCGCGCCGGACGACCCCGACGTGTCCAAATATTATTTCAAGGCCCAGAATATAGCGACGACCATGAGAGACCAAGCCAATGAAAAGTCGAAGCAGGACCTTCTGGCGGAGCAGGAAGCGCTGAGGCGCTCCCGGAGCGAACAGCCGTCCGCGATGGACGCCTTCAACAAAAGAATGGGCGCTCTCCGGCAAAAACAGGCAGACGACCAGCAGTATGAGAATAAGGTTAACAATCTTTCCAACTACCGCTCCGCTACCGACTCAGGACGAGAAAGCTTGCAGCGCGCGCAGGAGACCAAAGATAGCCGGGAATTGAACTCGCATTAGCACGCCCGCAGGGTCTCATGCTGCTACAGGCCCGGCTCGACAGCGGCCGCATCGTCTCCAAGCAGCCATCCGCCTCTTTATACGGTTTATGATACAATACCCGAAGTCACCGCCGCAGGAGGAATCGCTATGCCCAGCATGAAGACAATATTCGCCGCCGCCGCGCTCGCGACGCTTGCGGCTATGCCGTCGTCAGCGCAGAGCTGGCGCGGCTACGTCCACCTTCCCGCGGCGCCGCGAGGCGAACGGGCATGCCCGCAGATCAGCCCCGTCATCATCGGCCTGACCCAGGGCTACGCGGACAGCCTCGGCTCGGGGCAGTGCTTCGTATCGATAACTCCGACCGAGATGCCGGGGCTGGTCTACCGGAGCTACATTTTCTTCGGCGGCGGCCTGCTCATGGTGTTCAGCTCCTATGGCGACGGTGAGAGCAACCCGAACATGACCTCGGCCCGCGAGTTCTTTTTCTTCCCGCGGCGGGGCGCGCCGGCGCTGACGATGTCCCCGCAGAGGCGGACCGTCTCGGTGCGCATGAGCGACGGCAGGGTCGCGGACTTCGACCCGGCCACCGCGCAGATCCGCGCGCTCGAGCGCGGCCGCGTGACCGTCTCGCCGAAGATCGACCCGGCCGAGCGCGGCGGCGTGGAGATCCCGCGCTACGCCGGGCTGCTGCTCGACGCCGGCTTCCGGATGGGCGAATCACCCTCCGGGCTCCCCGACGGGACCTCGACGTTCCGCAGCGCCCGGGGCGAATCGTGCGCGGTGAAGAACCGCGAAATATTCACCTACACCGCCGACGGCGACCACGCGTTCAAATTCACCGACGCCCAGCTCTCCGCCTGGCTGCGAACCGCCTGCCCCGGCCTGCACGCCGGTTTCTGAAATCGGGCGCGGAGAAGCGCGGCAAGCTACCCGTTACATGAACGAAAACGACCGCCCCGCATTCAACCCCCGGCTGGCCTGCCCTTGGCCGCGCCGGCCGAGGCTGGTGAATGTGGGGCAGATAGCTCCGGCGGAACTCGACAGCTGGATAATCCACCACGACGACGAAGTTATAGTAATAAACAAGCCGGGCGACATTGTCTGCCACCCGTCCAAGGCCGGACCCTGGTCCAGCCTCGCCGGCGCAATGCGCGAGCACTTCGGCCTTGCCGCCGCCCATTTGGTCTTCCGGCTCGACCGCGAGACCAGCGGCGTGGTGGTGTTCGCCAAGAACCCCGCGGTGGCGGGCCGCCTGCAGACCGCCATGCAGCGGCGGCTGGTCGGAAAAACCTACCTGGCGATAATGACGGGGGAATTTGCCGGCCCTGTGACGGTGGACCAACCGTTGGGCGACGATGAAAACAGCCCGGTGTACTCAAAAACTGCCGTAAGGCCGGACGGGAAGCCCGCGGTGACGCACTTCACCCCGCTTGCCGGCGGCGGCGGTTTTACGCTGGCGCGAGTGGTCACCGAAACCGGCCGCATGCACCAGATCCGGGCCCACGCGCAATGGCTGGGCCACAGCCTGGTGGGGGACAAGATCTACGGGCCGGACGCCGGCTATTACCTGGATTTTCTCGACGAAGGCTGGACGCCCGAGCTGGAAGAAAAGCTATTGCTGCCGCGGCAGACGCTGCATTGCGCCGAAATAGATATGCGCAAAGCGGGAATAGAGCGCGTGTTCTCCGTCCCGCTGCCCGCTGACCTGCGCGCCTTCTGCGCCGCCCGCGGCCTTGCGGTTCCGGCGGGACTATGAAAAAAATAAATATCGAAAAAATCCTCGGCTCCCTGCCGGCCTTCAAGTCGTTCCTGCCCCTGGCCCGGATCAACGGATTCACAGAGTCGCTCCGGAAGGATCCGCGCTTCTCCGTAAAAATAGCGGGCCGCAGCTCTCTTGGCAAGCCGATATACCACGTGCGCTTCGGCAGCGGGAGAACGAAGGTCCTGTTCGCGGGCTTCCCGCACCCGAACGAACCCGTCGGCGGCCTCACCGCC
>CAIQNV010000015.1 GCA_903873295.1 uncultured Elusimicrobia bacterium
GGTTTATTAAAAACCCGCCCAGGCTCGCTGTTCGCTCGCCCTGGCGGGCTTTTCTGTTACTGTATGTAGCCCCCGTGGGGAGAGGGGAAACCTGCAAAGAAAATAAGGAGAGGCCAGGGCCAGTCGCGGCTTGCCACGGGATGGCCGCCGCCCCTGGCCCTGGCCCGCCTTAAATGCTCCCGCCCATTCATGGTACATCCTAATGACCCACCCACAAATATGGCTATATCTCAAAACAGTCCGCACGAGCCGCTACGGCAACATATACCTCTCCGTTCATATTTATTTGTAAGATAGTATGAATATGAAAACCACTGATAAATCCCTAGATAGGTTTACCGTTTGCCTAGAAAAAGGGCTGCTGCCCAGGCTTGATGAAATAGCGGAAGAGCGCGGCTACCCGAGCCGTTCCCAAGCAATCTCTGATTTTATACGGCGCGCAATAGTAAGAAAAGACTGGCGCGGGGGGAAGGTATGCGCAGGGACCATTTCTGTGGCTTATGACACCTCGGATGGTCGTCCCGGCCCTGCCATCGAAACCCTGCTTGCGTCTAACTCGAAGAATGTCCTTTCGTTACAAACCAATATCCTGCCAGGCGGGAAAATACTCTCAACCGTTTCTGTTACCGGCCATCCCGCTGCGTTGGAGCGTCTGGCGGACGCCATGCGGGCGCTCAAAGGGGTAACGCATGGATCATTTTCTATAGTGATGCCGCTCTGAAAGAAAAGAAACTCTTAATTGTGGGAACTATGACAAAATCTCTTTATCTCTTTTTGCTTTTGGGGCTGGCGCAACAACCATTGTCCGCAGCTGAGCTTGAAAAACAGGATGTCCTAGTATCGGCCGCTGCGAGCCTTAAAGACGTAATGCTTTA
This sequence comes from uncultured Elusimicrobia bacterium, assembly GCA_903873295.1. Classification (GTDB taxonomy): domain Bacteria; phylum Elusimicrobiota; class Elusimicrobia; order Elusimicrobiales; family UBA9959; genus UBA9959. Next base: position 876 of record CAIQNV010000015.1, read on the forward strand.
CAGCGCCCCGTTTTTTGAGAAGCAAAATCCCGGCTCCCGGCTGGTCTTTAACTTCAGTGCGTCGGGGCAGCTGAAGTCGCAGATAGAGAGCGGCGCTCCGGCGGACGTCTTTATTTCGGCCGCCGCTTCCGATATGGACGCGGTCGAGAGGTCCAGTCTTACTGTCGGGGGAACACGCAGTGTGCTGGCGGGCAATTCCCTCGTCCTGGTTAAAAGCAGTCTGGCCAAAGCTAGGATCAGGCAGACCTCCGATCTGGCTTCCCCAGACGTTACAAGGATAGCCATTGGCAATCCGGCCACGGTGCCTGCGGGCAGATACGCCAGGCAAGTCCTGGAAAAACGCGGGCTATACGATAAGCTTTTCGTGAAACTGGTACTGGCCGAAAACGTGCGGCAGGTCCTGGACTACGTCGCAAGGGGGGAAGTTGACGCCGGGTTCGTTTTTCTGACCGACGCCAAAGTGGAACCGAAGGCCGTGATCGTTGAGAATATCCCCGACGCCGAGCATACGCCGATAGTCTATCCTGCCGCTGCCCTGAGCAACGGGAAAAATATATCCGGGGCAAAGAAGTTCCTTGAGTTCCTGCTCTCCAAAAAGGGAAAAGCCGCTTTCCGCCGCTACGGGTTCAATTAAGTGTCCTGGTCGCTGCTCCTTTCGCTGAAGGTCTCATTGCTGGCTACGCTGGCGGTGGCCCTTGGCGGTTTGGCAGCGGCGTTCGTACTGGCCGGGGCCAGGTTCCGCGGCAAGCACCTGGTAGAGGCGGCCATCCTTCTGCCCATGGTCCTGCCGCCAACGGTAACCGGATACTACCTTGTCATGCTGCTGGGCCGCTTTGGCGTTATCGGGCGGCATATCTACGGTTGGACCGGCTGGAATATCATGTTCACCTGGCAGGCGGCCGTAGTGGCCGCCGCCGTGGTTTCATTCCCTATTATGGTGACTACCGCCCAGTCCGCCATAGAGGCGGTGGACCCGGAGATGATAGATTCTTCTACGATGCTTGGGTATTCCCGTACCGAGACCGCGCTTCGTGTCATCCTTCCGCTGGCCTGGAGGGGGATTTTTTCGGGAATAGCCCTGGCTTTCACCCGTGCCCTCGGAGAATTCGGGGCGACGCTGATGCTGGCCGGCAATATCCCCGGACGTACAGACACTATGCCGCTCGCCATTTATTCCGCGGCCACTTCGGGAGACTGGGAGAAAGCGCATCTGCTGGTCATAACGCTGACTCTCCTGTCTGTCTGCATGCTGGCGGCGGCGCGCGGTTTTTCACGGAGGCTTTTGTGAGTGCCGACCCTGTACTGAGGGCGCGTATCCGGCATTCGTTGCCGGGTTTTGCCCTGGACATCCACTTGGACCTAGGCAGGGAGATAGGCGTTTTGTTCGGTCCTTCCGGTTCCGGAAAGACCGTGACTCTGAGGCTTCTGGCCGGCCTGCTCCGTCCCTACGAGGGAGAAGTAATCCTTAATGGGATGTTACTGTCAAGTGGTGCGTCCGGCAGCGGGATACATGTTCCGCCGCAGAAGCGCAGAATAGGTTTTGTCTTTCAGCACCAGGCGCTGTTCCCGCATATGACCGTGCTGGAAAATATAGTCTACGGAGCGCGGGGGCAGGACAAAACTATTGCGCTGGCCGAAGCGCGCCGGCTGCTGCATGAATTTAGGCTGGAAGGGCTGGAGTCGAGGAGGCCTGACAGGATCTCCGGAGGGCAGAGGCAGCGTGCGGCCTTGGCGCGCGCGCTGATCGCCAAGCCGGAACTGCTTCTGCTCGACGAACCGTTCTCGGCGCTGGATCATCGGACGCGCCTGCACATGCGGGATTGTCTTGCTAAAGCGATGAAGAGCCTGGGGATACCGGTGCTCCTTGTTACACATGACCACGAAGAGGCGGTCGCGCTGGCTGCCAAACTCTTTATCGTAGAGGGGGGAACCCTGCGGCTGTCCGCAGCCAGCCCTGAACTGAGCCTGGGCCCGGGCAAACAGAGAAGCGGGGGGATATAATATGCGTGGAGCTTCCGTGAAATACATGCCGATAGGTGTAATACACAGCTGCCATACCGAGGCCAAAGCCACCCCTATCCAGCCAGTCTATGCGGCGGGTTGTGCCGGCAGGGCGGAGATCTTCCCGGAATACGCAGAAGGGCTCACCGACCTGGAAGGTTTCTCCCATATCTATCTGCTCTATCATTTTCATAAGGCCGGGCCGCCCAGGCTGAAAGTGAAACCATTCCTGGACGAAGTCGAGCGGGGCGTGTTCGCCGCGCGGACGCCTTTTCGCCCCAACCCTCTGGGGTTGAGCATCGTGCGTCTGTTGCGCCGTGAGGGAAACCTGCTGTTCCTCGACAGTGTGGACATATTGGACGGTACGCCGCTGTTGGACATCAAGCCGTATACTGCCAGGTTCGACCGCATCGATACTTTAAGCAACGGTTGGCAGGACGCTTTAAGCGAGAAGGCCGTGGCCGAGCGTTCCCAAAGGGAGTACAAAAGGAGTGACCTCTAAAAAGGTTTAGCCCTCCTGGTGTATTTGGAAGTTATAATATACAGGCGGGCAGCAGGGCTGGTTTGAAACTTTTCTGCGGATGGCGCATCCAAGTTGTGAGTGGGCTAGAGTTCTAACAGGGCTTTAAGCAAAGGAGAATCATTTATGTCCGATATGGAAATAACTTTCCCCGGAGGGAAGAAAGTGAACGCGCAGTGGCACGGTTTTGAAATAGCAACCGACCAGCCGGCCTCCGGCGGCGGCGAGGGGTCGGCCCCCGCTCCGTACGATCTGTTCCTCGCTTCGGTCGGCACCTGTGCCGGTATCTTCGTGCTGGGCTTTATTCAATCCCGGGGCCTGAGCACGGAGGGGCTGAAGATAACACAGTCGATGGACTGGGACCCCGACTCCCATCTGATGAAAAAAATATCTCTCAAGATAGTGCTGCCCAAAGACTTCCCCGAGAAGTACAAAGGAGCGGTCATAAAGGCCGCGGAGCAGTGCACCGTAAAACGGACTATTCACGCCCCTCCGGTTTTTGAAATTACCGCCGGCTGACCGTTAGCGGGCCGGCGGCTTTGCGATGCGGGACAAGGAGCAGAAATGAAAAAATTCAATACCCGGTCTTTCGTCAGCATTTCGCTGCTATTCTGGACCGCGGCCCTGCTGGTCAACAGCATAGTTCTGTATATCGCCCCACCGGGGCGCGACACCCAGGGCGATAAATAATTATTGGTGGTGGGCGGCGCTTTGAAAGGGGATAAAATGAAGGGGTATTATAAAGTTCTATGGCATTCCGCGCTGTTGTTGGCCTTTATAGTAGGCGGATCATATTTCGTATCCGGTTTGTGGGGCGGCAAGCCGGAAAAGATAGACGCCGACAGGACTTTTTCTTTTTCTCCAGGTATGACCGCGCTGGACTTCGCCAGCGTGAACGGTCTGCCGGCGCCGGCGCTGGGCGCCGCGCTGGGGCTGCGCGGCCGGGAAGGCCTGGAGCGGAGTTTAGCCTCCTTTGGTTTCTCCGAGCCGGAGCTTTCCTTGAAGGTTCAGAAAAGCCTGGCCCTGCATAACGAGGAAAGGTCAAAGAATTGGAAAAAGATCGTCCTCAAGTTCGCGCTCTGGTTCGCTTTTCTTGGTGCTGTGTTTATCCTGATGCGCCGCGGCCTTATTAAGTACCGCCTGCGCAACGCGCTTTATTTTGCGGCCGTGGCTATTTTCGGCGTGGTCCTCGGCTCCGACCCCAGCCCCATGGGCACCGTTAAGGACGCTATAGTCCTGTTCGGGGCCAAGGGGGTGTTTTTTCCGCCCAGGCTGGCGGCGCTGGCGGTCTTCCTGCTGCTGGTAATCCTGGCCAATAAGTTCATCTGTTCCTGGGGTTGCCAGCTGGGAGTTCTGCAGGACCTGCTGTTCCGCCTTAGCCGCGATAAAAACGGCCGTTCCATATTGCGGCAGTATAAGCCCTCCTTCGAGTTTACAAATACCGTCAGGATAATCTTCTTCAGTGTGTTTACCGCCGCGGCCCTGGCCTGGGGGCTGGATATCGTGGAACCTGTGGACCCATTCAAGATCTATAATCCCGCCATGGTAAAGATGGCCGGCTGGCTGTTCATAGGCGCGCTGCTGTCGGCCAGCCTGTTCATTTACCGCCCCTGGTGCCACCTGCTCTGTCCCTTCGGCCTGGTCGGCTGGCTGGCGGAGAAAGTGAGCATCTATAAAATTAGGGTTAATTATTCCACCTGCATAGCCTGCGGGACCTGCGAGCTGGCCTGTCCCTCCACCGTTATGAGCGCCATCCTCAGGCGGGGCCGGTCCATACCAGATTGTTTCGCCTGCGGCGAGTGCCAATCGGCCTGCCCTACCCGGTCAGTGACTTTTTCCTCCGGCAGGCGGGATTTGCCCCCTGCCGGTAAGTTTAAGTAGAGTCTGACGACCGCGAAACGTCGGCGGGCCAGGATGTCCCATGAGACCGCCTTTGAACTTATAATAAGCTCTCCAGCTTCAGAGCAGTTGACTCCCAGCCTCCAAGTTGTTAATATAGGGTTATTGGCATATGCCAATTACTATGACCAGACCTTTTAAATGCAGGAAGATAACTTCGGAGCCAAGGGCCTATTACTTTAAGCCGCGGGCCGTCCCGCTTTGTGAACTGGAAGAGATAGTGCTCCAGCTGGACGAGTTCCAGGCGCTGAAACACTCCGAACTCGAAAAGATGGATCAGGCTGCGGCAGCAGCGGCGATGAAGATATCACGACAGACTTTTGGGAATATACTCGCCAGCGCCAGGCGCAAGCTGGCCGACGCCGTAGTTAACGGCAAAGCTCTTAAGATAGAAGGCGGGCCCGTGGAAGTTATGCGCGGGTCCTGCGGAGGAAAACATAAATGAACATCTGTATACCCGTGGAAAACAACGACGGAATGAAGTCAAAAGTATATGGGCACTTCGGCAGTGCGCCGTTCTTCGCGATTTGCGAACTAGAAACCAGCAAAGTGGAGTTTCTGGATAACGGCAACCAGCATCATGAGCACGGCCAGTGTAACCCGCTGGGGGCTATAGCTGGAAAAGCCGTTACGGCCATACTGGTGGGCGGCATCGGTGCCCGCGCACTGGAGCACCTGAACGCGGGGGGGATAAAGGCTTACCGTTCTCCCGAGGGCCCGCTGTCGCAGGCCATCGAACTCTTCAAGAAGAAGGAACTTCCTGAAATACTACCTACCGACTGCTGCCAGGGGCATGGCTGTCATTAAACACCGGCTGCATGGCGGCTGTGTGGCCTGCGGGGATAATAACCCCGCAGGCCTGCGGCTTAACTTTGAGAAACAGCATGATGGTTCGGTAAAGGCTGCCGCTTTCTGTGTTAAGGAACTTACCGGCTATGATGGACTCCTGCACGGTGGCGTGGCTGCATTAATGGTTCTTCTGGAATTACAGTGCATACCCATGACTATGTCACTATTGACCTCGTGATGAAGTAAAGAAAAGAGGGGCATCCCGCCTTTCTGGTATAAGTTTGTTGCTTAGACAACTTAACCAGGAGGAGAGATGCCCGACA
>CAIQNV010000016.1 GCA_903873295.1 uncultured Elusimicrobia bacterium
ATTCTTGCCAGCCAGGTGTTTATAATGGCTGTGGTACTCTTTTTTCAGCATGCGCATTTTCCCCGATCAGTTTTGGTCATAAGTCCATTTATAGGGTTTATTTTTGTGGGGGGAATTAGGTTTGCCATAAGGATGACGCGCCATCTGCGTTATAACGAGAAAGATGAGAACCAGTCCCGTATGCTTATCTATGGCGCCGGGGATTTGGGCGAAGCTGTTCTCAGGGATCTGCAGCGTTCCAAAGGGGCTACCCGCAGGGCGGTTTGCTTCCTGGACGATAATGCTTTAAAACATGGCCGCAGCATACACGGGGTGCCGGTGCTAGGCGGCCGGGATAGGATCGCCAGGGTTATTGAGGATAAAGAAATCGACGAGGTGCTTATTGCGGTGAATCACAGCCGCGGAAAGCTGATAACGGACCTGATGAGCGTATATGCGGCTTCTGGTCACCCGCGCAAGGTTGAGTTCAAGACCCTGCCTACCATGGACGAGCTTATCAGTAAAACCCGTCTGGTTCCGGACATCCGCAAAATTGACGTGGCCGACCTTATGCACCGACGCATTGTGGATATAAACATGGGCCTGGTGAAGGCCAGCATAAAGGGCAAGACCCTGCTGGTTACCGGGGCCGGCGGCACTATTGGCGGCGAGCTCTGCCGGCAGGTGCTGGCGCTTGGGCCTAAGAAAGTGGTGCTGCTTGAGAACCACAATACCGCGCTGTTCTATATAGACAAGGAACTGCGCGAAAAGGGCTTTGCCGGGCATATTGTTTCCGTGCCCGGGGATGTGCGGGACGAAAGCCTGCTGAAGAATCTTTTTGAAACGCATAAGCCGGCCTGGGTGCTGCACGCGGCCGCGCATAAGCACGTGGCGCTTATGGAGGACAACCCGCAGGAGGCCGTTAAGAACAATACCCTGGGCACCTATATACTGGCGAAGACCGCCGCGGCCTACAATGTGGAGCGCTTCCTGTTCATCTCTACGGACAAGGCCGTGCGGCCCACCAGCGTGATGGGGGCTTCGAAGCGCCTGGGCGAGATGGTGCTGCGCTCGCTTTCCGGGCATAGCTCTACCAAGTTCATGTCGGTGCGGTTCGGCAATGTGCTGGGGAGCTCCGGCAGCGTGGTGAAGATCTTCCAGGAGCAGATACTGGGCGGCGGGCCGGTGACGGTGACCCACCGCGACGTGATACGCTATTTTATGACCACCGAGGAGGCCGTCTCCCTGGTGCTTAACGCCTGCGCCATAGGCGAGGGCGGCGAGATCTTCGTTCTTAACATGGGCGAGCCGGTGAAGATCCTGGACCTGGCCCGCAATATGATAGTGCTTAACGGGCTGGTGCCGGAGAAAGATATAGAGATAAAGTTCACCGGCCTTAAGCCCGGCGAGAAGATGTATGAAGAACTGTTCCGCGCCGGGGATATCCGCAAAGACACCGGCCACAGCGATATTTTCGCCGCCGTCCCGGGCGAGGCCGATTCCGCCCTCAGCGAGGCGCAGCTGCAGGAGCTGAAGCATCTGGCGAACGAAGCGGATATGGCCACGATGCTTACGAAGATCAAGGAACTCATTCCCGCTTATACGGGGTGGCCCAGAAAATCGAAAGTCGAAGATCGAAAATCGAATATCGGGGAGAAGGGAGTTCACCACAGAGACACAGAGAGGGAGGAGGGGGGAG
>CAIQNV010000017.1 GCA_903873295.1 uncultured Elusimicrobia bacterium
CTAGGAGCCTGTCCGACATAAGGTTTTTAAAGCGAAATTGACGGTTTTGAGGCCGAGCCGAAGCGACGCGAAACGAGCAGGCTCCAATGAACCTGTAAGTTGAGCGGCGCAAAGGCGCAGGCAAAAAGCGGCAATTGCAGGCAAAATTCCTTATGTCGGACAGGCTCCTAGCGCGGTTAGTGTGGCGGCGGGATTTGAGAGGAATTATCTTTTGAAGGAGACCGGCCTGCGCGCATGCAGCGCATCCCAAAAAAATCCCCGGCCTTTGAAGCCGGGGATCCGCGAGTTTTTCAAACTCCCTATTTTATTTTTTTATATCCGTCTCGTCCGAAGCCTGGAAGAAGAAGACCACCGAGCCGTCCAGAGCGGAGCTCTGCGCCGGCATTTCTATGTAGCGGCGCTTCTGATTCGTAGTGCCGGTGGAGTCCGAGGCCTGGAAGAAGAACACGACCGCGGCATCCAGGGCGGAGCTCTGGACCGGCGGCTCCGCATAGCGGATCTTCTCACCGCCGGTCGTGCGCGGGTCCCCGTTAATGGAGTTCATGCCCAGTACGGCATACTTGCCGTCGATCACCAGCATCCCGGAATAGGGTTGATAAGGGGAATTAACGGCGAGCTGGTAGAGCCGCACTGGGATGCCGGCGGCCGAGAGCTCCGCGAGCAGGCCCTTCTCGCAGCGGCCGGCGGCGCTCTTGTCTATCGTCAGCCGCACATCGAGACCTTCCTTCTTTTTAGCCATCAGCAGACCTGCCGTGCGGCGACCGGTCTCGTCTCCATGAATAGCCAGCCCGGTCAGATAGACGCTCTTTTTAGACGCCCTGACAAGTTCCGCGCGCATATCGAAAGCAACTGCGCCGTCGCCGGGCAGTATTATAAGCTCATTGCCCGCGGTGGCGGCGGCCTGCGCGGCCTTGGCAGGCTCCGCCGGCTGCGGGACGGCGGTATTGGAGAGTTCGTTACAGACCGAGCCCCCCGAGATAAAATCGAACTGGGCGTAAGCCTTATTCAGGGAAAGGAAGAGGAATCCGATTAAAGCCAAACTTGTCATGCTTTTCATAAATATCTCCTTGGAGATTCACTATAGTATATCAGAAGGTATTGACATGTCAAGCCCTTAAGGGCCTATGCCGGGCCGGGTCAAATGGCTTATAAGGCGCCGCGGGCTTTCCTGCCTCCAGCCGCACGGGGATATGCCTAACCCGGCTCAAAATGGAAGCGCTCCTGAAGACGCCTTTTCCATCAGACATCAGCACCCCACAGGCCCCCCGCCCCCATTCTATACCGTCCCCGAATCTCCCGGGGTCTTACGGCCACGGCCCGGTCGAAGCGGCCGGGGAAATATACGTCTAGCCAGTGGGCGTAGCCGCGGCTGAAATCGAACATCCAGGCCGTGCCGTCATAGCGCTCCACCGACCACAGGCTGTAGCCGCTGTCGCGCCTGAAGGCCGGGTCCAGGCAGAGCGGATCTCCGTAGGTGCCCTTGCGCTTGGAGTCCGGCAGGTAGATGGCCTCAAGTTCCGCCAGCGTCGGCGTGCGCCAGCCTGAGCCAAGGCCGCTTAGCCATTCCTGCGCCATCTCCCAGCTTGAGGGAACGTCGGGCCCCTCCAGCCATTCCAGCCCGGTCTTGTTATCATTTATTACGCCGGCCTCATCGCGGGTGAAACGCGCCTCCTCCCGCCCGGCATCCCGGAGATCAATCACCTGCTCGGCCGCCGGAGGCGGCGTTTCAGCCGCGGCCGGCAGCGCCAGGATCATCAACAATAGAATTTTCATATTTCACTTCCTTAGGGTCCGCTATTCGCCTGCGGGGCCGCCGAAAGTCATCACCACTTGCCGGCATAACTCTACTGTCGGCCCGGCGGTATTGTCGTTCCACGGATTGGGGCGCTTCATCCGGTTCTCGTAGGCTGAGCCGTCATCGCACTTGTAGAAGCATTTGCCGTCTCCGCTGCCGGTCAGCCCGCAGACCTTGCTCTCGTTCCTCCCGACGGTCTTTTTGACCGGCACATAAACACTGATGCCGGCGCGGACACCGGGACTGCCGTAGCATTCCTGGTAGGCCGGCTGGCAGCCGTCCGAGCAGAGCTGGTTCGGGGCAACCTTTACCTCTATGTGGCCGGAACGGCTGCTGAAGCCGCAGGTGCCGCGGTTATAGACCACTATGGCGCCCATAGGCAGCTCCGAGGCAATGGAGGGTGTCGGGATCTTCGCTAGCTTCAGCTGGCTGCGGAGCGTACCGGGATTGCGGTTGGCCCAGGCGGCAAAATCGGCCGCGGCGTCCACGCCTATGCCCAGCGAATACCACTGGCCCGGCCTGATGATGCCGGCCAGCTCCATGGCGTCGGCCACGTAGGAATAGCACCAGCCGGTAAAAGCGCCTCTGCTGTGCCGCTTGGCATTGCCGGCCAGGCGCAGCGCCGTATCCTTATCGTAATCCGGGTGGCCGCCGGCCTTCAGATCGTCCGGTATTTCGACCGCCGGATCGGAGGGTCGCGGCGCCTGCTGGAGGGTCAGTTCAGGACCCAGTTGGGCCGCCGTATCCTGAGCCGCCGGGGCCGGCTCAGCGGCTGTCGGGTTTGGCACACCCGGCAAGGGGCGCTGCGCCGCGGCATCCTGCCCGAAGTAGAACCCGTTCACCCAATCGTTCTCCGCGTAGGCGGAGGAGCGGGCGTATGCGGCGGAGCAGTTTAAAATAATCGCCAGCAGGGTCATTTTTAGCGTGATGGTCTTCATATTTTCTCCCTTCGTTCATATTCCCGTCCTCCTCAGAAGCTGTTGGGAAAACTCTTGAGCAGGTAGGGATTCACCACATAGTCCATCGCTTTGGACGGCTTGCACTTCTCGAAGCTGCGGCTCTTCATCAGCCCTGTCTCAAAATGCAGATGCGGAACGTTGGAGGAGCCGGAGTTCCCCATGCGGCCAAGGCGCTGTCCGGCCTTCACTTTGTCGCCGATGTTTATGGTTATGCCGCCGGCCGCCATGTGGGCGTAGCGCGAGTATAGTGTCATCTCCTCGGCGACACCGTTCTTCAGCATCGTCACTTTGCCGTGCTTTATGATCACGTGGTTGCCCCAGCCGTCCGCGCACAGCCGCCTGGTCCCGTTCTGACCATAGTTGGCGGTCTGCGGACAGCCGACGCGGGCGTAGACCACCTCTCCGTCGGCCGCGGCCAGCACAAAACCCTTGTTCTTATCTTTCCAGGCGGCGTTGTTAGGCACATAATCTATGCCTTCGTGCCTGCCCGCGCCGAACTCGTCGCAGACGACCCCGGGCGAGCAGATATATTTGACGCCCCACATCTGTGAGCGAGCGTAATCCACCGGCATGACCCAGGTCCACTGGTCGGAGCCGGCAATGGGCCAGGCCCCGGTCTGCCAGATCAGCGGCTTATTGTCCTGGCTTTCGGAGCGGTAAGCCCCGTCAGAGGTGCAGCCGGAGCCGGCGTCCGCGATCACGGCCTTAGAAACCGGCGGCACCGCGATCTCAGTAATTGGGATTTCCCGGGCGAATACCGAGCCAAGGGAGAACTCTCGGCCGCCCGCTGACGCCGGAGCCGCAGCGCAGGCCGCGCCTGAGATTCCCGCCATCACCACCGCCATCATTATCTTTTTCATATTGTCTTTATCTCCTTTAGTGTTTGCCAGCTTCCGGCCCGGACGCCTCCAAATAATTTCCGCTGCAAGTATATGTTACAGCATCCCCGCTGTTTCCGCCTGAGGCGTAAGCCCTCTCCGCTTTGTTTTTTGGCTTACGTCCCCCGGCTTCATCAAAAGCATATTTTAGTGAAGCGCCGTATCACTAATCTCACAGGGAGGGCCGCGGACGGGAATTATTTTTCCCGGAACGCTCCGCTGACCGCGCCGCCGAATGACGCTGACCGGGCTTATTTGCTCCTATAAACATCCTCCAGCCTTTCCGGAGAGACCACCTTATTCTTTAGCTCTACCCAACAATTCCACCGCGCTTATCTGGGCGCGGCGCCCTTCACGCAGATCACGACGTTCGGCTTTCCGTTCTCGCGGACCAGGTTGAAGACTATTCTGGAGTTAGCTCTGGACAGACGCACGCAGCCGTGGGAGGCCGGCTTGCCCAGCAGGGCCTCGTTGGCGGCGCTGGTGCCGTGCAGCGCGATATTCCCGTTGAAGAAGACGGTGTTGGGCATGGGCGCGTTGTTGTAGAGACTGGAATAATGCATGGACTCCACTGAGTCGGGGCCGTAGCATTTGCCGCTGCCCGGCGTGCCATGGGCAGGCAGAAGGCCTGAGGAGATCTTGAATTCCGTATTAAGTTTCGGCGACTTCACCTCCAGGCGCTGGCGGGTGAGGTCCACGGTCAGCTTGACGGCGGCATTCTGTATCCTGGCGGCGTCCAGTATCTGGTAGCGTGAGGGAAACAGACCGAAGGCCATGCCTAGTTCGTCAGGTGTATGTTCGTCCACGAATTTGCCGGGGTCTGCTAAGGCTTCCGCGCGCAGCCGCAGCGTTTCTTCATCCTCGCTGGGCGCCGGAACAGCCGCGATCGCAGCATCCAGAGCTTTCAGATCGGAGGCGCGCACCGCCGGGCCGGAGAATTCGGGCGGATATTTGCCGCCGGGACCTGCTTCAGCGGCCTGCGCGCCTGCTGCCAAACCTAACACAATGACCATCATTAGTCCTTTCATATTTTTCATCTCCTCTTAATATCGACCGGTTACCGCATCCGGCCGCTTATCTGCAGATTTCGGTTATCGGCCCTTTGGCCGGAGCTTTTATACATTTATCGGTCAGGTTATCCATGAACAGGTTCTGTTTGTCGCCGGCTCTGTAAAGGAAGGCCGCTTCCACATAGCCGAACTCCACGCCTACATACAGCTTCGGCACCCCAAGGTTCGGATCATCAGCGCTGACTGCATCTGCGAGGTCGCGGAACTGTATCCTGGAGGAGAGGACTACCGGGTTGGCCCAGTTTTTGGCGGCCTGGTAATCGGGCGTAGTGAAAATAGCGCCGAAAGGGTCGAAGGCGAAGGTGTTTATGGTGGCGAGGACGTTCTCCTTGACCGAGTACTTTTCATTGGTGCCGCGGTAGAGGAGGAGATCGGACCGCGAACCCTGAACGGCGGCGGCGTGTTTTCCAAGCCGCAGGGCGGCGCCCCCCACATGCGGCGTAAAGGCCTTTTTAGCCGCGTCCCACTCGTACCACGGCTGTTTGGTCAGGATCTCTTTGCTGGTATACTTGCGCCGCGCCGCAAAGCCGACTTCCACGCCGCCGCTGCGGTTGCGGTAAAAGCCCTCCGCGAAGATGTCCCCCATGTAAAGGACCATGCCTCCCCAGCTGCTGTGCCCGCCCATGGTGAGCATAAAGATCTGCGCCGGCTTAGTCATCGACGCGTTGATGGCTTTAGTGAGACTGCAATCGTTGAGATACAGTTCGCTTAAGCGCATACTGCCGTTAAGGATTTTCGGGATGTCCCAGTTGAAAAAGAAGTCTCCCAGAGCATCGGCGTCCAGGGTCCTGTCGCGAAGGGCTATTTCAAGCCCTGCCTGGAAGGCGGCAGTGTCGTAAGGGGCGTCAGGCGACAGGGTCTCCGAGCAGGCCCCGCTGCCGGACGCGCCCGGACCATCGGGATCGGCGATCTGGATGCCGTCGGATTTGACGGCGGGAACAGCTATCCCGGCCAGTCCGGAAGCGCGCAGCCGCTGAAGGTCCTGAAAATCAGCCGCGCCGGCCATTACCGCCATTATCACCGCCATCATTATCCGTTTCATATTATTTTTATCTCCTTCAGCCTTTGCCGGCTTACGGCCCGGCCGCCGCACAAACAATTACCGCTGCAAGTATATGTTACGGCATCCCAGCTGTTTCCGCCTGAGGCAAAAGCTCCCTCCGTTTTTGTTTTTTGGCTTACGTCCTCCGGCTTCATCAAAAGCGTATTTTGGTGAACCGCCGTATCACTAATCTCACAGGGAGGGCCGCGGACGGGAATTATTTTTCACGGCCAGATCCGCGAACCGCGCTGTTTTTACGGCGCCCCGCGGGGCAAAATAGGCTTGACCGGAGTTTTTCGCCTCTGATACAATGTATTACGCTTTTTACTTCCGCGCAGGGCCCCGCGCTTTCAGTCTGCGGCCATTTCGAGGTGATAGAATGAAACATACGGCCTTATTTTCAGGATACCCCCGGGCGCGCGCCGCCGCGGCCGCGCTCGCCTGCTCCATAGTCTTAGGCCCGGTCTGCCTGGCGGCCGAGCCGCGCATAGTCGGCGGCGAGAAGGTGCTGGACCACTCCTCCCCCGAGTTCAGGCACACCGTGCGCCTGCTGGTGACAATGGAATTCCCCAAAGTCCCGGCGGTCCCGGCCGGCCTCCGGGGCCGCACTTTCAGTTCGCGCTGCAGCGGAAGTCTTATTTCCGATAAAGCCGTGCTGACCGCCGCCCATTGCCTCCCCGCGGAGATCTATCTGCCCGATGATGGAGGCTGGCTGCCTGTCTCGGTAAAGTCCGTGCTGGCATATTTCCGGCTGAATCCCAAGGAAGATTCGCCAAGCGGCTCCCCGCAGGAGCGCTTCGTGAGGCATCCCGGCTTTTCCGACCGCTGGTACCAGGAAGCCGGCGACTCGTGGAATCCGGAAAAGCCGGTCAACGACATAGCCGTGGTCTTTCTTAAAGAGCCGGTGCCTTCTTTCAAGGCCCCGGCCGCCCTGTCCGCGCCGGGCAGCCCTCTGAGTCCCGGGCAGGAACTGGTCCTGGTCGGTTTCGGCAAAACCTCGAACGCGGCCAATGTGGAGATACCCGAGATGCGAAAAGTCTCGGTCCCCTTCCGCGCTATGCTGCGCAACGGCCAGGACCTTTTCGCCGGGCGCGGGGATATAGCAGCTCCCGGGCTTGTAGCCGATCCCAAAGGAGGCTGCTTTGGCGATTCCGGCGCGCCGGCTTATCTTCCCGGCGCGGACGGCTACCGCATCGCCGGTGTCATAGTTCGCGGCCCGGACACCAAGAACGGCGGCTGCGAGTCCGGCGTTACCATACTCACCGACGTACGCCCTTACGCGGCCTGGCTGCAGAACGTGGCCGGATCGGCGCAGGTCGCGGTAGATGGCCCCGTGTTTAACATCCGCGTGCCGGACGGGCCAGCCGCTATTTATTGGTATTGAGCCTTGACCGGGCCGCTAAATTACACGATATATGAAAAAATTATTTTTCCTTTGTTCCGCGCTGGCGGCGGCAGCTCCCGCGGTCGCGCAGGAAGTCCTACGCGGCGAAGCCTTGCGCGGCCTTGTTTCAATGAGCGCGGAGGCGGCTCTCCCGCCGGAGCCGCGCGCCGCCGCCGAATCCGGCTACGAGACCATAGAGATAGACCCGGACCCGGAGCGGCCCGCTTTCATCCTGGCCACCGACCTCAACGGGGACGGCTACCCGGAGCTGCTGGTGAGCAAGTTCGCCGGCTCCGGCCCGATGGGCAGCGGCATGCTGGACCTCTACACGATGGAAAAGCCGGGCGATCCCCGCAAAATGGAAAAAGACCCGCCTCTTCGGCTGGGTAGCAATATCACACCCCAAATGCCGCTATGCTATTGACAGACTATACCCTATGGGGTATACTATCTACATATTTAAGACAATTATTATAGAAAAACAGTGCAAATATCGCGCAGATAGTAATTGTTATACCCGATGAGGTATACTATGCAAAAAATAATTGAATTTGTTAAAAATAAGCGAAAAGAGCTTGGTTTGACCCAGGAAGATTTGGCCAAGCGGGCTGGTGTCGGCCTTAGGTTCATACGGGACTTGGAGCAGGGAAAAGAGTCTTTAAAAACCGATACATTAAATAAGGTGCTGAAGCTGTTTGGCAAAACATTAGGACCGGTTAATCTGTGATGGCCTCTAAAAAAGCCTTGATTTACTATGATGGCGCAAAGGCAGGGGTGCTGCAAAAAAATGCCGCGGGATATGTTTTTGAATATGACCGGGCATATGTTGCGGCCCCAGGGGCCAAACCAATCAGCCTGGCGATGCCGTTAAATAAAGTCAGATTTGAGTCCGAAAATTTATTTCCATTCTTTGAAGGACTTTTGCCGGAAGGCTGGCTGTTAAATATAACAAGTAGGGCGCTCAAAATAGATAAAGATGACAAGTTTGAATTGCTGCTGCATATCGGTAAAGACACGATAGGTGCTATCTCGATAATCCCGAAAGAGGATATTAAACGATGAACTGTCTTTCCTGCCATAAGGAAACTAATTCTGTTGCGGCATATCAC
>CAIQNV010000018.1 GCA_903873295.1 uncultured Elusimicrobia bacterium
AAGAACACCATCAAGATCATCAGCGAAGAGACCGGCCAGTACGCGCAGGGCTACTTCGTCTACGACTCGAAGAAGGCCGGCTCCATGACCGTGTCGCATATCCGCTTCGGCAAGGACTATATCCGCGCGCCCTACCTGGTTTACAAAGCCCGGTTCATAGGCTGCCACCAGTTCAGTTTCCTTGAGAAGTACGAAATGCTGGACAAAGCCGAGGACGGCGCCGTATTCCTTATAAACAGCCCGTTCAGCGCGGCTGAAGTCTGGGACCGCCTGCCCGTTGAAGTGCAGGACTCCATAATAAAGAAACACCTGAAAGTGCATGTACTGAACGCGTCCAAGATAGCCGACGAGACCGGCATGGGCGGGCGCATCAACGTCATCATGCAGACCGCTTTCTTCGGCATCTCCGGAGTACTTCCGAAGGATGAAGCCATAGCCGCGATCAAGAAAGCCATTAAGAAGACCTACGCCAGCAAGGGCGAGGAAGTGGTGAAGCAGAATTTCGCGGCGGTGGACCAGACGCTGGCCGCCATACAGGAAGTGAAGGTCGGCGGCCTGACCTCCAAGATAAAGCGCGCCTGCGCGGTGGAGGGCTTCCCGCCCTTCGTGCGCGACACGCTGTGCGAGATGATGGCTTTCCGCGGCGACGGGCTGCCCGTGTCCGCCCTTACCGTGGATGGCACCTTCCCTACCGCCACCTCGCAGTACGAGAAGCGCAATATCGCGCTTGAGACGCCGGTATGGGAGTCCGAGTTGTGCATACAGTGCGGCTTCTGCTCGCTGGTCTGTCCTCACGCCGCTATCCGGATCAAGGCTTACGACGGAGCGGAGCTTTCCAAGGCCCCGAAGACCTTCAAATCAGCGGAGGGCAGGGCCGCGCTCAAAGGCCTTAAATTCACCACCCAGGTCGCCGTAGAGGACTGCACCGGCTGCGGCGCCTGCGTGTACAGCTGCCCGGCCAAAGAGAAGAAGGAAGGCAAGGAAACCGGCAAAAAAGCCATCAACCTGCAGACGCAGCCCCCGCTGCGCGAGACCGAAAGGGAAAACCTGAAGTTCTTCCTGGCCCTGAAGGACACCGGTTCCGCCAAGGTTAACCGCAATACCGTGCAGGGCAGCCAGCTGGTGCGCCCGCTGTTCGAGTTCTCCGGCGCCTGCGCCGGCTGCGGCGAAACGCCTTACGTGAAGCTGATGACGCAGCTGTTCGGCGACCATATGACCATAGCCAACGCCACCGGCTGCTCGTCCATCTACGGCGGCAACCTGCCTACCACGCCTTACTGCACCCGCGAAGACGGACGGGGCCCGGCCTGGTCCAACTCGCTGTTCGAAGACAACGCCGAGTTCGGCCTGGGCATGCGCCTGGCCTATGACAAGATGGGCGAAGAGGCCCGCGAGGTCCTGATCGCCATGAAGGACGGCCAGCTTAAAGCGCAGGCCGCCCTCGCCGACGAAATACTTAACGCCAAGCAGGAAGACTGGGTGGCCATCGAGCAGCAGCGCGGCCGCGTGGCCGATCTGAAGAAGGCCCTGTCCGCGACGGGCGGTGAGCAGGCCGCCCGCATGCTTACGCTTACCGACTATCTTATCAAGAAGTCGGTGTGGATACTGGGCGGCGACGGCTGGGCCTACGACATAGGCTATGGCGGCCTCGATCACGTGCTGGCCTCCAACCGCAAGGTGCGCGTCATGGTGCTGGACACCGAGGTGTACTCCAACACCGGCGGCCAGTGCTCGAAAGCCACCCCGATGGGCGCCATAGCGCAGTTCGCCGCGGGCGGCAAGCTCCTGCCTAAAAAGGACCTGGGCATGATCTCCATGACCTACGGGAATATCTACGTGGCTCAGATAGCCATGGGAGCGAACTACCTGCAGACCGTTAAGGCTCTGGCGGAAGCCGAGGCCTTCGACGGGCCTTCCATAGTTATCGCCTACAGCCACTGCATAGCGCACGGCATAGACATGACCTCGGGCATGAACCAGCAGAAGAAGGCGGTTGCCTCCGGCCGCTGGCCCCTCTACAGGTTCAACCCGGCGCTGAAGGCGCAGGGTAAGAACCCGCTGATCATAGACAGCGCCGCGCCCAGCCTGCCGGTATCAGAATTCATGATGAGCGAGAACCGGTTCCGCGCCCTGCATAAGATCAACCCGGAGACGGCGAAGCGCCTCGCGAAGCTGGCCGAAGAGGAATACAAGTGGCGTCTCAGCGTGTACAAGCAGCTGGCTGAGATGCATTGCGAAACCCCCAAGGTCGAGGAAAAAGTTGCGGCTTAAGCGAAAGCCGTAAATAGCGGAGGGCGGGCCCGTTCGGGGCCCGCCCTTTTCTTTAGTATCAGCACAAGCGGCAGCTCCCGCCCTTGACAGACCTTTACATGTCAACCCCGGCATAGGTCCAAAGGCCCAGCGGGGCATAGGTCTTAAGAGTTCCACGGCCTGGGCCCTTTGGCGCTGATAGCGACTTGCGCCCTGCGCTATACTCTGTATGTAGCTGATGTATAAGGAGTAAACAACAAATGAAACTTTACCTCTCCTCCTTCTCCGCGCTGTTCTCGGCATTCTTTCTGATAGCCGCCCCGGCTTTCTCCGCCGGCGCCGCTTCCATTTCCGACGAGGATCAGTCGATCCGGGTCACTCCTGAATTCACGAAATCCGAAGCGGACCAGGCGAGACAGGATCCGAAATACTTCACGATAAACCCCGACTCGGTGAGGATCAGGCTCCTGGAAGTAAAAGATGAGCCCGATATGAGCTATGTGAGGATGTCGGAAACTCCTCCGAAGGACCTGAACGGCATCCTGGTTTCCATCGATACGATAGTCAATATCGCTTCCAAGATCTGGCAAATAGTGCAGGCTAATGTCCCGGTGGTGAATATCGAGACCAAGTACGCTACCGCCTACCCGCAGGGAGTGACCTCCGCCTCCCAGCTCGCGCAGTGGTCCAGGCCCAAATCCTACGTTTACGGCTTTTACGCGGAAAACCTTTATGGATCGGTGATGATAGACTGCAAATATAAAGTTTCCTTCGCCTATAACGGGGCCTATAAAGGGAAAGGTAAATACCTCACAGCCGTGGCCGTGATCCCCACCGTGACGCAGGTCGGCTGGGGCTATAAGTTCTATATGTCGGCGTCGGTGCCGGATTCTACCATCGCCAACGTAGGCACCGATACCGATCCGGTCGCCGCCATGCAGATGAAGCTTATGTGGAAGATGGCCACCGTCATAAAAGAGGTCGACGGCGCCAGCGTGTATTACGTGCAGGGCGACGGCTACTACGAAGAGATAGCGAGCCCCTGGAAGAAAGAGCCCAAAGTGGAGAACGTGAAAGCGGCGGCACCGCTGCTGGACCCCGGAACGATCTTTAAAGGAAATTGAGTAATCTGTACCGGCGGCGAAAGCCGGCGGGAATCGAAAAGGAGGAAGTTACAAATGAAGAAACTACTTGCAATAACCGCAGCCGCAGCCTCGCTGTTCGCGGGCCGGGTATCCGCGGCGGATAACCTGGACCCCAAGTACTTTGCCGTAGACGAGAACTCTGTAATGATAGAGGAGATAACGGACAGGGGCGGCACCATCCCCGGTCCCAATGAGCTGCCCAAGCCTCCCTCGGGCCCGCAGATCAACCCGCCTGTCGTTCCTCCTCCCCCAGGTCCCAACCCCGGAGTCAACGGCACCGCCGTCGACCCCCAGGCCGGCTTCAATAACGCCATCAACCAGGTGAACAGCACTGTGGGAGCTATAGATAATATAGTGAACCTGATGGAGAAGATCTGGAACATCATAGAGAAGAACCAGCCCGTGGTCAATATAACCACCAATTACGCCAATGCCGTCCCCTTCGGCACCAGCCATTGGACCCAGCTGCAGGGCTGGAGCAAGCCGGCCACTAAAAAGTACGCCTTCTCCATGAAGAACCTCTACGGTTCGGAGGTGGTGAAAGTAACTTATCAGGTGCACCGGACCCATAGCGGCAACTTCAACGGCAAAGGCAAGTTCCTTACCGGAGTAACAATTGAACCGCTTAACGTTGTGACGGCCTGGGGCTACAAAGTGACCCTGGTTTCCGAAGTGCCGGACTCCACCATAGCGAACGTAGGCACCCAGGAAGACCCCGTGGCCTCCATGCAGCTGCAGCTGAAGTGGATCGTCCACACCGCCGTAAAGGATATCACCTCCAAAGCCGTCTACTACGTGCAGGGCGACGGCCTGCTTGAAGAGATAGGCACGCCCTTCAAGAATGCCAAGGAGCTGAAGACCAGGAACAAGGTTGACGCCGCCGCGGAGCAGATAACCGCGCCGAGCTTCAATTAAGAGCCAGCCAGCGTCCTTCTTTTCACCCCGGCGCCCGTTGCAAGCGGACGCCGGGGTTCTGTTTTTTTATGGTTTGATATTTGGATCAGGCCGCTGAGTCTTTCAATTGTTTGAACAATTCCAGCTGCCGGGGAGAGAGTTTTCCGGGAAGGGAGATGGAAATCAGGGCGTAAAGATCGCCGTGCCCGCCGTCCTTGCGGGGCAGGCCGCGGCCTGAAAGCCTGAGCCTGCGGCCCGCGGCGGTACAGGGCGCGAGTTTTACCGTAACAATTCCGGAGGGCGAAGGGACCGGGATTTCGGCGCCGAGAGCGGCGTCCCAGGGGAATACGT
Organism: uncultured Elusimicrobia bacterium; assembly: GCA_903873295.1. GTDB lineage: Bacteria > Elusimicrobiota > Elusimicrobia > Elusimicrobiales > UBA9959 > UBA9959. Next base: position 4,641 of record CAIQNV010000018.1, read on the forward strand.
CCACCTTTACCCGCAGATCGTCGCCGTCTATTTCAAAGCGGGGGTCGGGCAGCAGGCGTATTTTAAGGTAGAGGTCCCCGGCGCGGCCGCCGGCCTCCTTGCCCTGGCCGCGCAGGCGTATAGTGGCCCCGTCGCGCAGGCCTTTGGGAAGCTTTACGTTTATCTCCTTTGTTTCGGTTCTCCGCCCCGCCCGGTAGCTGAAAGAGAGCTGTTTATGGCCGCCGCGGATAAGGTCTTCAACTGAAAGCTGAAGTTCGGCCTCCATGTCCAGTTGAGAGCGGCCGCCTCCGCCCTCTTCCATGCCGTCGAAACCGGAGCCGCCCTGCGCGCCCCCGAACATGGACTTAAAAAATTCGCTGAAGTCTCCGAACTGCTCGAAGTCTCCGCCCTGCCCGCCCTGAAAATTAGGCTGGAAGCCGCCGGACTGCTGACGCTGCTGATAGCCGCCGCCCGGAGGGGGCCGGTAGCCCTGGCCGCCCTGCCAGTCTTTGCCCATCTGGTCGTACATCTTCCTCTTCTTGGGATCGGAGAGAACTTCGTTAGCTTCGTTAATTTCCTTGAATTTGCTTTCGGAGGTCTTGTTCCCGGGGTTGCGGTCAGGATGATGCTTAAGGGCCAGCTTGCGGTAGGCTGATTTTATCTCGGCCTCGCCGGCGGTTTTAGGCACCCCTAAAAGAGCGTAATAATCTATATAGTCGGCCATATGCTGATTACTCTAATTTCAAGAGAAAGAGGGCAAGGAAGAGGCCGAAAGCCAGCATGACCCAGCGCTCTATGACGCCTTCGGAAATTCCCGGCAGCAGGTGATCAAGCGTTCTTGCGGCTATTACCGCCAGCGCTACAGCGCCCCAGAAAACCCAGAGCCGGGTATTTGAAACCGGCGCCGCGGGGGGGGACGGCTGAAGCTGCGGCGACGCGGCGGCTTCCGGAACTTCCCGGCGTTTGTCCTGGTTTTTTCCCATATTATTTTTTCTCTACGAAAGAGATGTCCTGAAAGAGCACCGTAACACCGAGCCCGGTGCCGCGGGGGTTCTTTACCAGCATGGTGCTGTAGCCGATGATGAGCGGAGTGTTGGCGTGCAGGATGGAGATCTCCGCGCGGCGCACGCATTTGCCCGTTTCGAGAGTTTCCTTTATCACGCCCTTGAGGGCGGGGAAGTCCGCGAAAATATCGTCGTACTGCCTGCCGCTGCAGCAGGTTTCGGAATCCATATGGAGTATCTTGCCGGCCATCGGGTTGAGATAAACGATCTTCCCTTTAAGGTCAACGCTGACCAGGCCGCCGGTAAGGTTATCCAGTATGCACTGATAATATTCCTGTACATTTGTGCTCATATATAACATTCTACAAAAAAATACCCGCGTGGATATCAGCGCCTGCCGGGAATAAATCCGGCGAAGAATTTGAGGACAGGTTTTTTTTTGATATAATTAGTCCTGTCAGTATTCGCCGGTAGCTCAATGGTGGAGCATTCGGCTGTTAACCGAAGGGTTGCTGGTTCGAGTCCAGCCCGGCGAGCACGATTTAAAAACCCCCGCAAGGGGGTTTTTAAATTGTATGCCCGGCGGGCGGGTTGAGCTCATATCACTTCCCTGGTTCGCGTGGGAGCTGCGGCAGCAGGCTCCACTTTCTCGTCCCGCTGATGCAAAGAGAATTGATATAATTTGTAAGCACTTCATAACAGGAGACACCAATGACCGATAATAATACCAGCCCCCTCATAATAGCCGACACCACCGCCAACCCCGCGCCCCTCGGCCTGCTGGGCTTCGGGATGACCACGATCCTGCTCAACCTGCATAACGCCGGCTACTACCCCTTGGACACGATGGTGCTGGCCATGGGAATATTCATAGGCGGCCTCGCGCAAGTGATGGCCGGGGCAATGGAGTGGAAGAAGAAAAACACTTTCGGCACTACGGCTTTCACGATGTACGGCTTCTTCTGGCTGTCCCTGGTAGCTCTGCTGGTCCTGCCGAAAATGGGCCTGGGAGAAGCGTCTTCCCCGTTCGCCATGGGCTGCTACCTCTCGGTCTGGGGGCTGTTTACCGGCTGCATGTACTTCGGAACGCTGAAAATTAATCGCGCCCTTCAGGTGGTTTTTCTGTCGCTGGCCATACTGTTCTTTATGCTGGCATACGCCGATTTTTCAGGCACTTCAAAAACCCTGGCCGGCTATGAAGGGATATTTTGCGGCCTCTCCGCTTTTTACGCGGCTATAGCGCAGATCCTGAACGAAGTATACGGACGCAAGATGCTTCCTCTCTAGGAGCCTGACCGGTCCCTCCCAAAAAAAGACCCGGTCTTCAGCCGGGTCTTTTCACATTACCGGGCTATTATTCAGAACGGAAATTTGAAGCTCATCTGGTAATGCAGATTGCCTCTGTCTTCGTAACCGCCGGGCAGCTTATATTCGGTCACCTGCTTCGCCGCCTCCAGCGTTACTGTCACTTTGTCGTACACCAGGCAGCCGGCGTTAGCCATCAGGATCCTGTTCTTGGTCTTGGCCGTGGCCGACTTAGGGATTTTAGAGTTTAACGGGTTGTCCACGCCGTAGGCCGCGTTGAAGGAGAACCTGCCTTCGGGCTTTATCAGAATGTTGGCAAAGCCGCCGGACGCTTTGACCTCGGCGGAGCCGTAGCCCATATTGCCGATGCCGCCCAGAAAATCATAAAGGTTCTGGCCGGTCCAGAGCTGGCCGTTAAGGGTGAACACGGAGCTGAGGGGGATATTATAGCCCAGGTCAGCCAGCAGAACTTCGCCTTTTTTCCCGGCCGAGGCGCCGAAAGCGCTGCGCCACTGTCCGGCCGCGCCCATAAGAGTGAATTTTGCCCTGCCGACCTTCACCTGCGCCTGCACCTGGCCCTGAGGCAGGCCGGAGGCGGTGCCCTCGGCGTCGGTAAGCTTGCGCGTGGGGCGCACCGCCGCGGCGGCAAAGCTGACTTTGTCGCTGGCTTTATACGTCAGACGGAGCTGCGGAGCGCGCATCCAAAGCACGCCGCTGTAACCCGTGAAGAAATCGTTATTGGTGCCCGACAACTCCAGCGGCAGGAGATGCCAGGTCTGTCCGGCGAGGATCTCGAACTTGCCGGCTTTGAGCGTGACATAGGCGTGGCGTATGCGCAGGTCGGCGGTAGAGCCGCCCGTGCCGGCCGAAGTAGAGGTCACGACATTCTCGCTAAGGCCGAGGAAGTCGGTCTCTATTTTAGCGGAAACTTTGTCCCCGTCGGTAATATCCAGGCCGAAGCGGGTGCCGCGGGCGCTGGCCCTGAAATCGCGCTCCGAGGCTTTCTGGTAAGTCACATACTGCATATAATCGTCCCCGGCTACGCCGTAGAGATCATAGGCAATGTCGCTCTTTATCTGCCCGTAGAAATTAACTTTATATTTCGCCGCAGCCGCTTCCTGTGCCTCAAGCGCGGGCACGCAGCAGATCGCCAAAGCCAGGATAGCCGCTGAAAATATTGATTTGTTCATTTAATATTCCTTAGAAAGTTGTCCCTGATTCGCCTGCTCCGATGATACAACTTTACAATCCTATCCTACAAATGACGGGTTGGGTACTCTTGACGGAAGTCAAGGTTTCTTTTATAATCTTAGTGTGAAATCCTCCTCTAGCCTGGCGACTCTGCCGCTCTTCCTGTTTTTTTGCGCCGGCGCCGCCTTCCCTCAGCCGCCGGCTTTCTCCGGGACTTCCTACTTGCTTCTTTCTCACGACCCCGTTTTCCTGGAGCAGCTCTCAGGCGTCTCCTCTGAAATTTACTCGTCGGGCCGCACCCGGCTGGTTAAACTTTCCGTGCCGCTGTCCGAACTCCCGCCGGAGCTTGCCGCCAAACTGCGCCCCGTCTCGCCGGGCGAGATCTATAACGGGCCCGCCGCCACGGGGGAGCAGAAGGCCGCCGACCCCGACGTGCTGGCGATCACTTCAAAGGTGGACGCCCGCCGCCTCATGGGCTACGCCGAAGCCATCACCATGACAGGCAAGCGCAGCGCCGCGCAGCTGGACGTCTCGGCCGCCTCCGGGAACCGCCTGGCGATGGATTATATCGCGAACGCTTTCAAGGACATGGGCTATGCCGTCGAGCGCCAGTGCTATAGGGACCGCAAGGCCGATAAAGAGTGCAATATCGTCGCGCGCCGTAAATCGGGGCAGGCCGGCGCTAAAGCCATACTCGTTATAGGGCACATGGATTCGGTCGGCCTGGAGAACGCCGGCGCGGACGATAACGCCTCCGGTTCGGCGGGCGTGCTGGAAATGGCGAAGATCCTTTCTGGCTACAAGGCGGACCACGATCTTATCTTCGTAGCCGCCAACGGCGAGGAGAACGACATAACCGGCGGATACGCCTGCGCGAGGAAGCTGAAAGAATCGGGCGAGCTCTCCCGCCTTGCCTGGGCCATCAACATGGATATGATCTCCTGGAACAAGGACGGGATAATCGAGATCGAGACCAATAAAGAATTTTCAGCGCTCGCCGACTGGGTGGGCGCCCAGGCCAGGCTTTACACAAAGCTTGAGCCGTACATAGCCATGCCGGCCTGGGGCAGCGACCATGTGCCTTTCCTTGAGGCCGGCATTCCCACTTACCTCTCAATACAGCACTGGGAAGCCCATAACCCCTGCTACCACAAAGCCTGCGACAAGCTTGAGTCCCTTTCCTGGGATTACGCCGCGCAGATAGTGCGCCTCAACCTGGCGGTGATCGCCGGAAAGACCCGCCTTACACCCGTAAGACCTTAATATCTTTGGCTTCCGGGTTTGGCCCGGGTAACAGGCCGGCCATGGGGTTGCCCTGAAGCCGCTTTGCGGAGGTGAGGCCCGGCTTTAGAGCGAAGCATAATTATGCTTCGCGTCCGGGCCGCAAGGGCGGAGGCGGTTTTCAGCGTAAGCAAAACCGTCGAGCCGGGACCGCGCAAAACCGCTATGCGGTTTATGCGTGGCTGGCCCCGCTTCGGGGGGAACCACGCAAGGGTTCCTGCGCGGCGGAATGGGCAACCCCATGACCGGCCCGCGGCGCGGAGCTTTTTATTCCGGGATGAAGAGGCTTAGTGTGATTGGAAGACTTTCAGGCCTATCTTTCCGGCCAGGCTGGTGTCGTCCACGAAGGGATTCCTGTTGCCCTGATAATACTCTATCAGGGCATTGCGCCGGAGCTCGGCCGCGTCGGGGGGGTCCTTCCTGTCCCATTCCAGGAACATCGGTACGCGGCTGGTCCAGAAATCCTTATAGTTCATTCCGTCCCGGATGTTCTGGTCGTAATAGCGGACCACAAAATAAAGTACAGCCCTGGCGATATCGCCTTTCGCCGCGTCGGCCGGCTCGAATCCCTCCGCCCCCATCTTTGTGCCGCTGTTGGTGGAATACTCGGCCCTTGAGACTACCGCAAAAGGCTCGCTGCCGCGCATCCCGTTGGGCTTCATGAAAGTAGGGAAAATATGGTGCAGGTCGGAGCGCATAGGATAGGCCTGGTTAAAGAAGCTCTGCGGCCAGGAATGCTCGGCGTTCATCCCGTCCAGGTCCACGAAGCCGTCGCCGTTGGCGTCGCCCTGTTCTTTATAATCCTCGCCGTGCTCGCTGGCCCCTTTGGCGCAGACCTGAGAATACAGGCAGGTTACGCCCGGCCCTCCGCCGCAGCCGGCATTATCGGCCGAGGAGAACATGTATTTTTTTGCCTGGAGGTAATCGGTGCGGGTATTCTGCAGGGCGGGCACGGTAGTCTCGTGCAGGTACTGAAAAAGGTTTTCTCCCGTAAGCCCGGCGGCCCGGGATAGATCTTGCCGCGCGCGCAGCGGGGGGAGGGGCGAAGGGACAGTCTGACCGGGAACGGCGGAGAGGAGAGCTCCGAGGGTCGGCAGGTTCTGCGCCGGCGAGGGGCCGGCGAGAAAACCTGCGGCGGTAAAGGCAAACACAAGCGGCAGCGCGATGCGTTTCAAAGTGTCTCCGGCTTCCTGTTTCGTACGCCAAATGAATTATAACATTATTTTCGTGAAAATATATGGCGGAAAGGCCCGCGGGTTTGCTATATTGATTTTGAGGTATCCGCATGAAAAAAACGCTGTACGCTTTTCTCTTGTTCGCTCTAGCTTCCTCCGCCGCGGCCGGTTCCTTTGAGCAATTGCGGGACGGCCTCGAACTCCCCTCCGCGCCCGTCCCGTTTTTGGAGGCGGAAGCCTCCGCGCAATACCTGCAGGGCGACAGCCGCTACTGGGTTACCGTAATGGCCGGGGATAAGTACGACAGAACGGGTCTTCTTGAGGCAGGGCTCGACATAGTCGAGATAGGAAAGGATACGGTTTCAGGGTTCATTGAAAAAACCGAAATGGAGCAGCTGGCCGCCAAAGGCTTCATAGTTAAGAGCCGCCAGGCCATACAGGAGTACGCAAAAAAACACCTCAAGGATTTTCCCGCCGCCGACGCCGTATACCATAACTATCAGGAAACTCTCGACGAGCTGAAAGGGCTCGCCGCCGCCAACCCCGGCGAGACCTCGCTTTTCTCCATAGGCAGGACCATCGAGGGGCGCGACATCTGGTGCCTGCGCATAAATCCCGCCGAGAAGGGCGAGACTCCTTCCGCCCGCCCCGCGGCGTTCTTCATGGGCAACCATCACGCCCGCGAGCACCTTTCCAACGAAGTGGCGCTCGCCCTGGCCGCCCACCTGCTGGCCCGCAAGGCCGAGCCGGAAATAAAAAAATATCTCGAGACGCTGGATATCTACATAGCCCCGCTGACCAACCCGGACGGCGCCGAGTACGACATCCAGACCGGTAAATACCGCTGGCACCGCAAGAACACCCGGGTAAACGCGGACAAGACCATAGGCGTGGACCTGAACCGCAACTACGATTCGCTCTGGTGTCAGGCCGGCTCCTCGCATTATCCGTCGGCCGACACCTACTGCGGCCCCTACGCTTTCTCCGAGCCGGAAACGCAGGCCGTGAGAAACTTTGTGGAAGCCAGGAAGAATCTGAAGACCCTGATGAGCTATCACTCTTATTCCAGCCTGCTGCTTTACCCGTGGGCGGGCAAGGCCGTCCCGGTGGAGAACGGGAAGGACAGGAAGGTTTTTGAAGCTATGGCAAAAGGGATGACGGCTTTTACGGGCTATAAACCGGAGCAGTCGAGCGATCTTTACGTAGCCACCGGGGATACCACCGACTGGGCGTACGCGGCCCGCGGCATATTCTCCTTTACCACCGAGCTTGAGGGAACCACCTTCTATCCCGGTGCGGCCATGATAGAAAAGGCCGCCGCTAAAAACATTAAGGCCGCCGTTTATCTGCTGAGCGTTACGGACGACCCCTACAAGCTGGCACAGTAAAAATAAGTTTATCCGCAAAAGAAAAGGCCCCTGTCCGGGGTCTTTTTCTTTTACAGCTCCCGCTGAGTTCAGTGGGCTTTAAAAACCGCT
>CAIQNV010000019.1 GCA_903873295.1 uncultured Elusimicrobia bacterium
CAGATTCACCCGGCTCACGCTCCATGGTGACTTTAATCCTAGCAGGTACTCATACAGTAAAGTGTCTTGCATAGTGGTTTCCTCCAGTAGAAGTCACTATCTTACCTTAGACGGCTACCCATGGCAAACCCGGAAGCGCCACAAAAATAAGGCCGTATTCCTTAACCGGCGGCTTCGCCGGCCCGGGCCCGAATTCAAGGGAGGGGAGGAAGGAACTTTTCTAGCGAAGCGGCTTTTCACTAAAAAGCGCTTTTAGCGCAGCCCGCCGGCGTAAGCCAAAAAACAAAACGCTGAGGGCCTTCGCCTCAGGCGGCGGCCGCGAGAAGTCTATAGAATATACTTGCAGCGTCCGGAGGCTGCGCGGAGCGGTCAGAGCGGTAAGCCGGCAGCACTAAAGGAGATAAAATTATTATGAAATGGATACTAACGATAGCGGTAATAGCGGGGCTGTCCGGCGCGGCAGGCGCGGCGGATCTTTCCGAACTTCAGCGCCTGCGCGCTTCAGAGATAGCCGGGCTGAACGCGGCGGTTCCCGCCGCGGAAGGCGCCGCCTCCGGCTGGGACCTCGATGCCATGCGCTTCAACCATAACGAGAGCCTGCGCTGCCTCCGCAGCAAAGACCCTTTCGAGATACCGGCCTATCTTTTCGCGACCCCGCCGGCCGCCGGGAAACCGGAAACCATCACCGTCTTCGGCGGAACCGCCACCGGCTTTCCGGCGGACGAGGGGAAATGCGTGAACACCGACAAGTTCCGCTCAGCGGTCAGGCTGTCCGAAAAGCAGCGGGCCGCCTACCGCCTGCCGGGGTCCCCGGATACGCTGGTGTACGCCAATGTCCGCCACCTCGACCGCTTCTACGTGGCCGCCATCCCCGTAAGCGCCATCTCTGAACTGTATTACCAGGTGGTTTACTACCCGGTGCCTCTCGTGGGCGTCAGGGGCGGGCACGCGCAGGTGCGCGCTCTGTTCTCCAGGCCGGTGCGCCTTACCCCGCAATTCCCCGCCAGCCCGTCAGAAGTATTTGAAATTTCATCGCTGATCTTTTCCGGGCAGGCCGTGGGGACCAGCGCCGGCGGGTATTTTGATCCCCTGCGCACTATAGATGGTTCTATGCTGCTCGGGCTGGGCGTTTATACCGACCAGGCGAAGCTGTTCGACCAGTATGTCGAGATGAAAGGACAGGAAACACGCCAGTACCGCCTGCGGCTTTCGGCGGAGCAAAAGCGGCGCTACGCGCGAGCCTACCTGGAGGACGCGGATTCCCGCCGCCTCTCCACTTACTTCATACTGACCAATAATAATTGCAACACGAACCAGTTCCGCATCCTCGACGGTATCTTGAAGGCGTCTTATACACCGGCACAGGCTGAGGCTCTGGCGCAGCTGAATTCTTTCGATCCGAACTCCGCGGTTTCGGCGCTTGAGGCGCGCGGCCTTACTTCGGAGGCCGACCGTGTGCTCAATTTCGAAAAAGAGGAAGCGTCCGTAGCGTTCCTGCAGAAATACGGTAAGTAGGCCGGAAGTACAAGGAGACTTGAAATGATAAAACTTAACGCAATTGTTCTTTTGGCGCTCACCCTCTGCGCCGCCCCGGCTCTGAACTCATTGCGCGCGCAGGCGGAACTTCTCCCCGCCTGAAAACGTAATACGAAGCGTCGCTTAAGGACCTTGCCGCGCTGCTCCGTGCTGGACTATGAGCACCTCACCAAAACCCGGGCGCTGTCATGAACGTGCCCGGGAGCCGTGAGTTAAAAAACGGTGAAGAGGATCAAAGGATAAGTTGCTCGCAGGAGGGACCGGCGTAAGCCATGTCGGGCGTGGTGAAGGCGGCGCCGGTGCGGCCGTCCCTTCCGACGGCGATTATCCCGCCCCGGCCTTTCGTGCGGCGGTGCAGGTTCCTGAGGACGGTTTCCACGGCTTCCTGGGGATGCGCGCCCCGGCCGACCAGGTCAGACACGGATTTTGCAGCGGCCATGCGGATAAAGGCTTCGCCCCACCCGGTGCAGCATACCGCGGCCCCTTCGTTGTCCGCGTACAGGCCGCAGCCCACCAGCGGCGCGTCGCCCACCCGGCCTGCCTTCTTGCCCCGCGTGCCCCCGGTGCTTATGCCGGAATAAAGGTCGAAACCGGCGCCGCTGCGCGCGCCGATGACCGCGCCCACGGTGCCGCGCTTGGAATGCTCCGCGCGGGAACCCGCCGTCCCTGTCTTCCCTTCCTCGCCGAAAAAAATACGGCTGTCCGGCCTGCCCGCCTTCACCCAGGCCTCGTAGCCTTCGTATTCGCGGGGATGCACGAGGCTTTTGGGGTCGACAGGTTTGAAGCCTTCCGCCAGGGCGAAGCGCTCCGCGCCGGCTCCTATCAGCAGCACATGGTCCGTGCGCTCCATCACCGCCAGAGCGATCTCGCAGGGGTTCTTGAACCGCCCGACGGAGGCCACTGCTCCGGCTTTCAGATCTTTTCCTTCCATGACGGCGGCATCCAGTTCGACCTGCCCGTCCTCGTTTAGAAAACTTCCGGTCCCCGCGTCAAAAACCGGGTCATCTTCCATCACTTTCAGAGCCGCGATCACGGCCCGCATCGGGTCTTTGCCGTTGTTTAAATTATCAAGCGCCGCCTGATAAGCCCTCCGCACGCCCTCGGCATGCGGAAGCTTCAGGGTTTCTGGAATGGCCCAGGCGCCGCCGTGGACCTGAATAACGAAGCGCTGGTCGCCGGTATCGGTCAGAATATGGGAAAACATGGGTTCCGCCTTTTAATGATGTTATAGCATTTAGTTGCAAAATTTGGAATTTGCTTTCGAGGCCATCCGCGGGATCCGCGGCGTTATTCCCGGAGAGTATGGCCGCTATGGTGATACGGCGCTTCACTAAAAAACGTTTTTGGTGCAGCCGTGTGACGTAAGCCAAAAAGCAATGCGGCAGGGGCTTACGCCTCAGGCGAAAACCGCAAGGATGCCGTAAACTATATTTGTGCTTGAGGCGGGGATAATTAGAGCGGCGGACAGGTCCGGCAGGTCCGTGAATACTTAAGGAGATAAAAATATGAAATGGATAATGATAGCGGCGGCGGTAGCGGGAATGTCCGGCGCGGCCGGCGCGGTCGACTTTTCGGACCTTCAGCGCCTTCGCGCTTCCGGGATAGCCGGTATAGAGGCGCGGGAGGAAGGCCGGGCGGCGAACAAATGGGCCGTGGGCTACGTGCTCGACGGCATGCTGAACATCCGCGATGGGCGCATAGTCCTCAATACCCCCGACGGCCGCCTGTTCGAGCTGGACATGGACCCGGCCCTGGCCCGCCGGTATGACGGCAGGACAGTGCTGGTCGAGGGCAAGGCGATGCAGTCCGACGACCTGGACGTGCTGAAAGTTTTGAAGATAGAGCCTTATGTCCCGCCGGCGCAGCAGGAACAGGCCGTGCACGACCCCATGCAGCGCCCGGCGACCCTGCTGTCAGACTCCAATGCCGGACTGACCGTCAATAATGTGCGCTGGCTCTATACCAAAAAACCCGCAGCCGGCGTCCTCGACTGGGCCACCGCCGTTATCAAGCCGGCCTTCATTAAGGATATATACTTTATCAAACAGCCCTTCCCGCCTGAGCAGATCGCGGCGCACTCCCTGCTGCTTATGACCTTCGAGAAAGGCGGGCTTACCGACGCCAAGGGCAACGAAGCCTACGGGCTGGTGCTTTCCATAGAGGCGTACCTGAAGCAGGGGCAGGCCTATAACCCCCTGACCGGCCTGGACAATGCCTTCAACATCGTCTGGGTGCTGTCCACCTGGGAGGACTACGCCTCCCGGTCCACCCTGCTCAATAAGAACCGCCTCATCCCCTACAAGCTTAAAAACTTCTCGATGCAGCAGAAAACCTGGCTGGTGCGCGAGGCGGTGCGCCAGGCAGCGGTGAACCGTGAAGGTGAATTCTACAACACCGTGACCAATAACTGCACCAACAACCTTATAATACTGATGAACCGCGCCTTGCCGGAGCTGCGCCGCATCCCGATGTGGGAGGTCCCTTATTCGGTCTATAATATCGAGGCTACCATGCCGGTGATGGTGCCCGCCTACCTGCAAAGCAAGGGCCTGCTCGGCCCCGAACTGCCGGTGATAGACGCCGCCAACTATACGGCGCCGCTGCCCTGAACCGGCCGCGCTGAAAACAAAAAGACCGGAGGCGAACCTCCGGTCTTTTACATTATGATTCAGACTTGAAGGCTCAAAACCCGTTAACCACGTAAATTTGCGGCGGCTTTGATCGCCGCGAACCGGCGCTGTTGTCGGTGCTGAACGCAAGTCCCTCGCGTCCGCGGAAAAAGCCCAGCCGCGGCTGGCCCTGCGCGACCGGCCCCAGGTAACGGGCCTTGCAGAGAAAACGCGGCGCGCCCGACTGAGCGTTCATCAGCCAGATGGCGCCGCCGGGATCGGCCCGGTAATCGGTGGCCACGGCTATCAGCGAGCCGTCGGGCGAGTAGCTGGCGTAGAAGATGCCGGGATACTTCGCGTCCCCCCGGCCGAACGGGCCGACCACGCGCTTTTCGACCGTGCGATAGCCGGCGGTCGGCAGGATGCGGCCCTCCCGGTCGGCTACGGTCCGCTCAACCCAGGCGCCCGCACCTTTTGGACCCTCCTTGCCGGCTATTTTTGTCCCGTCCGGCGTCCAGATCGCGTGGACGCTCAGCGTGGTTTCGTTGAAAAGGATGCTCGCCGGCTTGGGCTCCGTCCAGTCGATGACCCAATTATCCATGGTTCCGTTGCGACGGTAATAGATCAGATTCGGGAAGACCGGGTTCAGCCTGGCCCGGTGGAAGGAAGTGTCGTGTTCCTGGCGCTCCGGGCGGTCTTTGTTGTCCGTAAGCCCGACAAGAGCCGGCCCGGCGCCGCCGCTCTTGGGCGAGGTGCCGTCATGATAGACCACGTACATCCTGTCGGCGATAGTGAAAAGGCACAGGTACTTCTTCGTTTTCGGATCATAGGCGGCCGGTGAGGTCTTGACTTTCGCCGTCTTCGACCGGGGCGTGTCCAGGCGGGTTATGCGCAGTTCCTCAACCTTCACGCCGCCGCCGACGAAGAAGCCGTAAAGGTCCCAGCCCGTTTCGGGCGCGTCGTTCATTCGCGTGTAGCTGACGAACCGTCCGTCGGCGCTCATGTCCGCGCGGCTCGCGGCAATGCCCGGCGGCACGCGGGTCAGCAGCAGGCGGCCATCCGTGCCGTCCGGTTTGATGCTGGCCACGCCCCAGACAGCCTCTTTCGGGTAGCCGCCCGCAATACCGCCCGGGGCGTCTTCTTCGTCGTCCTTACCGTCCGCCGCGGCCGCGTCTTCGGCTTTTATGTTCTTCGGTCCCCTGAGGACTTTGACGACGGTGTTGTAGATGAAGCGGTCGGCCTGCGGGGCATAGAAATTGATGTCGTAATAGGACAACTGGCTGCCCTGCGGCGCGCTGGTGATCCGCGTGACCGTCAGCCCCGGTCCGGCCTGGAATTCGGCCGTCGCGTCCCGGGCTGCGCCTTGGGGGTACGGCAGCGGCCCTTGCGGCCCCTGCCTCGCGCCGCCGGCCAGCGGCCAGGCGACCGCCGCGACGATCGCTAACCGGGCGGCAAGCCCTGCCGCGCCGCGGGCGATGGCCGGCTTCGTCACATTGCAGTCCGTATAAGCGCGGAGTTTTGATATCATGTGATCGTAAGCTCGGAATTATATATGGACCTTGTTTTCTACCGATCGGGCGGAAAGGCCCGGTTCAGCGGCTTTCCCTGGCGGCCCGCAGCTTTTTGAGCAGGACCAGCCTGTTCTTCTCATAGCTGGAGACCGCTATCTCCGGAAGCCCGTCGCGCTCGGTGTCGCAGAAGACCGCCGCGCCCTGCGGCATGTCATCAATAAGTTCGCGGGTGCGGAACTTCCCGGGCGAGACCTGCTCAAGCAGAAAGACGCGGGGGTCGCCGTCGCCGTGCACTACGATGTCCAGGTCCCCGTCTCCGTCGGCGTCGCCCCAGTCGAACGGGCCGGGCGCGCCCTGAGGGCCGAGGGCCGGGGACTTGCGCGACTTTATCCCTTCGGATATTTTAACCTTGGGCCACGGCCCGGAAGGGTCGGCCGGGATGTCGAAGACGAAGACCGCCGACTCCGGAGCGGACTGGTCGTCGCTGGTATTGGTGTGGTTGGCGGCAACCGCACGGAGGCGGCCGTCGCCGTAAAGATCCGGGACCAGTGACATCTGTATACCGCCGCCGCTGGAGGAATCTGCGGCGTGCCGCCGCCAGGCTCCCGCGCCCTGGTTCTCCAGCCAGACGAAAGAGGCCGCCCGGCCGAAATATTCCGGGGAAACCAAATCCTCGTCACCGTCGCCGTCCACGTCGCCAGAGGAGAACAGGCCGCCGAGGCCTTTGGTAAGGAGGGCCGGTTTTGAGCTGAAAGAGCCTTTCCCGGCGCCCTTGAAGATATAGACCTCGGAGGAGCCGTTGTCAAAAAGGCCTTTCTTTTCACCCACAGCCACGAGGTCCTTAATGCCGTCGCCGTCGGCGTCCAGCAGTACAACGCGGTGGAAGAAACGTTCGTAGCCGGTTATCACCGTATGCCTTGTCCAGCCGCCGCCGGTGTTCTCAAGCCACTCTATGCCGCCGCAGCTCCCGGGCATGCAGGCCAGGAAGCCGTAGGGCAGCAGGATGTCGGGCCGGCCGTCGCCGTTCACGTCGGCGAGGGAAGGCAGGTTGGGGAACTTTATCTTGTCCGCCAGGCGGGTTTTGCGCCACTTGTGCGGATCTCCCGGTTTTTCCATGGCGTAAAGGTCCAGCATGCCGCTGCCCATCGGGCCGGAGCCGGCGAACTTGCTCACCAGCAGCTCCGGGTAGCCGTCCCCGTTGAGGTCGGAGGCCAGGATGAAAGCGGGCCGCTCCGGGTCCGGGTCTATCTCTATGGTCTCGTAGCCGGATTCGGCGGCGCGCGGCTCCGGCGGGAGAGGCGCCTCCGCGCTCATCGAAACAAGGCCGCGCAAGGCTTCGCCGCGCAGGACTTCCTGCGCGGGCGCGGGAACTGCCGCCGCCAGAGCGGCGCTAAGGATTAATAATATTTTCATAAATTATCCTGGCCCGAGGTTCCAGCACTATAAAGTTGGAGACCGGCCTATAGCAGCGCGGGTCAGCGTTATCCCGGCGCAGGTGGCATTCGGGCACGTCATCGCCCGCGCGCTCCCAGCCGAGGCTCCAGGTCTCGCCGCCGGAAGAATAAGACATCTGCGTGGAGCCGCCCCCGTCCAGCGCCACGATCCTGCCGGGCTCGCAGCCTTCGGACTTCATGTAATTGAAAAGCTCGTCCAGGGTGTTCAGCGGATACACCGCCGCCAGCAGCACCTTGCCCGCGCGGGTAAAGCACAGCGCCGTGCGGTTGGTCACGCTCTCGTGGCCCGGCCAGGCCGATTTTCCGGTCACGGCCGAGCGGGTCCAGAGAAGTTCCATGTCAGTGAGTTTTTCCCGGCCGTCCAGCACGTCCACGCTGTCGTCGTAGCGCGAGACGAATATCCGGTCTAGGTTCTTGCCTGGAGCGAATATTACGCGCCCGGGCCGGGCGCCGTCTTCCACGAATTCACCTATGGGCGCGCCGTCCTTGAGGCTGAAAAAGCCGGCGTTGACGATCAGCGCCGGGCCGGGCAGCAGCCGCCTGAGCTCGGGCAGGGCAGCTTTTTGTTCGCCGGCGGCTTTCAGCGCGCTTATTACGGAGAACCGGAAATAGGCCGGGTCAGCCTCCACCACGCAGGCGTGGGTTATGCCGGTCCCCGGCACCGGTTCGAAACGCCGCAGCACCCTGAGGCCGTCCGCCAGGCCCGCGACCACCGGCCCCCGGGCAAGGAGGAGCAGGGCGGCCGCTAAAGCGAGTTTTGAGCTGGTCATGGTTATCCGGCGCCGCGCGTTTAGTTCCATAAAATATCGGGCTCCGTTACGCCGGCAAAGGGGGCGGTGAAAACCGGGCCATCCAGCGTGAGCGCCGCCGGGCCGACCACGCTTTGCAGCCAGGCCGCATAAGGGCGCGCGTCGGTGAGGATAGTGACGCCGGACTCGCAGCCGCCGTTCTTGGGGTCCGGGCCGCGAACTATGACACCGGCGATGCGGTAGCCGTCCGCGCCGGGAAGATAAGCCG
>CAIQNV010000020.1 GCA_903873295.1 uncultured Elusimicrobia bacterium
CCGATCTGCATTTTCGCTTCCTTTACATAGGCGGATTCGTGTATGACCACCGCCCTGGAGAGAGCGTTGGAATTGGTGGAGGACAGGCCGTTAAGACGCATCGACTTGCCATGGCCGCCGGTATACAGGGCCCCGGTAAGGTAGAAGCCAAGCGAGGAGGCTTTAGATTCGGGCACGTTGCTGAACCTGGTGGCATATCCGTCGCCGTTCGGGTCCGAGCCTTTACCGTGAGCCACATGCATGGCGTGTACCGCCCCGCTCTGCATATCCAGGATGAAAAATCTTTCTTTGCTCGAATGCGCGGCGAAATCCACTATGCCTATATACCTCTTGTTCTTTATTTTATCCGCGTTGGCGTTGAAGTATGCCAGGGCTTTCCGCTTGAGGTCCTCGGGGATGGTCCCGTCCCTGTTCGCGCCGCCGGCGGCGGGCTGCTGGGCCTGCTGCGGGTGCTGGGCGGGCTGGGCCTGTTGGGGCTGCTGGGCGGGCTGCGCTTCCTGGAGCTCGGCGGGGTCTACCGGGGTATAGGCGTAGCTCGCGTCATATTGCTCCTCCGCCTGGTCGTCTTCCAGCGTTCCTTCCACCTGCGGCACTTCCGTGGAAGGGTTCTCTATTTCAATGTCGCCGTTCTGATGGAACAGAAGCTTGAAGAAGTTAATTATCAGCTGGGCGAAGACCGGGGTGGGCGCGATCTCGTACTGCGCAGCGGCGGAGTTCTTTTTGAGGCTTCCGGTGTCTATGGCCATGTTTTCTGAAGACTTGCGCAGCCGCTCTATGCTTTGCGCCATGAGCGGGCCGGAAGAGAGGATAACGGACAGCGCGATGATAATTATCTTTTTCATATAGTCTCCTGCTTATAGCCTAACAGATTCCCCCGGCTTTTGAATGAGGAATTAGGCCCAGGCGCGTATAGGCCGCAAGTCCTATAAGCGGTTCTGCGGTGCTGCGGTCGGATCATTTCGCGGGAACGACGGGCGGCTTGACCGCGGCTCCGGGTTTGGGGGCGCGCCTGACCAGCCAGTGCCTGGGACGGCCCGAGTCCAGGTGGACAAAAGCGGCGTCCGGATAGTAGCCGACGCCTCCCGCATCGATCTTTCTGGCGTATCCCGCCACCTCCGCGGGGCTGCGGCCGGCGATCCTGATATCGGCCGCCCAGCCCAGCATATGCATGCTGCGGCGCGCCGCTCCGGGCACCCGGCTGTTCAGCTTTGGCGTGCGGTAGCCGCTTAAAAGTGTAAGCCCGCTCTTTCCAAATCTGTCTTCAGCGGCGTCCAGGATCTCTAAAAGCATGATGGAAACAGGGGTCTCCCTGCCGGTAAGTCTGCAGCGCATGATCCTCTGTATTTTATTAAGCCCGGCCTGATCGTAAGTGCCGTCCCTTTTGCGGTAGCGGGCGGTCGTTTTCTCGCCGATGTCCGGGCGGATCAAGGTGAGGCGGCCGTCGCCTCCAAGGTTCACCGGCTCCGGGGGGTGCGCCTTCGCTCCGCGGATGAATACATAGGTCTCCGGATCGCCTTCCTCCAGTTCTATCACTTCGGCCTCGGTCACTTCCGGCGGCGCGGGCACGGAGTCGAGCATGGAGGTGAACTGCTCTATAAGCTCCGAGGCGCTTATCTCCTTGTCCTGCGCGGCCCGGCTCCCCGTTCCCGGGTAAAATAAGATAAATATCGCGGCGGAAAAAACGGCGGAACGTCTCATCTTGACATTATTCTACCAATAAAAACGGACGCGGGCGGAGCGGGCGCGCGGATAATGGAGCTCCCTTACGGCGATCGGCCGGCCCTCCGGCGAAAGGGGAAAAGGATCTCCGCTGAGGCGGGAAAAAGCGGCCCGGCGCTGAAAGGCCCGGTCTCAAAGTGGTAGAATTAAGTCCGGGTTATTTAGCGGAGCCGGAGTCTGTGTGCGGCGGGGGCCGCGGCAGGAGGAGCGGATATGCTTAAAATAACGGCTTTTAACGGCAGCGCGCGCAGGGACGGGAATACCGCCATTCTGCTGAATACGGTTCTGGCGGAACTTATGGGGCGGGGGTTTGAAACGGAACTGGTCCAGCTCGCGGGCAAACCGCTGCGGGGGTGTACGGCCTGCAGAGGCTGCTTTGAGAACAAGGATAAAAAATGCGTCCAGCCTGACGACGGGCTGAACGGCTATCTTGAGAAGATGGAAGCCTCCGCCGGGATCCTGATAGGGTCGCCCACCTATTTCGCGGACGTGAGCAGCGATACCAAGGCGCTTATAGAGCGGGCTGGCTATGTCAGCATGGCCAACGGCGGGCTGTTCCGGCGCAAGGCCGGAGCCGCGGTGGTGGCGGTCAGGCGCGGCGGGGCCGTGCACGCTTTCGACACTATTAACCATTTCTTTACCATAAGCCAGATGATGATCCCCGGCTCCAATTACTGGAACGTGGGAGTGGGGCGCGCCATAGGCGAAGTGGAGAGCGATATTGAAGGCATGGCCACCATGAAGGTGCTCGGTGAGAATATGGCCTGGCTGCTTTCAAAACTGCACGGCCTGCCGGAAAAAATTTGACGCCGGCGGCGTGAAAACAACAGGCCTGCCTGCGGGCGGCCGGGCAACAGGAAAAAGACACTCTGCTTAGGGAGTCAGAATGGCAAAACTGGAACACCAGATAAAGCTTATCGAGATGCTGCGGGAGTTCACCGGCAGGGTCCCCACGGCTTATGCCAGCCAGATGGAGTTCTTCATTATTATTCTCAATAATATGTCGGAGCATCTGGTCGACCTGAAGAAAGAGACGCTGAAGGAGACCTGCGATAATTTCTGCGCGAAGCTCGACAGGGGTTCCGTGTCGGGCGAAACGCTGGCGGAGTTCAAGAGCAGTCTGGACAAGCTCGTTTCGGAGAAAGACTTCAGGATGGTCTGCGGGTTCATGATCGGCAGCAAAGGGCTGATCAGGAAAAGACTTTCCGAGCTCGCGCCCGTCTCGCTTTTATCGGAAGAGAGAAAAAGGGAGCGCAAGGACCCCGACGCCGACAGATATATAGCGGAAACATACTCGAGGCTGGGTTTTGCTTCCCTGGTCAGCGGGCTGCTCGGCATGCCGGACGAGCGGGCGACCGACGCGGCGCTGCTGAAAGCTAGGGAGGCGGTCGCGGAATACTGCTGTCTTTACCGCATCCCGCTCAACGAAAGCGACACTTTAAGCCCGTTCTCGCTGTCGTGCGTGGACGCGGTGATATCGGCGAACTATCGCCTCCTGTCCAACATCCGCAAAGCGCGGGCCGGCGGAAAATAGCGCCGGGGGGGGGCCGGGCATGGGGTTGCCCATTCCGCCGCGCAGGAACCCTTGCGTGGTTCCCCCCGAAGCGGGGCCCCCTTCCGCAAAGCGGCTACAGGGCAACCCCATGCCCGGCCGGTATCCAGGCTAAACCCGGAAGCCGCTTTATTCGCTGAAAAGGACAGCCGGGATTTTTATTTGTATAATTAAAAATAAGATTTTCGCGAAAATCATACGGAGGAACTACAATGGCCAGGCTCAAGGTAAATCCGGCGGTGGTTAAGAAGAACGCGGCGCTGTGCCGCAAGCGCAAGATCGTCATCCCCACTTTCGCGCAGATGAAGAACCCGGACCTTATTCCGGCCGGGGTGAAGAAAGCGCTCAAGCCCGTCGGGCTCTGGGACATCAATCCCGTCAATCTTTTTCGCATCAACTGGCACAACGACCACAACACCGGCCTCTTCGGCGAGGTCAACTACCTCGAGATCCCCAAAGAAATAACCGGCATCGACACCCGCATCGTCGCCATCGTCGGCAAATACTTCCCCACCGGCGCGCACAAGGTCGGCGCCGCTTTCGGCTGCCTGGCCCCGCAGCTCGTCACCGGCCAGTTCGACGCCGAAGCCCAGAAAGCCGTCTGGCCCTCCACCGGCAATTACTGCCGCGGCGGCGCCTTCGATTCCAAGCTGCTCGGCACCACGCCCATCGCCATCCTCCCCGAAGGCATGAGCAAAGAGCGCTTCGACTGGCTTAAAGAGATAGGCTCCGAAGTGATAGCCACCCCCGGCACCGAATCCAACGTTAAAGAGATTTACGACAAATGCTGGGAAATAAAGAAGACCCGCAAAGACTGCGTCATCTTCAACCAGTTCGAAGAGATGGGGAACCCCACCTGGCATTATCACGTCACCGGCGCCGCCCTCGAAGAAGCTTTCAACGCCATAAAGGGCCCCAAGAGCCGCCTCGCAGCCTTCACCTCCGCCACCGGCTCCGCCGGAACCATCGGCGCCGGCGACTACCTGAAGAAAAAATTCCCCGGCATGAAGATCGTGGCCTCCGAGGCCCTGCAGTGCCCCACCATCCTCAATAACGGCTTCGGCGAGCACCGCATAGAGGGCATCGGCGACAAGCATATCCCCTGGGTGCACAATGTCAGGAACACGGATGTGGTAACCGCCATCGACGACGAGGCCTGCGTGCGCATAGCGCGCCTCTTCAACGAGCCCGAAGGCAAAAAAGTCCTCGCCCAGTACGGCGTGAAGAAAGAAGTCATCGAGCAGCTCGGCCTGCTCGGCTTCTCCGGCATCTCAAACCTCCTCAGCGCCATTAAGACCGCCAGACATTTCGAAATGGGCAAGGACGACGTCATCGTCACCGTGTTCACCGACTCCATGGAGCTTTACGGCTCCCGCCTGAAAGAGATGGAGAAGGAAATGGGCAAGTACACCCGCGAGAACGCGCTCGTGGATTTAGAGCGCCGCCTGCTCGGCTGCACCACCGATCATATGAAGGAGCTCACCTACGCCGACCGCAAGGCCGTGCACAACCTCAAGTATTTCACCTGGGTGGAGCAGCAGGGCCGCACCTCCGACGAGCTGCGGCAGCTCTGGGACCCGTCCTTCTGGGACGAGACCTTCGCGCGCGTCGGCGAGTACGACAGGCTGATAGAAGAATTCAACAGGGAAGTCGGGCTCTAATGGCTACCAAGGGCGTTTTCAGGGTAGAGTGCCCCTACTGCGGCGAGAGCTTCGACGCCGATTTCTGGACCGTGGTCCGCGGCGACCGCGACCACGACGTTAAAGAGCTCATTCTCAGCGGCGAGTTCGACCTGCTGCTCTGCCCCAAGTGCGGGGAGATGCTGCAGCACTCGGAGCCTTTCCTTTACATAGACCCCCCCAGGGATATCCTGGCCTTCGTAATGCCCGAATCCTACGAGGCGGAAAAGGATAAATGGATAGCCCGCATGCAGGCCGATTATGAGCCCGTGCGCGCCGCGCTGACCGCCGGCCAGGGCCTGACCGGGGAGCCGCTTTGCTTCTTCGGGCTGGGACAGCTTGCCGCCGTGCTCGAGAGCGACCGCGACCGCGAGGAAGAGACCGAGGTGCTGGAATTCATGGCCCGCGAGGACGGCCTGCGCCTGCTGCCCGTAAAACCAGCCGCAGCGCGCGAGCTGGACCTGCCCTTCACTATTCCCGTGAGAGCGGGCATGACCGGCCGCGCCGCCGCTCTCAGCGCCGCCGAAGGCCTGTACGCGAAAAACGACGCTCTGCCCCGCCTTAAGAAGCTTGTGGACTTTCTTAAGACCCCCGGCAGCGAAACTGTGCCCTTCCTGAAAAAGAAATGAAACTCGTCCCGCTGAACGACCGCCCGCTGCTTGAGAAAGCCGCCGCGCTGGCCGACGCCGCGGGACTCGGGCTTTACGCCGTGGGCGGCTGCGCCCGCGACTGGGCCAGGGGACGCGAGAGCGCCGATATAGATTTTCTGCTGAGCGGGGACGCCGCGGCCGTGATAGAGGGCATGGAAAAAGAGTATGGCGGGCGGCACCAGAAGTTTGCGCCTTTTCTTACCGTCAGATATTTTTCGTCGCAGGGCAGGCGGCTGGATTTTGCCGGGTTCCGCAGGGAAACCTACTCCAAGCCCGCGGCCCTGCCGACGGTTTCTGCCGCCGCCTCGGCCGAAGAGGACCTGAAGCGGCGCGATTTCGCCTGCAACGCCATGGCCGTGCGGCTGAACGGCCCGGAGGCCTTCCGCCTGCTCGACCCGTACAGGGGCCTTGAGGATATAAAGTCCGGGCTGGTGCGCGTGCTGCACGAGAAAAGTTTTGCGGACGATCCCACCCGCGTTTTTAGGGCGGCGCGCTTTTGCGGCCGCCTCGGCTGGCGCCTGGAGTCCGGCACCCGGGAGCTGGCGCTTGCCGCGGTCGGGGCCGGGTTCCCCGGTTTGCTCTCGCGCGAAAGACTGCGCAATGAGCTGGTGAAAATATTGCAGGAAAAAGACCCGCTGCCGGCCCTGGAGATCCTGCGGGGGCTGGGCGCCCTTGTCTTTCTCCATCCCTCTTTTGTGTTTGACCGGTCCGTGGCCAGGCAGGAGGGGGCGCGGGAGCGCGTCGCCGCGCTGGCGGCCCTGATGGGGCCGGCCGGGAAGGAATTCGTGGAGGGGCTGAGGTTTTCGGGCAAGGAAACGGCCGGGATCCTGCGGCTTGCCGCGGCGCTGCGGTAGGCCTCAGCCGCCGCCCTTCTTTTCCCCGGTTTCGCCGGGGTTTTCTATCTTGGGGTTGCGGGCGAAGTCCTGCAATTTGGAGGTGAGCACCGCCGCGCGCTTGACCGCCTCTATTATCCGCGAGATCTCCGTCTTTATCGGGCTTGTGGCCGGCAGGTCGTCGTCTATCAGGGTGGCGTAGCCGCTTATCGCGGCCAGGGCGTTGTTAAAGTCATGCGCTATGGGCCTGGTCACCAGGCTCACCGCTTCGGCGGCCTGGGTAAGCGCCAGTTCCGTCTCCATCCTCTTCAGGTCGGTAATGTCCCGGGCTATGCCCAGCAGGCCCATGGTTTCCCCGTTTATTCCTTTGAGGGGGGTCTTGATGATGTTGACATAGCGGCTGCCCCCGGGGAAGGGATGGTGATAATTAAGCGACATGGTTTTTCCGGTGCGCACCGCTTCGCTGTCCGTGCGGAAGATCTCCGCAGCGGTTTCGGGGGGTAAATAATCCGGATCGGCGCTGCCTATCATGTTAACGGCGTCGGTCCCCATCAGGTCCGCGCAGGCCTTGTTGACCTTTATGTACATCCCGTTCATATCTTTTATGAAGATGGCGTCATTGGCCGTGTCGAAGACCATGCGCATCAGCGCTTCGCTTTCTTTCAGCCGTATTTCCATGGCGCGCTGCTCGGTCACGTCGCGTATCGCCCCGGTGACGTAGGCCGGTTTGCCGCCCTCGAACACTATGCCGCTCTTCTGCTCGGCGTAGAAGTAGGAGCCGTCTTTTTTTCTTATCCGGTATGGCAGAACGGGCAGCGTCCTGCCGGTCCTTATGGCATTGTCGAAAGCTTTGGCTACAAATTCTTTATCGTCCGGGTGGGCGAAATCCGTCGCGAGGCGGCCCAGCATCTCGGCCGGGGTGTAGCCGTAGTCTTCGGCCCTGGGGCTCATGTAGGTTATCCTGCCGTCCAGCCCCGCAGTGTAAATAATGTCCTTTGAGGAGGAGATGATGGCCCTGAACCTGATATCTTCGCCGCGCTGCCGGTTCTCCTCCAGCCTGCGCTGAAGTATCATGGCGTAGACGCGGGCCAGCTTCTGGGCCGTCTCAAGGGCGGCGGGGCCGTAGTCGCCGGCCGGGTTGGCCAAAGCCAGCATGCCCAGCAGTTTGCGCCCGGACAGGGCCGGGACGCCCAGGAATTTGTCTATTTTTAAGTGGCCCCGCGGGAGGCCGGCGGCCCGCCTGTCGCCCCGGGCCTTATTGGTAAGCAGCGGCTTTTTGCGCTTCAGCACCCAGCCCCAGAGGCCGGTGAATTTCTTGAACACCACCGGTTTTTCAGCCAGCTGGCACTGGTCCCAGGCTTCGCTGGTCAGGGAAGGCACGAGCAGCTGGCCGCTGGCCGGGTCTATATATCCGGTAAAGCCGAAGGAGCTGCCTGTCAGGCGGCGGGCCTCGTCCAGCACGGCGCGGGAAATTTCTCTGGTGGAGATATTGGGGAAAGAGAGGTAAAGCTCCTCGATGTGTTTTACCGACGACGAAAGGTCGCGCTCGAAAGCGAGATCGGAATCGCGCTTTTCTCCGGAGATCCTTGCCTCTATTATCCTGGCGGCCGTTTCAATAAGCCTGGCCGCCTCCTCCGCCGCCCGCGGCGGTTTCTCCAGGCGGGCGGTCAGGCGTCCGGCCCAGGTTCCGCCGGGCCGCAGATCGGCCATGAAAAAGATATTCTTCCGCGACGCCCGGGCGGGTTTTTTCAAGCCGGCCAGGATGCGGCGTCTTTCCGCCGCGGACGCGTTGCGGAAAACTGCCAGCGGCTTTCCGCCCGGGCCGTCAAGCGTTATAGCGAGCGTCGCTTTACCGCCAAAGCCGCCCGGGCCGGCCAGTATCCTGATTATTTTTTTCAGGAAAGGCTCGAAATTATCCGGCGCAAAAGCGGCCAGCAGCAAGGCCTGCATGGCTTTGCCGAAAACCGCCGCGTTCTGGTCTGTAGAGCCGGAAGCGTTCATTATTCGAATTTATAGCCGTGGCCGGGCACGGCTTTTATCCGCTTGCCGAAGGCGCCTATCTTGCGGCGCAGGTTGGAGACATGCACTTCCACGGTATGCGGGTCGTTATAATCCGCGGTATTGTAGCCCCACACGGCTTCAAGGAGGCTGTTCAGGCTGAGCAGTTTGCCGGGCTTGGAGCTGAGCGTGGCCAGCAGGTCGAATTCCTTGGAGGTCAGCTTTATCAGCTTCCCTTTGATCTTGATGGTCCTGGCTTCAAGGTTTATTTCCAGATCGCCGCTCTTCCTTACGGCTTTTTTCTTTTTGCCGTGGGCGGCCCGTAACAGTATAGCTTTGATCTTCGCCAGCAGCACGGGGTAGGAAAAAGGCTTCACCACATAGTCGTCCGCGCCGCAGCCGTAGCCCGAAACATGGTCGGCCTCAGAAACTTTCTTGCCGGACATTATGACGACCGGGATGTCGGAGAGGACCTTATTGTCTTTTATGCGGCGGCAGAGCGTCAAGCCGTCCATGCGCGGCATTTCGACGTCGGTTATTATTATATCGGGTTTTCCGGAGGGGGCGGCGGCCAGGGCTTCGGCGCCGTTAGCGGCCGTTATGGTCTCAAGGCCGTGGTTTTCCAGGTATTTCTTAAGTATCCCCAGCAGCTCGGGGTCATCGTCCACTAGGAGGGCGCGCTCTTTCATCCTTTAATTATATACAAAAAAAAGCGCCCCGCCGGAACATTCATGATGAGTTACATTTTGCCTTACAAGGGAGTCTTACCTGTTGTCGCCCGGCGGGGCTTATAAAATAGCCAGCGCTGCAGATGCATAGAGCACGGAGCCCGAAGGCCCCGAGTCTTGGGGGTTTGGGTTAGGGGGCGCACCGTACAGCGCTGGGGATCTGTTTTTAAAGAACGTATGCCGCGTTAAAAGTATAACAAAGACAATTCAAGAACCGCTCAAATGTTTTTTACCGCCGTTTAAATACTCAAAATTAAGCCAGCGCTGCAGATGCATAGAGCACGGAGCCCGAAGGCCCCGAGTCTTGGGGGTTTGGGTTAGGGGGGCGCACCGTACAGCGCTGGGGATCTGTTTTTTTAAAGAGCTTCTCGCTACCTTCAAAGTATAACAGAAGCCGTTCAGGAATCGCTCAACTGCGGCTCAAAACCCGCTCAAGATTGAAAATGCCCGCTTTACGACGGAAACCTTCCCGCGCGGCCCCGTTAATTTTCTAAAATATAGCCGTGACTAAAATTTCCCTTATCCCGCCGACATGCCTTCCATCCAATTCCTGAAAGGCGTGGGCCCTAAAAAGGCGGAGCTGTTCGGGCGCCTCGGCATAGAGACGCTCGACGACCTGCTCTTCTATTTCCCGCGCTCCTGGGAAGACCGCCGCCTGCCGGGAAAAAGAGAACCGCTCCCGTTCCTTAAGGACGCGCCGCTGATCAGAGGCCGGATAAAGAGGGTGCGCGACCTCTACACTTCCAGCCGCCTGCGCATTTTCAAGGTCGTGGTCGAGACTCCTTCCGGCGAGGCCGAGGCCAGCTTTTTCAAGCGGCACAATCCGCGCTTCGACGTGTTCGCGCCGCTGCGCGAAGATCTGAAAGAAGGCCGCACCGTGTGGATAACCGGCGTTCCGGAGGACCCGCTGTTCCTGAGCCGCCTGCGCGCCGACGAGTACTACCCCGACGACGACGCCCGCGCCCTTCAAATACATATAGGCCGCATAGTGCCGGTTTACCCGCTGACGGAGGGCCTCGCCGCCAAATTCATGCGCGAGGCCGTGTATGAGGCGGTGCTGGCCGGGGCCGAAGCGGTGGGCGACTTCCTGCCCCCGGAACTGGCGGCAAAGCGCGGCCTCTCCGCCCGCGGCGCGGCCGCGAGGGCCATACATTTTCCGGAGAATAATTTCGAGCTGGTGCAGGCCCGCCGCCGTTTTATCTACGAGGAGCTGCTGCTGCTGGCGCTGGCCTGGGCCATAAAGCGCCGCCAGACGCGCAGCGTGCTGAAAGGGTTTACCTACGAAATAAAAAAAAATCTGCTGACCCCTTTCCGCGAGCACCTGGGCTTCAGCCTCACCGCCGCCCAGGCGCACGCCATAAACGAGATCTTCGCCGATATGCGGGCCCCCACGCCCATGGCCCGCCTGCTTGAAGGCGACGTGGGTTCGGGCAAGACCGTGGTGGCGCTCAGCGCCATGCTGCTGGCGGCCGAGAACGGCGGCCAGAGCGTGTTCGCCGCCCCCACCGAGATCCTGGCGGAGCAGCATTTCCTGACTTTCGAGAAATTTTTAAAGGGGCTGGGCGTGCGGTTCGCGCTGCTGACCGGCCGGCTGAAGGCGGCGGAAAAGAAAAAGGTCCTGGACGACCTGGCCGCGGGAAAAATAGACATATTGATAGGAACTCATGCCGTTATCAGCGAGGGAGTAAAATTCGCGAACCTGCGGCTGGTGGTGGTGGACGAGCAGCACCGCTTCGGCGTGCGCCAACGCGCGGCCCTGCGGGCCAAGGGCGATAAGGCGGACATGCTGATAATGACGGCCACGCCTATTCCGCGCACTCTTTTCCTGGCGCTTTACGGGGACCTGGACCTGTCGGTGATAAAGGAAATGCCGCCGGGCCGCAAGCCCATAAAAACTACCGAGGCCACGGAAGACATAGCCTTCCTGGCGGCGGCGGACGAGGCGGCCAGGGGGCGGCAGGTTTATATCGTCTACCCGGTTATAGAGGAAACGCAGGCCGCCGACATGCGGTCGGTAAAGGCGGAATTCGAGCGGCTTAAAGCGTTCTTCAAGGGCCGGCGGGTGGATATGCTGCACGGGCGGATGCCCGGCGAGCTGAAAAAGCGGGTGATGGAAGATTTCGCGGCGGGCCGCACCGATGTCCTTGTGGCCACGCAGGTCATCGAGGTGGGGATCGATGTCGCCAACGCCACGCTGATGATCATAAACAACGCGGAGCGCTTCGGTCTGGCGAGCCTGCACCAGCTGAGAGGCCGGGTGGGGCGCGGGCGGTGGGACTCGCGCTGTATGCTGGTGGCGCACGCGCGCGGGGGGGATTCCGGGGACCGCCTGCGGGCGATGGTGCAGTCCTCCAACGGTTTTGAGCTGAGCGAAAAGGATATCTATATAAGGGGCGCGGGGGAGATCCTGGGAGTGCGGCAGCACGGCGATATGGATTTCAAGCTGGCGGATATGTCCCGCGACAAGGAGCTCCTTGAGCTGGCGATCGAGGACAGGGAATTGGTGCTGGCGGCGGACCCGGAGCTGCTGAAAAAAGAGAACGCCGGCCTGCGCCGCAGGCTGCGCGATCTCTACGCCGCCCGCTGGAACCTGATAGACCTGTCGTAAGGAAAATGAAAGACCCCGCGCTTTCGGGCGCGGGGTCTTTTTTGCCTTCTTCTCCTTTTAGAAGGTCGACCAGGGCGTGGTCTCGGCGCTGCCGCGGCCCTTTATGTCCTCGTGCGTGCAGCTGACCACGAAGTTGCCCCAGCTCAGGGCGACCGCGGGGTCGTTGGCGTAGTTCCAGCCTCCCGCATCGCCTACCGCCGCGGTGTTAACTACCGTGCGGCTGTCGGCATGGGTAGTGCCGGGCAGCTTCGCCACGGGGATCTCCCCGATGTACTTGGCGTTCAGCGTGAGGCAGCCGAGACTATCGGCCGGGAACCAGCCCTCGTTGTCGCCGTAGTACACCTGTATCGCGCTGCGCACCGACGATAGAGCGCCTTTCGTCGAGCCTTCCTTGGCCTTATTGATGAGGTCGGCGAACTTCGGTATGGCTATCGCGGCCAGAATACCGATGATCGCGACGACTATCATCAGCTCTATCAGGGTGAACCCCTGTCTGAGTTTGTTCATAACGCAACCTCCTTAACTCTCGTGTCTGGCAGTACACCCCCGGGATAATGGATAGATGAGGCCCGGGGAGCCGCTGTCACAATCTATAGTCTACCTCCCCCGCGGGCATTCGGCAACCGCCGGTCGGATACAGTTGACTAAAGTTACATTCAGCGCCCCTGAAAAGCGCGCTTTTCAAGACCCGGGAACGGACATGCTTTGTTTCTGATTATTATGTCAACAGACGTTTTACCAATGAAAATTTGACGAAAAAAATGTTTAGTGGTAGAATATCCCTGATACTACTAATAGTGGTGGGGTAAGTTTAAGACACAACTTATAGTGGTTTGCCGGCTGCCTGGGATAGTATAGTAAAGGCGCCGTCTCAGGGGGCCTTTCGGCCCCCGGACAGAAGGGAGAGGACGAATGAAGTGCCCATTCTGCGGCGCGGAGGAGACAAAAGTCACCGACAGCCGCGACTCGGCCGAAGCCTTTGAAATAAGGCGCCGGCGCGAATGCGAAAAGTGCGCCAAGCGGTTCACCACTTACGAGCGCATTGAGCAGCACCCGCTGGTCGTAATAAAGAAAGACGGCCGGCGCGAGGGCTTTTTATACGAGAAGCTGATGAGCGGCATCGTCAAGTCCTGCCAGAAGCGGGATGTCAGCATGGAAAAAATGGAGGAGGCGGGCAGGGAGATAGAGAGCAGCTTGAGGAACGAGGACAAGAGCGAAATAGCCAGCAGCACGGTGGGCGAGCTCGTGGCCAGAAAACTCAAGAAGCTCGACAAGGTCGCGTACATACGGTTCGCATCCATATACAAAGATTTCGAGGATGTCACCGATTTCGAAAAAGAAATCAAATCGATCAAAAAATAGGGGATTTAAATAAAATGAATGAATTTTTTCCGAAAGTCATAAAGAAGCGCGAAGGCAAGGTAGCTCCTTTCAATATAGAGAAAATAAAGAACGCCATCTATAAGGCGGCCTATACGCTGGGCGGCCGCGACGAAGAGAAGGCCGTGGAAGTGGCCAATGAGGTCGCCCGCCGCCTCAACAACAATTTCACCCTCCGCTCCAAGATCCCCACCGTGGACGACAGCAACACCATGTGCGTGGAGGTCCTGCGCGAGAAGGGCTTCGACCGCACCGCCGATAAATTCGAGTCTTATTCCCTGGACCGCCAGCGCGTGCGCAAGAGCGGCCTCACCGTAAAGAAGAAGGCCGGCAAGGCCGACATCACCGACCAGATGCTGCTGGTGCAGTCCATCACCAACGAGACCATAGAGGCCTTCGACCGCAAGAAGCTGGCCGACGCGCTGGAGAGGGAATACCAGCTCTCCCGCGACCTGGCCGAGATGATAGCCAAGGAAACCGAGAACGACGCCTACGAGCTGTCCGAGAAATACGGCACCAAGAACTTCGACACCCAGTTCCTGCGCCGCATCTCAGAGGCGCATCTGTCCATGATGGGCATCCCGCTCAAGAATTCCGCGCTGGCCATGCCGCTGTCCACCATAGAGTCGCTGGTTATCGGCAACAGCAAGGAAAACTCGAACATCACCTCCAACAATCCCGAGGCGGTGAACCTCGGCATAGCGGAGTATGTGCTGAAGCAGTACAGCCTGCGCAAAGTGTTCTCGGACGAGATCGCCGAGGCGCACAACAACGGGACCATCCACATCCATGACCTGGGCTATCCCCAGCGCGTTTACTGCTCGAGCCACTCGGTGGAATATATCAAGAAGTACGGCCTGAACAAGATAGTCTCGAACCTCCAGAACAAGAGCTATCCGGCCAAGTCCGCCATGGTCCTCAACGGCCACATCCAGACCTTCCTCGCGTCCATGCAGTCGCGCTACGCCGGGGCGCTGGGCTTCGGCTTCCTTAATATCCTGTACGCCCCCATGCTCAACTGCCCCGAGATCCTGGTGGAGGGCGAGCTGGAGGGCAAGACCGTAAAAATAAAGAAAGACACGCTCGAAGCCATGGCGGAGGCCGGCACGGTCTCCTGCTCCGACGGCACCGCGGCCCCCTACTTCAAGAAGACCGGCGAAGTGCGCGAGCTCTTCAAGCTGTCCCGCAAAGAAATGCGCCAGATAGCGCAGAACCTTATCTTCTCCGCCAGCCAGAACGCGTTCAGCCGCGGCGGCCAGACCCTGTTCATCGACTTCAACATGCACACCGGCGTGCCGCAGTACATGCATAACGTGCCCGCCATGGGCCCCGGCGGCAAGTACATGCTCGAGGACGCCAGGGGCGGCATCGAGATGACGGACGAGGCTCCCCGCTTCACCGGCGTCGAGGGCGACTCGCGCAACGGCGACGTGGTCCATCCCGCCGACGGGCGGAAGTTCATAACCTACGGCGACCCCCGCATGGTGAAAACCGCGCAGGAATTCGCCATCGAGCTCATGAAGGTCTGGGAAGACGGCGATAAATACGGCATTCAGTTCGCTTTCCCCAAGTGCGACCTGCACGTCAGCAAAGAGGCCCTGGAGAACCCCGACGAGCGGGAGGTCTACGAATACGGCTGCAGGCTGGCCGCTAAGAACGGCTCCACCTACTTCATGTTCGACCGCGACGGCGCGGGCGCGACGCTGGCCCAGTGCTGCCGCCTCAAGGAGAAGGTCACTGACCCGTTCCTGCTCAAGCACCCGGAGAACATCCGCTTCACGGGCTTCCAGAACGTCACCATCAACCTGCCGCAGGCCGCTTTCAAGGGCAAAACCCTTAAGGGCACGCTGGCAAGCATAGACAAGGCCATCGACTTCGCCGTCAAGGCGCATTTGCAGAAGAAGGCCTACACGCAGACCCTGCTGGACACCGACGGCAGCCCGCTCCGGTCGCTGGGGCTCCCTTCCGACGACGGCACGCCTTATGTCGACCTGAACAAGGCCACCTATATAATGGGCCTCATCGGCCTCAACGAAGTGGTCCAGTACCTCACCGGCAAAGAGCTGCACGAGAGCAAGGATTCCTACGAGACCGGCCTGCAGATAATCGACCACATGCACCAGACCATCAACGCCCTGCGCCTGAAGCACGGCCTGAAGATCACGCTGGAAGAGACCCCCGCCGAGTCCGCCACGCAGAAGCTCGCTAAGGGCGACATGGCCCGCTTCCCCGAGGCTAAGAAGGTGATCAAGGGCGATCTGAAGAACGCGCCCTACTACACCAACTCCGTGCACCTGAACCCCGGCGCCGACGTCTCCATAATAGACCGGATAGAGCTGCAGTCCAAGTTCCACGACATGATAGAGTCGGGCTCCATCATCCACGTGTACTGCGGCGAGTCCCAGATCCCGCCGGAGTCGATAGCCGCGCTGGTGGAGAAGACTTTCCGCAACACGCGCGCCTCGCAGATAACCGTGTCGCCGGAGTTCACCCACTGCAATAACTGCCATTCCAACTACTTCGGCTTCAAGGATAAATGCGGCAAGTGCGGCAGCGAGGACGTGACCAAGCGCACGAAGATCGTGGGCTACTTCTCGAACCTCAGCGGCTGGAACGCCTCGCAGCTTGAGATCAGCAAGGCGCGCGAAGCCGTGGCCCTGCATTACACCGACTTCAATCCCGGAGTAAAATGGCTGCACGAGAGCGACCCCTCCAAAAAAGTGATGGTGTTCGGCAAGCCCGGCTGCGCCATGTGCGAGGAAGCCAAGAACAGCCTCACCAAAGCCCTGAAAGAAAAAGGCATGGAGATCCCGGTGGAATTCCACGACCTCACTAAAGTTGAAAGCCGCATGGTGGCCGCCAAATGGAACGTCCCCTGGACCCCATTCCCACGGTGCTGGTAAAAAATAACGGCACCATGGGCCGCTACGAACTCGAATTCAAGCGCGGCAAGCCGGTGCACCGCAAAGAAGTGGAATACTACAAGATGGTAGAAGGCGCCTACGTAGCCAAGTAGGCTCAAGACAAGGGGGCCGGAACGCAAAACACGGGGTCGGGCACACCGTGCCCGCCCCTCCTCTCTCGGCCTCGTCGCTTACGCAAGCCTCGGCCTCCGAGAGGGTTTTGCTAACCCGGCCCCCTTGTCTTTCGCTGGTGTAAAAAAATAATGAAGGGGTGGCCCATACCCTTGCCAAACCCCGACTTCGCCTCCTGCGTTTTAAATAATTTATCATGAAAATAGGCGCGGTGCTCGGTTTTAATCTCATCGACTATCCCGGCAGGATAGCCGCCGTCGCTTTCACGCCCGGCTGTAATTATCTCTGTCCCCATTGCCACGCCGCCCCGCTGCTCGCCGACGCCAAAGATATAGGCGACCAAGGCTTCCTGGCTTACCTCGAAACCGTAAAAGAATGGGTCACCGGCGTAGTTATCTGCGGCGGCGAACCCACACTGCAGCCTGACCTTATCCCCTTTATAGAGCAAGTCCGCGCCCGCGATCTTGCGGTAAAGTTGGACACCAACGGCAGCAACCCTGAAGTTCTTTCCCGATTGCTCGCGCGGGACCTTGTTGATTATGTCGCCATGGACGTAAAAGGCCCCGAACAGCTCTGGCCCGCCACCGCCGGCATCGACGGCCACCAGGCCGCTATGCTCGAAAGCATGAAACTGGTAGTCCGCTTCCCCATTTATGAATTCCGTACCACCGTAGCTCCTGTCCTGCGCGCCAATGACGCGATCTCTTTCCTCACCGTCCCAGAAATGGCCGCCGCCGCCCGGCTGATAATCAGCGCCACCGGCAGCCCCGACCACAAATATTACATCCAAAAATTCATCCCCCGTAAAGACGGCCTCCTGGACAAGCGCCTGGAAACTTTTCCCGAAACCCCCATCCAGCTTTTACAGGACATACATAAAGAAGTCTTGAAGCATCTGCCCAATACACAGGTGAGGGGCTAGCAATAATCCCCAGATAATGGAGGGGTGGCGAGGGTATGGGTTCGGCGGGCCCTCACGGAAGGAGCCGCTTGCGTAAGCGCGGCGACTGAGTGAGGAGGGCGGACACGGTGTGGCCGACCCGGTGCCCGCCGGGCCCATACCCTTGCCAGGCCCCCGACTTCGCCTCCTGCGCTTTAATTTTAGTAACTCAACTTAAAGGAAAATAATATGTCTAAACTCGAAATAACCGTCCAAAAACTCCACGCCGACGTGAAAATGCCGGCCTATGCCCATGAAGGCGATGCCGGCCTCGACCTCTACTCCACCATCAGCCACACCTTACAGCCCGGCGAGCGCGCCCTCATCCCCACCGGCCTCAAAATGGCCATCCCCCACGGCTACGAAGGCCAGGTCCGCCCCAAGAGCGGCCTCGCCCTCAAGCACGGCCTCACCGTCCTCAACACCCCCGGCACCGTAGACGCCCCCTACCGCGGCGAAGTCGGAGTCATACTTATCAACCTCGACCCCAAGGCCGCCTACGAAGTGAAAAAAGGCGAGAAAGTCGCCCAGATGGTCTTCAATAAAGTCGAATACGCCGCCTTCACCGAAGCCAGCGACCTCACCGCCACCACCCGCGGCGAAGGCGGCTTCGGCAGCACCGGCAAGCACTGAGGTGCTCCCGGGTTCCCGGTAAATGCGCTTGTTGGAGGAAAACAACCGCGGGCCGGGCATGGGGTTGCTCTGGAGCCGCTTTGGGGAGGTGAGGCCCGGCTTTAGAGCGAAGCATAATTATGCTTCGCGTCCGGGCCGCAAGGGCGGAGGCGGTTTTCAGCGTAAGCAAAACCGCCGAGCCGGGACCGCGCAAAACCGCTATGCGGTTTATGCGTGGCTGGCCCCGCTTCGGGGGGAACCGCGCAACGGTTCCTGCGCGGCGGAATGGGCAACCCCATGACCGGCCCGTACCTACGCTAAACCCGGAAGCTTAAGCTATTGTTTTGCTTTAAGCAAAGAATCGTCTCTTAGATAAAGCGCTCTCTGCGCCCCGTCCCTGCCTCCGGGCTCGGATTCGTCCGAAAAGCGGGAATACCCGGGCCAGGGCTGCGCGCCCCGGCCGACCGCCACCAGCAGCCAATCCGGCAAAGCATGGTTCCTGGCCCCTATCTTATAAAGCTGGCTTTTCCCGCTCCCGAAGACGGCCCAGTTCGTGCCGAAGCCGGAATCCTCGATAATAACTCCATAAGGGCTGGTGCGTCTTTTTCCTTTCCCCTTCGGCCACAAAGACGCGAACGCCGAAACCGCGTCGCAGCATAAATAGCAGAAAAGAATCCGCTTCGGCCCGTGGCTATTGTCGTATTCCGGCCCGCGCTCCAGCACCGCCCATAGCCCCCACTGCAGCTCCGGCGCGCGAAATTGGTCTATGTCGGAATAGGTGCCCCGGAGATCCTCCCAGCCTTCGGGGAAGAAATCTTTTTCTCCGCCCTCGATGACAAAGAGCGTTCTGTACCCCTTGCGCAGCTCAATTAGGTTCTCGCCCAGTTGTTTAACTATTTCGCTCTTCTTTACGGAATAATCAGCGTAAATAAAACAATGGGCGGAATGTGAGCCGGAAAAAAGTCCCAGCGGCTGCCCGTCCGTCCCGGCCCCGGGATAAAAAACGACCCTGGACCTCATTATCTCCCTGGCGGGGAATTCCGGAAGGGGGATGTTTTTGGATTCGGCTTTTAAGAAAATTCTTTTGCAGGCGGCCTCTCCTGAAAGAGCCGCCGTGAACCCGGGCTCTGGATCCGTCCCCGCCTTCCGGTTCTTTGAAGCCGATTCAAGCCAGAAGGCGTTCTCAAGCCAGGCCGGGGGGATTTCCTTATCCTGCTTCAGCGCGTCGTTTAGTGACATCTTAAATGCTCCTGAAGATCCTATAGCTGAACCGCATCAGTTTTGAATTTTAGCATTTTCAGCGTTTTTGAGGCCGACAGAGAGACCCCTTGCCAATATGGCAGTCATGCCCTACAATATATCATGAGACTTACTACTTTCTCATTCCTTTTATCGGCTTCGGCGGTTATTTTATCCGCCGGCGGAATTTCCGCGCAGAGAACGGCGGATACCGACGGCATTTTTAGCGACCGGCTCACGACCGTGCGGGAAACCGCGCTTGCACAGAAACAGGACAGCCGGGCCGCTCCCGCCGGGGAAAAGAACTTTCCCGACCTGCCCGCGGACAGGCGGGCGGAAGGCATCGGCATTTCCCATTCGGGCGATCCTCTGGATATCCCTGATTACCGGCCGGCGGAAATAGCGCGCCTGCTGAAAGAGGCCGGCGGAAATTATTACCGTCCCCACATACCGCTCAAAGAGGTGCTTCCTTTTATAGACAAGGCCGGCATGGACAAGCTGCGCGCCGCCTCGTCCGATCCCGCCCTGCTGGACCGGCTGACCGAGGAGCTCTCAAAAAACGGCGACTGGAGGCGTATCGACGGGCTGGTGGACGCCTTCTATTCGGAGGGGATAAAGCTGGCGGTGGTCGCGGGCTGCGGCTATCAGCGGGAAGCGCCGGAAGCCGAGCTCGGCGGCGCGAGAACTGTAATATCCCCGGACAGAATAGGCCGCGACCTCTATGTGACGCTGGTGAAATGGTACGTGGGCGCGGCCGCGCGGCGCTACGCCTCCAGAATACCCGTCTGGCAGGTAGAGAACGAGATAAACGTGGCGAACATCCACGCCCTGGCCGGCTGGCGCATAAACGAAGCCTCCTGGAAGGACCGCAAGTACCAGCTGCGCCTGCTCCGCGAGCTTTCCGAAACGGTGCACGCTGAAGGAAACCGTCAAAACATAAAACTCAGGACCGCGCAGAACTTCGCCACCCAGACCTTCGGCTGGGAAAGCTATGTGCGCGACGCCGCCGCCGCCGGCCTCGATATCGCCGGCATAGATCTCTACGGCAACTATTTTTTCGGCTGGCCGCTGAAGGACGCGGAAATGGCGGACAATGTGCGCCGGGCCAAACGGGCCGCCGGAGGCGGGGCGGTCTGGGTGCTTGAGGCCGGTTTCTCCCGCGCGCCGGCGGCGCGGGGCTTCACGCCGGAGCGGCAGGCCGAATATTTCAAGCGCCTGCTCGACAGCTCCTATCGCAGCGGGGCGGACGTAGTCCTGGTTTTCGGCTGGTTCTGGAACCCGAAAGGCTGGTATCTTGACGGCGGCAATACCCCGCAATGGTACAGCCCGATGGCGGCCGAGCCTTACTGGAGCCCCATCGAAAAGCTTCCCGACGGCAAAACGGTCTTTCACGGGGCCTGGGAGGAGTTTAAGAAAGCCGCCCAAAAATGGACGCCCCGGTAGCGATTTAAAATGAAATTCTCATTGATCTGCGCTAGTAACAACGAAGAGATCCTGGCTCAAAACCTCCTGCGCTCTGATATCGTAAAAAAGTATCCTGCAGTAGTAATGTCCGGATATACGAATGTGCAGAAAGCCTATAACGAAGCGATGAAAGCGGCTACCGGCGATATTCTGTGTTTTGTTCATCAAGACGTATTCCTGCCTCCTTCCTTTGAAGCCGATCTAAATAGGTCTTTAGAATGCCTTAAGGAGCAGGATTGGGGGGTTATCGGGCCTGCCGGACAATCTCCACTCGGCTGTGTGGGGCATATCGTGGATCGAGGAAAGCCTTGGGGTAGTCCTGTGGGACTACCTGCTCAAACACAAACTTTGGATGAGCTGCTGCTGATAATAAAAAAGGATACATTTAAATTCGACGAGTCGATGCCGAACTACCATTTATTCGGAGCGGATCTCTGCATGCAGGCGAATGAAGCGGGGAAACAATGTTTTGCCGTAGATACTTTGTGCTGCCACAATTCGATAAATGGCTATGTTTTGCCCAAAGATTTTCACGAAGGCGTTGAATATCTGGCCAGGAAATGGGCGCATAAGCTGCCGATCTACACTACGTGTACTCTGATAAAATAATTAAAAAAATGAAGTGCGATTCTCCGGTCGATTTTATGTTCCTGAATGCGGGATAATTTCAGCGATACCTGCCGCCTGTGTCCGCTGACCTGGCCGGCTACGATAAGACAAATCCCCCAGCCGCCGAATTTTTCAGGCTCCTGGCCCTGTCGGGGTCAGCCGCTATCCTATTTGTACGAAAGCGGGATCGGGAAAAGAAAGCCGGGGACTCTTCGTCGTAAATTGGAAATGGGTCGGGAAAATTGATAGATTAGACGTAGGGGACCGGGAAGGGCGGTTCATTTCGGTCGTGGTGTCGGGGATAAAAAAAATCTAAAAGAGGAATCAGGAGATATTTTATGGCGAATTTAAACAAGGTTATGCTTATAGGCCGGCTGACGCGCGACCCCGAGATCAAGGAATTCAGCAATGGCGGCAAGGTGGCCAATATCGGCTTTGCCGTGAACAACCGCCGCAAGAACCAGCAGAGCGGGCAGTGGGAGGAAGTCCCCGTGTGGGTGGAGCTGAAAGCTTTCAGCAACGAGAGCGGGCGGAAGCTGGCCGACCTGGTCGAAAAATATCTGCGCAAAGGCTCGCAGGCCTATGTGGAAGGCCACCTGGTCCTTGAGGAATGGGCCGGGAAGGAAGACGGCAAAAAACAATCTAAGATGGTGGTCTATGTGGATTCGATCGAGTTCCTGGGCGGCCGCGGCGACAGCCCGGCCGGCGCCACGGAAGCGCCGGAGCCCGCCGCCAAGTCGGCCTCCTCAAGCGGCGGAGGGATAGAGGAAGTCCCGTTCTAGGCCTTTCCCCCGAAGGGCTTAAGGCGGAAAAATTAACCCCGGCGGCCGCGTACGGCGCCGGGGTTTTAAATGGTTTCTAAAAGGGTTAACCTATGTGGCGCAGTCTGGCTATAAGCGCATTGTCTTTTCCGTTTTCCGCCGCTGCCTTTATCATCGGCTGGGCCGTCCGGGATATCCACTCCGGCCTGCTGGCCGGGGCCGTGGTCTTCACCGCGTTTTTCATCGCCGCGCTTCTCAGTCTGTTATTTATTAAGAGTTACAGCTACCTGGACGCCGCGCTGCCGCTGGTGTTCTCGGTCCTGTGGTCGCTGGCGCTGGCGCCGTTCAGCTTCGGGGCCAGCCTGTTCTCGGCCCCGGCTTTTATAGGCGCGGCCCTGCTGCTCGGCGCCTGCATGGCCATGGCCAAGCGCTACCAGACCGGCATGAAATGGCTTATATTCCCGGCGCTGGTCTTCCTTTATGAAATGCTGCCCATAAACATCCCCGGCCCGGTGGACGACACCTTCGCGCTGACCGGCGCCCTGGGCAGCATAATTATTCAGTTCCTGCTCCGCGTGCTTCCGCGGCTCATAAAAGCCGGCCTTCAAAAATAACAAAGAGTGCCCGCTAGGGCAGCCGCAGGACGGCCTGCGTGAAAATTTCAGGAAGCGCTAAGTTAAGTTAAGCGCTTCCGCCCTGGGCGTTAAGGCCAGGGCGGGAAGGCGTACTTCGGACCTTTTTTCTTCTCAAGAGCCATTTGAAGGTATTTAGTTTCCTCCTGCGTTTCAGGGGGGAGCTTCACGGCTGTTTCGCGGGTCATCGGCAGCGTGAAAATCGCCTTTTTGCGCGCGGTGTCCATAAAACTTTGCAAGCGGTTCCTGTGCCGGAGCTGAAGCGGGGACTGGCCTTTAAGGCCGGCCGCGTATTTCTTCATCTCCTGTCCGGCCGCCTGCGCCATTTTGGCGAAGTCGGCGTCTCCCGGGTACGCTTTGCAGTGCGCTCCGGGCCTGAGGCAAAGGTCTCCGTAACTGGCTCTCATGGTTAAGCGGATATGGGTCTCCGTCAGACGGAGATCCGGCTCAGGCTTCTTCCCGGCTTTCTGCTGGTTTCTCAGGTCGTTGAGCAGGTCCCAAAGCGCCCAGGAGGCGGCCGAGACCGTTGTCATAACATTGTTAATGGCCGGAACAACCGCCTCCCTCGCGGGCCGCGTGACCAGTTCCGCTATCCTCCCGGCTTGTTCTCTGCTTATTCCGGTTTTTGCTTCCTCAGCGCGGGCGGCCGCAGGAGCGCAAAACACGGCTGCGGCGAAAAACAGCGATATAAGATATTTTTTCATTGTATTCCTTGAAGACCGCCCTTGTAAAATATATAAAAATTGCGGGCGCGGGTAAAGGCCGCCGGGCGGGGCGGGAAGTTTATTGTTTGACCTTCGGGCGGTGGTATGGGAGAATATACTTATGGGTTATCTTTATGCCTTCGCTAAAGAATTTTTAACGCTTACTAGGCTGGTGCTGCCCTACTTTCTGGGCGGGGCCGCCGTCGGCGCGGCGCTGGATGTTTTTGTAAAGCCGGAGTTCGCGCTGAAGCATTTGCGCGGCGGCTGGCTTTCCATGGCCAAGGCCTCAATCTTGGGGATGGTGCTGCCGGGCTGCTCCTGCGCCACTATGCCCATGGCCGCCGGCCTGCGCCGCAAGGGCGCGGACCTGGGCACGGTCGCCAGTTTCCTGCTGGCCTCGCCGCTGGTGAGCCCTCAGACGCTGGTGCTCACCTGGGCCGTGCTGGGCTGGAAATTCACCGCCGCCCGCGCGCTGGCCGCTTTTTGCGGGGCTATGCTGATAGGCGCTATCTTCCTTTGGCTGGAACGCCATAAGCCCGGCTTCCTGGACATCCCGGCGCCGGCTCCGGAGAAGAATTGCTGTTCGGGCTGCGGCTGTTCCGGCGGTGAAGAAGAGGAGGGTGCCAAAAAATTCTGGCCGGTGTTTATGGATATCCTGAAGGACCTCTCTAAATATTTCGTGCTGGGCATGGCCATCGCCAGCCTGCTTACCGTGCTGATACCGCCCGACGCCATCCCCCGGTATATAGGATCTTCCGGGCCGCTCGCCTACATAACCGCCGTGCTGCTGGGCGTGCCGCTTTATGTCTGCGAGGGCGAGGAAATACCGCTGACCCTGTCGCTGCTGAAGCTGGGCCTCGGGCCGGGGCCGGCTTTCGCTTTCCTGCTGGGCTCCGTGGGCACCTGCATCCCGACCCTGATAATGTCGCAGAAGCTCATCGGCCGCCGCGGCCTTTTTGTTTACGCCGCCTGGTGGGTGGTCTTCTCTTTCGGCGCAGGAGCGCTGTTCAGCTTCTTCTGATAGACTTAAACGGCAAATAGTTCACAGCTTGCTATTTTTCGTAGACCCAGATCCGGTAGCTGCGCCCGCCCTCACTAAAGACGACAACTTGTTTTTCTTTCCAGGAACGGAACTGGTAAATGTACGAAACGACCCTGGAGCCTGGTTTCAGCTCGGCCTGCAGTTTGTGTTCCAGCTTCGTCAGCACATCGGGCGTAAGATAACAGAAAACAACGTCCGCGTCGGAGAAGTCCTGCCAGTTGAAATTCCCCAGCTTTATCCCGGCTTTGGAACGCCAGAAGAAATGCCGCAGCCTGGCGAGCAGGTAAACGATAGGGGAAAGTTCCAGCCCGGTGCCTCTGACGCCGTAGTCTTTTGCCGCCAGGTAGACTATCCGGCCGTCGCCGCAGCCGATGTCGTAGACGATCTGCCCGGGCTTAAGCCCGGCGGCCTCCAGCATTATTTTCACGGCCGCCATAGGAGTGGGGACAAAAGGCACGCCGTAGA
This sequence comes from uncultured Elusimicrobia bacterium, assembly GCA_903873295.1. Classification (GTDB taxonomy): domain Bacteria; phylum Elusimicrobiota; class Elusimicrobia; order Elusimicrobiales; family UBA9959; genus UBA9959. The sequence goes on from CAIQNV010000020.1 coordinate 24,651, forward strand.
TGAACGCCGCAATGTTCGGCAGGATAAACAGCGCAAGAATAACCGCGAGGCCCGTATTTCCGCGGGCGCGGTAAAAGAGGAAGAAAAGAAGGAGCAAAGCGGCGAACACCAGGAGAACAAGCAGGAGATCTTTCAGTATATGCTTCATCGAGAAGTTTTTCCCTCTCCACTATCATACAAAAACCGCTGACCCTGTCCCTGCTGAAGCCGGGCCTCGGGCCGGGGCCGGCTTTCGCTTTCCTGTCCGAGTTTTTTGTATTATAGCGGTAAGGGAAGATTTTCAAGGATTTTTTAAGCGTGAAAAGATCAAGGTCGGGAAAGAACCTGCGATAACCGGCCTGATGTTTACCGCAAATACCGGATAGTGGCCGCCGATTTAGAGCGGCATAGGCCCGGCGGGGGCAGCGGCGGCCCCGGAGAACGGGGAATAGCTTTTGCGCTTGGCCTGAGCGATGTGAGCAGGCGGCGGTTAACTGAGTGTGAAGAAAGCGCGGAATTTTATTATGACCATACCTGGTAAAAGAGCGGCGCGCGCGGCGGCTTCCGGAAGGCTGCTGCTCGGGCTACTGGTTATAACAGCCGCCACACCGGCCTATGCCATAATGAACGGCGCGGGGCAGGATATCTTCCCCGCTACGGCCATTTTCCAATCTTCGGTCACGGTAACATATTCCAATGCGGTTAACGCGGGGGTTACGATCTCCTCGGGGCTGGTCGTTCTAAACGGGAATGTCGGCATCGGGACGGCGAGCCCGGCGGCGAAGCTGGACGTCCAGGGCGGGAACATCAACACGCAATATGGGGTAAGCGCAGCCACCGGCGTATTTTCATCGTCGCTGACCGTGCGCGGCAACCCCGTAGCGGTACTGGCCGACACGCAGACCTTCACCGGCGCGAACACTTTCTCGTCAACCGCGGCTTTCACCGCGCAGAATGCTTCCGTGGCGGGGGTTACGATCTCCTCGGGGCTGGTAGTTTCAAACAGGAATGTCGGCATCGGGACAGCCGCGCCCGCATATAAACTTCAGGTGGCCGGCGGCAACATTAAATCCAATTACGGCGTAATATCCACGACAGTTGTGTATGTTCCACAGGCTTCGACGCCGACAGTGCCACTCATGGGAACGATGTACTATTCCTCTAATACCAATAAGATCCGCGTCTCTACCGCGGCCAACGACACGTCCTGGGTTGATCTGATGGTTACCGTCAATGGTGGGTCTTCGCTAGAGCTGAATTTGAACGCCCACACGAAAATGAAGGCCTATCTGTCAACAGCCCAGACCATTCCAAATAATCTTGTCGTCACCAAAGTCCAGCTCAATTCCGAGGTTTACGACAACCTGAATGAATTTGATAGTACTACAAATTACAGATGGACCGCGTTATACGGGGGATATTACTATGTCATAGGAGCGGTAAGCTATCCCGCCCCGGGCTCAGGGAAAATCATACAGGTTATGATCTATAAGAACGGCGCCATTGTGGAAAGGGGCGACAATACGGGGTCGTCCGGATCATATTCCTCTTGTCTTACCTCTGATATTTTACTTTTAGCCTCCGGCGACTATGTTGAGCTGTATACAGCGCAGGGCGGGACCGGCGATAAATCCATAGCTGTTACATTCACCTACATGACCATTTTCAGGATTCCGTAGCCATCATACAGGGGACGCTGATTACTAAATGACTCCGCTGGAAAACCCCCTCAGACCAAAAATGAGGCTCAAAAAATATCATCAAAAACACCTTGCCCAATAAATAAAAATCGTTTATACGCAATCCTTGAGAGAAAAAAGGCAGCAGGTCCGGGTCTACTTCTCCGACATATAGGGGTATCTATAATCCGTCGGCGGAGCGAGGTTTTCTTTTATCGTTCTGGCGGAGGCCCAGCGCAGCAGATTATGCTGCCAGCCCACTTTGTCGTTAGTGCCGGAGGACCTGCCCCCGCCGAAAGGCTGGCGGTCCACCACCGCGCCGGTGGGCTTGTCGTTTATGTAGAAGTTCCCGGCCGCGTCGGCCAGGCGGTCCGAGGCCTCCCTTACGGCGTCCTTGTCGCGGGCGAAGACCGCTCCCGTCAGCGCGTAAGGGGAGGTCTCGTCGCAGATCTTGAGCGTCTCGCCGAACCTGGCGTCTTCGTAGACGAACACGGTCATAACCGGCCCGAAAATTTCCTCGCACATGGTCTTGAACTGGGGATTTGAGGTCTCGATCAGCGTGGGTTTTATAAAGTAACCCAGCGTCTCATCGCAGCCGCCGCCGGCCAGTATTTTGGCGTCCGCCGAGCTTTTTACCAGGCTTAAATATCCTTTTATGCTGTCATAGGCGGTCTTGTCGATGACGGCGTTCATGAAGCAGGAAAAGTCCTCGCAGGGGCCCATCTTTATGCCGTTTATCTGCGAGATCAGCTCGTCTTTGATGCCGTTCCAGAGCGAGCGCGGAATATAGGCGCGGGAGGCTGCGGAGCATTTCTGGCCCTGGTATTCATAGGCGCCGCGGATAATGGCGGTCTTCAGCGCTTCGGGGTCGCAGGAGGCGTGCGCGAAGATGAAGCCCTTGCCGCCGGTCTCGCCGACGATGCGCGGGTAATCCTTGTACTTATACAGGTTGCGGGCTATGGAGGTCCAGATGCTGTTGAAGACCGGCGTGGTGCCGGTAAAATGCACGCCGGCGAGGTCCGGGCTGTCTATCGCGTGGGCGCCCACCTCGCCGCCCGGGCCGGGCACCATGTTTATAACGCCGTCCGGCAGTCCCGCCGCCTGCCAGAGCTTCATCAGGTAGTAGCCTGAAAGTATCGCCCCCGGCGCGGGCTTCCAAATGACGGTATTGCCCATCAAAGCCGGGGCCGCGGGCAGATTGCCGGCGATGGCCGTAAAATTGAACGGCGTCAAAGCGAGGATGAAGCCCTCCATCGGCCTGTATTCCAGGCTGTTCTTTTCCCCGGCCGGGGAGGGCGGCTGCTGCGCGTAAAGCCGGTCCAGATAGTAGGGGTTGAAACGGTAGTGGTCCGCCAGTTCGCAGGCCGCGTCGGTTTCGGCCTGGTGCGGGGTTTTGGACTGGCCCAGCATGGTGGCGGCCACCAGCGTAGAGCGCCAGGGCCCGGCCAGCAGCTCCGCCGCTTTTTGGAATACCGCGGCCCGCTCCCGCCAGGGAGTGCGCGCCCAGCCGGCCCTGGCCGCGTTGGCGGCGTCTATGGCCAGCTGCACTTCAGCGGCGCCCGCCTTGTGAAAGACCCCTAAAGTTCTTTTATTATCGTGCGGGATAATTATCGGGGCGGTTTTTCCGGTGCGCACTTCTTTGCCGCCGATCATAAGTGGGATGTCCGCGGCCAGGCCTTTTAATTCCTCCAGCTTTTTCAGCAGCTCTTCGCGCTCCGCGCTGCCGGGCGCGTAATTCAGCGCCGGCTCGTTTTCGGGCCTGGGTATGTTCAATTCCGTGGTCATTGCCGCCTCCCCTGTCGCGCGCGCCGAAGGCCGCGCTCCCTAAATATTATCAAATAAAACGCGGGCTGCCAGAAGCCTTGTTATTGCGGCCGGAGGAGATGGGCGGTTTTAATGCGGGCAAGATATTCTATCAGGCGGCGGTGCCGTTCAAGCCCCGACCTTTTTGTCTTCTGATAGATGGAGAAGTGGTCTTCCAGCAGCTCTAGCCGGGGAAAAACATTCTTCAGCGCTCCGGCCTTCAGCTCCTTAAAGACGCAGTATTTCGGCACGAAGCCCGCGCCCAGCGATTCTATCGCCGCGTTTATTATGCCCCGGACATGATTGATTTCGGTGATAGACTTGAATTCCGGCCTCCTGTCGACGGGAAGAGAGTTTAAAAAGTTGCCCCACCACTGCCCGCCTTTATCCAGCGACAGGACATTGCAGCGGGCTAAGCCGGAGGGCTCCCTTAATTTGTTGGCGCTTATAAACTCTTTTGACGCTATTACCACGTACTCTTCCCTGAACAGCGGCTTCTTCTCTATGCCGTCCACCTTATGATCCTTGCAGTCGATGATGATATCGAGTTCGTCGTTCAGCAGCGGCTTTAAAAGGTCGTGCTTGAACAGGAAATCCATGTGTATGCCGGGGTTTTTGTTGATAAACCCTTTCAGATATTTCACCAGCAGCGTGGTCCCGAACTCCACGGTGGCGCCCAGGCGGATGACGCCGGCGCTTTTGTTCTTGTTCCCGGCTATCAACTCTTCGGCTTTCTCCAGCTCGTAGAAAACGGTTTCGCAGGTTCTGTACAGTATCAGTCCGATCTCCGTAAGTGAAAATCTGTTCCCGTTCTTCTTGAACAGTTCCTGACCGGTACTCCTCTCAAGTTTCTTTATCGCGTGGCTTACTGCGGACTGGGTGACATACAGTCTCTTTGACGCCTCCGTGAAATTAAGCGTCTGCGCCACCGTGAAAAATGTCCGCAGCTGGTATAAATCCAGATTCATGATCCTCCCGCTGCTTCCGGCATGGTAATACAATAATTCATACAAGTTATGAATACTATGAATTATACTAATAAAATCAAATTGTGTATCATTTAAACGCGGCGAGAAAATCCGAAGGCGAACGAGCAAAGGCGCCTGTTACACCTTCTCTGCGGGAGTTGAGCGAAAGTTGGGCGAGAATTTTACGGTTTCGGTTAATGTGGATAACCTGTTTACCGAACTCCATCTGGAAAGCCTGACCGATCTGGCCACCGACAGGCTGATAACGGTTTCGCTTACTGGTAAATTTTAAAGTGCAGTAATCACCGGGCGGTTCGTGTGATAGTCCGGAGCCGAGGGAGATAGTCGCAACAACAAGAGGCTTTATGAAAAATATTATTCTGCTGAGTGCAGGTCTTCTGCTTTCTGTTCCCGGTGGGCCGCGTGCCGAAAGTGCAATCGCGGCGGCCCCGCAGGAGGCCGGTCCGGCCGTAAACAGTTTCTTCGAGCGGGGGTCGGCAAAGGAATACGCGCTTAAGGCCGTTTTCGTGGGAGGCGAGGTTGAGAACCCGGGCCCGGTGGAGTTGGCCTCGCTCCCCGTCCGTGAGCTGGCCGTGAAAGAGCTGGCTTTTGCCGAAGGCAGGCCGCAATTCAAAGGCTCCTACTTCTTTTCCGGCTATTCGCTCTACGACATCCTTAATTCAAAGATCGTAAAAAAGGCCGGCGGGGATTTTAAACCGGAAGTCGATCTTTACGTAGTGGTGGAGAACGACAAGGGAGAGAAGGCCGTGTTCAGCTGGGGCGAGATCTACTATGCCCGCAACAACTTCAACGCGCTGATCTACAGGAGCGCGCGCTCCGTTACTACTGGCAGGAAAAAGGACTGGCCCCTGCCCGAGGAGCCGCGCCTGGTCTGTTCCGACGACCTGTACAACACCCGCTTTATAGCCAACCCCGTGAAGATAACGGTCAGGTCCGCGCCGGGTGCCTATCCCGGTGAAAAACACGCCGCCGCTTACTCCCCGGAATTCAGGATCGTTGCAGGGGAAAAGATCACGGTCGTAAAGGAGCCCGCGAAACTGGCAGAGAAACGGGAATACATCTCCTCCGGTTACGGCCATGGCACCGGCTTCAAGGGCGTGAAAACCGCGGAGGGGTTTGTTTTTAAGGAAATTCTCGCTAAAACAGCCGGCATAGCCCCGCAGGATTCCGGTTCAACGCTTGTGATAATTTCGGCCGGGGACGCTTACCGCGCCGCTTTCAGCCTGTCCGAGTTCGTCAACCGGGGTGATAATGCCGATTTCCTGGTGACGGACAGGGGACAGGATGAGGGCGGCCGCTTCGCGCTCTACTCCGCCGCGGATTTCTTCGTGGACCGCAACGTGAGCTCCATGGCCAAAATAGAACTGATAAAAATTTAGTAAATATTCTGGAGGAAATAATGAAAAAAGTACCATTAGCAGCGCTGATATGCCTGCAGTTCCTTGCCATTAACCTGGCGGCGCAGGACGCCGCGCCGGCCGGCTGGAAGCTGGGCTTCGGAGCCGACGAGCGGGTGCGGGTAGAGAGCAGGGACAACTTCGACTTTAAAAGTGCGGCGGACGACAGGGGCGGGGCCATCTACCAGCGGCTGAAGCTCTCCGCCAAAGCCGAACTGCCGGGCAGATACGAGCTGTTTGCGGAGGGAATGGACCTGCGATTGGCTAATTACAGCCTGCCGAAGGCGGCACAGGAAGACGCCGCCGACCTGCATCAGGCCTACGCCGCGGTGAAGGGAAAGGTCCTCGGACAGGCTCTCGAGCTTAAAGTGGGCAGACAGGAGCTGAAATACGGGCAGGGGCGTATGGTCTGGGCGGCGGTCTGGGCCAACCGGATCAATCATTTCGACGCGGCCGTGCTGAAGTATAAAACCGGCGGGCTTTCGGCGGACGCTTTTTATGGCGCGCGCGTTTCCTATGACGAGAACGGCTGGAACGACCCCAACCGCCACGACATCCTGGCCGGCGCCTACCTGAGTTATCGGAAAAGCAAGGAGGCCCCGCTGGTGGAGGGCTATTTCCTGTCCAACTCGGACAGCTCCAATATGTCAACGCTGAACAGGCGCACGGTCGGAGCCCGCGGGCAGTTCACCCTGCCCGGCGAGGTGATATGCGACCTGGAACTGCCTTATGAGTTCGGCAGAGACAAGCGTAAAAGCGTTTATGCTTCAGCCTTCCATATGGACCTGAGCCGCGAGTTCAAGAGCGCCTGGGCTCCCAGGGCGGCGGCCGCCTTAAACTATGCCAGCGGCGATAAGAAGGCTTCGGATTCCGTGAACAACACCTTCGTGCCGCTTTACCAGACGACGCACGACCCTTACGGACTTATGGACCTGTTCCGCTGGCAGAACATGAAGGAAGCCGCGCTGGAGCTTTCCGTTAAGCCGGTGAAAGAGCTGAAGCTGACGGCGGGAACCAATTACTTCTGGCTGGCCAATGTCAGGGATTCCTGGTATGATTCCGCCGGCAAGAAACTGCGCACCCTCCCGGCCACCGCAAGCGCCGGGGCTTATGTCGGACAGGAAGTCTCCCTGCTGGCGAAATGCGACCTGGGCGGCGGGGCCGTAGTGGACGGCGGCTACGCGCATTTCTTTACCGGTCCTTATGTAAAGGATACCGGCACGCGCTCGGACGCGGACTGGATGTACTTTCAGGTCAGCCTGAAAATTTAAAGCGGAAATTTTAGGGAGAAATACAATATGTTAAAAAAGACAATAGCGGGCCTATGCCTGGCCGCTTTGGCCGCGCCGGGTTTCTGCGGCGACAGCCGGCCGGACGCGAAGCCGGTAAAGAACAAGACCATAATACTGGCCACCACTACCAGCGTGCAGGACACGGGCCTGCTGGACGTGCTGATAGCCGCATTCCAGAAAAGCGGGGAATATGTGGTGAAGTCCGTCGCCGCAGGCTCCGGGCAGGCCATGCAGCTCGGCAGAACGGGCGAGGCGGACCTTCTCCTGGTGCACAGCCCCGACGACGAAAAACAGTTCATCGAGGAAGGCTACGGCAAAGAAAGGACCACGTTCATGCATAACGATTTTGTGGTCCTCGGGCCCGCTTCAGACCCGGCTAAAATAAAGGGCGAAAAGAAAGCGGCCGACGCCTTCGCGAAGATAGCAGCTGCCGGCGCGCTTTTCGTTTCCCGGGGCGACAAATCCGGGACGAATAAGAAAGAGCTGAAACTCTGGGAGGCCGCGAAGGCTAAGCCCGCAGCGGACAAATATATAGAGTCGGGGCAGGGTATGGCCGCCACGGTGATGATGGCGAACGAGAAGGAGGCTTATCTCCTCGCCGACAGATCCAGCTTCCTCTCGCTGAAAAAAAGCGTCGCCCTGCAGATCCTTTGCGAGAACGACGAGGCGCTGCTGAACCGCTACAGCGTGATACTGGTTAATACGGAAAAATTCCCGAAGGTCAACGCGGAAGGGGCGCGGGCGTTCTTCGACTTCCTGCTTTCAAAAAAGACGAAGAAGCTGGTAGCGAAATACGGCGTGGAAAAATACGGCAAGCCCCTGTTCACCTACGATTACCCCGCGAAGTAACTAAGGTCGTTGTTTGCCGGCAGCTGCGGGGGCCGGGTTAGCAAAACCCCGCTTTGCGGAAGGTGTAAAAACGGATGGAATTTATATTCAGCGGTTTTCTTAAAGGGCTGTCCCTGCTATTCAGCGGGGACGCGGAAGTTTATTCCATTGTTAAGCTTTCTCTGGCCGTTTCCGTTTTCGCCACCGCGGTGTCGGTGGTCATAGGCGTGCCGCTAGGCGGCCTAATCGCTATAAAAAAGTTCCCGCTCAAGAAAATAGTCATCTCCCTGGTCAATACGGGCATGGGCCTGCCGCCGGTGGTGGTGGGGCTGCTGGCAATGCTTTTCCTCTCCCGGAACGGCCCGCTGGGTTTCCTGGGCTGGCTGTATACTCCGGCGGGCATGGTGCTGGCCCAGGTGATAATAGCCACTCCCGTCATCACCGGCCTGTCGCTGTCAGCCATGCAGAGCCTCGACCGGAAATTTTACCTCCAGATGCTCACGCTGGGCGCCGGGCAGTGGCAGGCGCTGTGGGTCTGTCTCAGAGAAGTGAAGCTTTCCATCCTCGCCGCGGTGATCGCCGGCTTCGGCAGCGTGATCTCCGAAGTCGGCGCGGTGATGATAGTCGGCGGGAACATCCGGCACCAGACGCGGGTGCTGACTACCGCCACGGTGATGGAGACCCACATGGGGAATTTCGACAGCGCTATCGCACTGGGCCTCATACTGCTGGGGCTCACTTTTCTTATTAACGTGGCGCTGACCTTTATACAGCAGCAAAAGGCGCGCGCCGAATGATAAAGCTGAGGAATCTCGATTTCCGCCTCCATTCCGGGTTCGCCCTGAACATAGATTCCCTTGACGTAGGAGAGGGCGAGGTGTTCGCCGTGATCGGGCCCAACGGGGCGGGCAAAACGACCCTGCTTAATATCCTGGCGCTGCTGCAGGAGGCGAAGCCCGGCGCGCTCGAGATAGCCGGCCGGAACGCCCTCGCCCCGTCCGACAGGACGGAGCTGCGCCGCGCGATGTCCTACCTGTTTTCGCGCCCGTACCTGGTGAACGATACGGTGTACAACAACGTGGCGCTGCCGCTTAAGTTCAGGGGCGAGCGCGATGCCGGGCGGACGGCGGAGATGCTCGAAATTTTCAAGATAGCTCACCTGCGGGACCGCAACGCGAACCAGCTCTCGCAGGGAGAGCGGCACCGCGTGTCCCTGGCCAGGGCTTTCGTCACCCGGCCGCGGCTGGTGCTGCTGGACGAGCCGTTCTCGAGCCTGGACGCGCGCGTTAAAGAGACTATAATCCGCGACCTGGGCGGGATAACCAGGGCGGCCAAAACGACGGTGGTGCTGGTGACCCAGGACCAGGAAGAGGCGCTGGCGCTGGCCGATGTAATTGCGGTGCTGAAGGAGGGACGTCTGCTTCAGCGCGGCGGGCCGCAGGAGATCTTCTCGCGGCCGGCTTCAAAAGAAGTGGCGGACTTCGTCGGCGTCGAAACCATCTTGAGCGGCGAAGTCACCGCCAAAAGTGATAATCTTTGTTCAGTGCTCGCGGGCGGCGGCACGCTGGAAGTAGTGTCCGCCTGCGATATCGGGGATAAGGTCCTGGTCTGCGTCAGGCCGGAAGCTGTAGCGGTTTCCAGGGCGCCTGAAGCGAACAGCGTGCGCAACCATTTCAGGGGCAGGATAATTTCCGCGGAGCCGTGGCGGCTTGAATACAGGCTTGCCATAGACTGCGGATTTAACCTGATAGCCGCAGTGACGAAGCAGTCCCTTGATAACATGGGGCTTAAGCCCGGCGACGAGGTGTACGCCTCTTTTAAGGCGACGGCCGCGCATTTGATAAGGAGATAGCCCGCTATGATAACTTTCGAAGAAGCTATGACCGCCGTTTTCAGTAACGCTAAGCCGCTGCCTGCGGCGATGACGCGAATAGAAGATGCGGCGGGCCGGGTGTTGCTGGAGGATATCCGCTCCGGCATAGATATGCCGCCCTTCAATAAGTCTGGCGTGGACGGCTACGCGGTAAGGTCAGCGGAAGTTGAAAAGGGCCTGCCTTTGCGGAATGTCGGTTTGATACAGGCCGGCGATACTTTTGAAGTAAAAGCAGGGGCCGGGGAATGCGTCAAGATCATGACCGGCGCGCCGGTGCCGCCGTACGCGGACAGCGTGATCATGGTGGAGGACAGCTCGGAGAGCGACGGGTTCGTGAAATTTTCAAAAAACGCCGGGAGGGGCGCGAACATCTGCCTGCGCGGCGAGGATATCAGGAAGGGGCGTTTGATCCTGGCGCGCGGTACCGTTATCTCCGTCTCTCATATAGCCGCGCTGGCCGCCGTCGGACGCAGCCATGTTAAAACCGGAGGCCTGCCGAAAGTCGCGCTGATCAATACCGGTGGGGAGCTGGTTCCGCCCGGCGAGAAGCTCGGCAGGAGCTGCATTTACAACAGCAACGGTCCCATGCTTTCCGCCATGCTGAAGAGCGATGGCATATCTGCCGCGCCCGTGATCGTCCGCGACAGCGCCCGGAGCCTGAAAGCGGCGTTCGCGAAAGCTCTCAAGGCCGACATAGTGCTTATCTCCGGCGGCGTGTCCATGGGCGATTTCGACCTGGTGCCCGGCGTGCTGAAGAGCCTGGGAGTTAAATGCATTTTCCATAAGGTGCGGGTGCGGCCCGGCAAGCCGATGTACTTCGGGGTGAAAGGCCGGACCCTGGTTTTCGGCATACCCGGCAACCCGGTGGCGAATTTCATGGCGTATCTCGCTTACATCCGGCCCGCCATACGCAAACTGGCCTGCCGCCCGGACTACGCGCCGGAATTCAGGGCCGGCACTTGCGCCGCTAACTTCGAGCCGAAGACGCCCCGCCGGGCTCTGGTGCTTTCCGCGGTGCGGAGGGAGACGGAATATTCTCTGTCCGAAATTTCCAACAACGGCTCGGCCGATATCCTGGCGCTGGCCGCGGCCGGCGGCTTCACCATGGTAAAAGAGGGCGGCTCCGTGAAGAAGGGCGAAAAGGCCAGGTTCATCTCATGGCAGTAGAATATCTAAGACTTTCCCTGACGGACAGGTGCAATCTCAACTGCATCTACTGCACGCCGCTGGAAAAAGACGGCTTTCTGTCGCACGCGGAGCTGCTCCGCCATGAGGAGCTGACCCGCGCCGCCGCGGCGTTCGTCCGCGCGGGGGTAAAAAAGATACGGCTTACCGGCGGCGAGCCGCTGATAAAAAAGAACGTGCTGGAGCTGGTTCGCATGATAAGGGCCATCCCCGGCCTGCAGGAGCTGGCCCTGACCACCAACGGCCTGCTGCTCGGCGAACTGGCCGGCGGCCTGCGCGAGGCGGGGCTCGACCGGGTGAATATCAGCCTGGATACGCTTTCCCCGAAAACCTTCAGGGAGATAACCGGCCACGACGGGCTGGATAAAGTCCGGGACGGAATAATGAAGTCCCTCTCCGCCGGTTTCAGCCAGGTTAAACTGAACGTGATAATAATGAAGGGGATAAACGACGCTGAAACGGCTGATTTCGCCAGGCTGTCCGCGGACTACCCGCTAACAGTGCGCTATATAGAATTTTTCCCGACCAACAAGAGGTCGGCCAGGCTCAAAGACGCGCTGGTCACTACCGCCGAGACGAAAAAGAAAATAGAAGACGTCCTCGGCCCGCTGGAGCAGCTCCCGGCCGGTCCCGGCGACGGCCCGGCCCGCATCTATAAGCTGGCCGGCGCAAAAGGAAAAATAGGCTTCATAAGCGGCCGCAGCGATTATTTCTGCGGCGCCTGCAACCGCATCCGCATGGACTGCACCGGCAAAGTCTACCCCTGCCTGTTCTCCCCGGCCACCCACAGCCTGCGCGACCTCCTGCGGGCCGGAGCGGACGAAGCCGCCCTTGCCGACTATATTAAAAAGATATTTTTAGTAAAATCTAATTATAAGAAAGACTCCGCCTCCGCCGGCCATATAGAAATGAGCAGCATCGGTGGGTAAGGATCGGGAATCGGGAGTCAGGGAATCCAAGGAATTTATGATCGATGTAGGCGCGAAAAAAGACACAAAAAGAATAGCAAAGGCACAGGCTTACATTAAGCTGAATCCCGTGATCGTCGGGCTTATCGGAGCCAATAAGATCCCCAAAGGCAATGTCCTGGAAGCCGCGCGCTTCGCCGGCATACTCGCCGCCAAGAACACCGCCGGCCTGCTGCCCCTCTGCCATAACCTCCCGCTTAATTACGTAGGAGTAGAATTTAAAACTGACAAAAGCGGCGTGCTCATAAACACCGAAGCCCGCTGCACCGGCAAGACCGGCGTGGAAATGGAAGCCCTGCTAGCCGCCTCCGTCGCCGCCCTCACGATCTACGACATGTGCAAAATGTTCGCCCAGGACCTGGAAATAAGCGAAGTCTTTCTGCTCGAAAAATCAGGCGGCAAAAGCGGACTGTATTTGCGGAAAGGTAAAAAACAGTAAACTAAAGTTAACTGATCATCTTTTGTTTTACGGAGGGGTGGCGAGGGTATGGGTGCGGCGGGCCCTCGCGCAGGGCGAGGCTTGCGTAAGCGCCGGAAAGACCGCGTGGCCGCTTCGGCCACTTTCTTGCGGGAGCGCGGCCACGGTGTGGCCGATAGCGTGCCCGACGGGCCCATACCCTCGCCAGGCCCCGACTTCGCATCTCGCGGCTCTTAAGTTCGGAACTATGGGAAAAATATTTTCTATAAATTTCAGCGCGGCCAAGGGCGTACCTAAAGAGCAGGCCCTTAAAGCCGTGCTGGTAAAGCACCACGGCATAAAAGACGACGCCCACGCCGGCACCGAGCTGCGCCAGGTCAGCCTCCTCCCCATGGAAAGCGTCCGCGGCCAGATAGAAACCGCCAAAGCCAGGAAAGCCGCCGTCCGGATACGCCCCGGCAGCTACGCCGAAAACATCACCACCGAAGGCATAGATCTCGCCGCCCTGAAGCTCGGAGATAAACTTCGCATCGGCAGAACAGCCGTGCTGCAAATTTCTAAAATTGGAAAAGAGTGCCACAAACATTGCGCCATCTACCACCAGGTAGGCGACTGCATAATGCCCCGCGAAGGCATCTTCGGCGAAGTCCTGGAAGGCGGCGAAATAGCCGTGGGAGACCCCATTGAACCCTATTGAAATAGCGGTATTGACCTGCAGCGACCGCTGCTCGGCGGGCGAGTCGGAAGACGCAAGCGGCAAACTGGTCTCCGAAATGATAAAAACCATCGGCGGCCGCACCGCGGCTTACGATATAGTCCCGGACGAAATTACGGCCATAAAAGAAAAACTGCTGCATTACTGCGATACGCTCAAAGTGAACGTGGTCATAACCACCGGCGGCACAGGCTTCAGCGGCCGCGACGTCACCCCGGAAGCCACCAGCCAGGCGATAGAAAAAGTTATCCCTGGTTTACCTGAATTAATGCGCTCTGAAGGCCTCAAAAAAACCAAAAAAGCGGCGCTCTCGCGCGGAATCTGCGGCATCCGCAAAAACACCATCATCATTAATCTGCCGGGCAGCCCCAAAGCGGTAAAAGAATCCCTCGAGGCCGTCCTTGACCTCATTCCGCATTCCCTGGAAATGCTTAAAGGCGGTAAACACTGATGAAGGTTACGGTAAAGCTTATCGGCCCGCTCATTTACGAGGCCGGGTTCAGCGAAAAAGTACTGGCGCTCCACGGGGTCACGACAGTCGGCGAGCTCTCGTCTTACCTGAAGATAGACAAAAAGCGGACCACCATAATCACGCGCAACGGGAAGGCCGCCGCTCCCGGCGAGGCCCTTGAAAACGGCGACCGCGTGGCGATCTCCCCGCTATATTCCGGCGGATAATATCGTAAACCGCTCCAAATAGAAAATACAGGTGTCTGCCCTTTTTCATCTAAAAGAAGACCCCGACAAAGAGTTGTCGGGGTCTTTCATTCCTGTCAGCGGCTGCTTTTGCGCGGCCGGGTCAGGGAACCAGCTTCTCGTCCGCCGCTTTCCCCTGGGTTGAAGGCTGAGGGGGAGGCTGGCTGGGATCAAGGTTGGGGTCCGGGAACGGGAACCAGAACGGATACGGAGCCGGAAACGGGAACGGGTACGGGTACCTGTAGGACGGGTCGATATTGTGGTGCGTGACGCCCTTAAGAACGCCGTTAGGCGAGCAGAGCAGGTCCGGGTTCTTTGTCAGCCCTTTGACCTCGTTAAGACAGGCCACCGGAGCGTTGGAGGTCGCGCCGGAACACAAAAGCGCCGGATAGTCGGACAAACCCTTGGCGGCTTTGAAGCATTCCACCGGGGCGAGCGAAGCCGCCCCGGAGCATAGAAGCGCCGGGTAGTCGGTCAAACCCTTGGCGGCTGTGAAGCAATCTACCGGGGCGCCGGAGGAGGCTTTGGCGCAGAGAAGCGCCGGATATTTCGTGAGGTCCTTGGCCGCCCTGAAACAGTCCAGCGGGGCGTTGGAGGGCGCTCCCAGACAAAGCAGGGCCGGATAGTCCGTTACATCTTTAGCCGCTTTGAAGCAGGCGGCCGGCGCGGCGGAATCGCGCGCACCAGCGCAGAGCAGGGCCGGGAAGCGGGTAAGGTCCTTAGCCGCCCTGAAGCAATCAACGGGAGCGTTCGAGACAGCGCCGGAACAAAGCATGGCGGGATAGCCGGTCAGATCCTTGGCGGCGGAAAAACAAGCGGCCGGCGCGGCGGAATCGGCGCCGGCGCAGAGGAGGGGCGGGTACTGCGTGAGCGGGCTTGCGGCGTTATAGCAGACTTCCGGCCCGGACAAAGCGGCCGGCTGTCCGGCGGCCGCCGCGGGGGGGAGGGGCGCGGTTTCAAGCGCCCCGTCCTGAAGAGCCTGCTCCAGGCCGGCCTCCGCGGTCTGCCTCAAACCCTCGGGCGAAACGACCGCGCCCGCCGGGGCGGCCAGAAGAAAGCCTATGCACAGCGTAATGAATTTTGAGGAAATGGTCATAGCGTTATTATAGTAAAATCCCGGGGCCGCAAAAAATATCCCGCCGATTTTGATATTATACCGGTAAGGACAGGCCCGCGTAACTCTTTTGGCGGCCCAAGTCCTGACGCGGGAGGTTCCTCAAATGGATAATAAATTGCCTTCGGGATTCAGGTTCGCCGATCTTACCCGCGAGGAGTTCCGGGGACACTGGGATGAATGGGGGCCTAAGGTCTTTAATGAGCAAAGCACGAATCTGGACCTTGAAAAAATTCTTTCCGAGGAGGAGAAAGCGCGCGTCCGGGACCTCAGGAAGAACACCTCCCGCCTGCTGAATATCAGCATCGGGGTTTTCAAGGGAAAACAATTTTGCGGCTGGTTCGGGGGGGATCAATGCGACCATGAAACCTTCTACATGCGGAACAGCGCGGTCCTTCCCGGATTCCGGAGAAAAGGGATCTACACGGCATTGATGGCGGAAGTTCTAAAGAGGGCAAAAGGCCTGGGTTTTCAGGTTGTTCTTTCCCGGCATATAGTCACTAATAATTCCATCATCATCCCGAAGCTCAAAGCGGGGTTTATTATCACGGCCCTCGAGCTGTCGGACCGTTTCGGCACGCTGGTCCATCTAAAGTATTTCTTCAACCAGACAAGAAGAGAAGTGATGGCATACAGGTCGGGAAGCCTGAAGCCGGGGGGGCAGCTTAAAGAAGTGATGAATATCCTGTAAGCCGCGATTTAATAGCAGGAACAGAAAAAACCCCGGGCCTCCGGGGTTTTTTCTGATGGCTTTCAGCCCTTGCTCCGCTTCAGCTTAATCCACGTAGAGGCAGAGATAGGCGGTGTCTTCGGCCACTTTAAGCTGAAATTTCGAGTCGGGGGCCACGGTGAAGGAGGAGCCTTTAAGAAAGTCCCGCCAGGCGGTTTCTCCGGGCAGCATTACCGTGAGTTTGCCGCTGACCACGGTCATAATTTCTTTCTTGCCGGTACCGAATTCATATTCGCCGGGAGCCATTACTCCCACGGTGGCGGGGCCGGCGCCGGCGGCGAAGGCTATGGATTTTACTTTGCCGTCAAAATACTCGTTGGTCTTAAACATTCTTTTTCCTCCGCTTCAGTTTCATCAACAGCTCGACGGCTAAATTCGCCTGCATATTGGCTACTATGGCGACGCGGGGGGCCATGGGGCTTATGCCGGGCGGGCACTGGCTTTCGCCGTCGCCGCAGATGTAAAGGTTTCCCATGCGCCGGGTGTGCAGCCTGGAATTTCCGCCGTAGCCGGCCAGGCCCGAGGCCGCTATGACGGGTTTGTCCGGGTGCAGCTGCAGCCAGGAGTTTATCAGCATGCCTTTTTCTTCCGCTTTATCAAAAGCCTCGATAAGGAGATCGGCCGCGCCGAAGAGCCTGTCCACGTTGGAGGGCTTCACCTTTATGTCGTGGGCTTTGCACCTGGTGAACGGGGCGATAAGCTTAAGATTGGCCCGCAGGGCTTTTACTTTGCGCAGGCCTATCTGCTTTACGGTGTACTGCTGGCGGTTGAGGTTGGAGGGCTCGATCCTGTCGAAGTCGGCCAGGATAAGGCTGCCCGCTCCGGCGCGCGCCAGCGCGATGGCTATATTGGAGCCAAGGCCGCCGGCGCCGGCTATGCCGACGGTGGCGGAGCGCAGGGCCGCCAGCACTTTCGGGTCATGCCGGGAGAAGATAGCTTTTTCCAGCTTCAGCATATTTCTAAAACCCGTAGAGCTTCGAGTATTTGTCCTGAATGTAGTTCAGGAAGGGCTCGACGCGGATGCCTTCGCCCAGCTCGCGCTTAAGCAGCTGCTCGGGCAGATATTTGCGGCCCTGGGAGTGGATGTGTTTGCGCAGCCAGTTCAGTATGGGGGCGAAATCTCCGCGCTCAGGCAGCTCTTTCCAGCCGGGCAGATCCGTGTTGAGCTTCTCCGCCAGCTGGGCGGAGATAAGGTTGCCCAGAGTATAGGTGGGGAAATAGCCTATTGCGCCCAGGGACCAGTGGATGTCCTGCAGTATGCCTTCGGAGGCTTTGGCCGGAGTTATGCCGAAATATTCCCGCATCCTGGCGTTCCAGAATTCGGGGGCGTCGGCCACCTTAAGGCGGCCTTCCAGCAGGGCGGTCTCTATTTCGAAGCGGAGCAGGATGTGCAGGTTGTAGTTCGCCTCGTCCGACTCCACGCGGATCATGGACGGCGCGGAGCGGTTGACGGCCGAGTAAAGCTCCTCGGCGCCGACCTTGTCGAACTTGCCGGGGAAGTGTTTGCGCAGCAGCGGCAGCAGCCAGCGGCAGAACGGGAGGGAGCGGCCCACGATATTCTCCCAGAAGCGGGACTGCGATTCGTGCATGCCGAGCGAGGCGCCGCCGGCCAGCGGGGTGAATTCGAAGTTCTTGGGCGTGCCCTGGCCGTAGAGGGCGTGGCCGCATTCGTGGATGGAGCCGTAGATGGCCGCCGGTAAATAATCCCGGTGGGTGCGGGTGGTTATTCGCACATCGTTCACCGAAAAATCGGTGGTAAAAGGGTGGGCGGAGCGGTCCTGGCGGCCGCGGTTGAAATCGTAGCCGAGCGCCCCCACCACCTCGTTCACCAGGGCCAGCTGGGTGTTCTCGTCGAAGTCGCCCTTGACTAGCTCATTGGAGACGGAGCCGGCGCGGGCGTTTATTTCCCTTATCACGGGCTTAAGGCCGTCGGCCAGTTTTTTGAATATCGGCTCAAGCGCGGCTTTAGTGGCGCCGGGCTCGTAAAGGTCCAAAAGCGCGTCGTAAGGCGAGGCTTTGTACCCGAATATCTCCGCCTTGCGCAGGTTCAGGTCCAGTATTTTCTGCAGGTGGGGGGCGAAAGCCGCGAAGTCGGAAGCGGCGCGCGCCCCGGTCCAGGCGTTGATAGTGGCGGAAGTGGCGCGGGAAAATTCCCCGACGAACTCGGCCGGAAGCTTTATGGCCCTGTCATAATCGCGCCGGGCGGCGCGCAGGAAGGAGGCCTCGAAAGAATCCTCGCCCAGGCCCTGGGCCCAGCCGTAGGTTTCGGAGATGAGCCTGCCGGTTTCGTCCGAGGTGAATTTTACGTGGGCGATCTCTTCGAGGGCCGAGACGGAGGCGGCCCTGGCTTCGGCTCCGCCGGCCGGCATATAGACCTGCTGGTCCCAGCCGAGGACCGCGGCGGCGGAATTTACGGCGGCCACCTCGGAAAGTTTCTTTTTGAGCTCAAGGAATTTCTGTTCCATGCGTCCCCCTTAAAAAAATAAAGAGTTTGGGAGTTATCAGCTCGCAAACTCTACGGCTTCTGAACCGCCGGCCGGTTATCCGCCGCAGCCGCAGCCCCCGCCGCAGGTATGCCCGCCCGGATTCATGGGGCAGGTTCCGCCCTCCGGCGACCCGCCCTTTTTAAGGCCGGGGATATCGTCGGAAATTTTGACCACCTTGCCGAGCTTCTTGTCGTAGACGTAGCGGCCGGTGGCGGATTCTTTTTTATTTTCTTCTTTAGGCTCAGACATAATGGCAGGTTAAAATTTGGTGCGCCCGCCTGGAATCGAACCAGGACAACCAGCTTCGCAGGCTGGGACTCTATCCGTTGAGATACGGGCGCAAACCGCTGGCGAAGGGAAACGACTGAAAGGTTATTTTATAATTTATAGGGAGGGGATAACAATACCGAAGGTTTTTTCTCCGCTATTTCCCCATGAGTTTCTTCCACCAGGACTTTTCCTCCGGTTTCAGCTCGGGCACCTGCTCAAAGACGGACTGCTCCGCCTGGCCCCTGTAAACCGGCATGCCCACCCGGAAAGTGGAGCCGCGGCCCGGCTCGCTTTCCAGCGTGAGCCTGCCGCCCTGCATTATGACCATGGCCTTGGTGATAGAAAGGCCCAGCCCGGTCCCGCCCACTTTTTCTCCGGAGGCTACCTGCACGAACTTTTCAAAGATCTTGCCCTGGTCCTCTTTCTTTATGCCGCAGCCGGTGTCTTTGACCGAGAAGAAGACAAAACCGCTCTGCGCGTCCCTGCCGGCTTCCGCCGAGAGCTCTATCGAGCCGCCCTGGGGCGTGAATTTAATGGAGTTTGAAATAAGGTTTATCAGGACCTGCACGGTGCGGCGCCGGTCGGCGTAGATAAAAGGCATGCCCTGCCCTATCTTGACGGTAAGGTTTACGCCTTTCGAGGTGGTCCAGGCCTTCATCGAGTCGGCGGCCTCCCTGGCCGCTTCCTCCGCGGAAGTGCTCTCTTTGTGAAAGATAAGTTTGCCGGACTGCAGTTTTGAAAAGTCGAGAATGTCCGTTATTATGGAGTTGAGGCGCTCGGTGTTGCGGATGGCCGTGTTGAGGATCCCCTGGCCGGGGGTTTCTTCGGTGGAGGTATCGCGGCTGAGTATTTCCAGGGCCGCTTTTATCGCGGTCAGCGGGGAGCGCAGCTCGTGGGTCATATTGGCGATGAATTCCTGCTGCAGCTGCTCCACCTGTTTCAGCTTGGCGGCGTCCGTGGGGATGGACATGGAGCCGACTATCTTTCCGTCCTCGTTCTGGATTATAGTGGTGGCTTTTTTTACGGTTTCAGCCAGCTCCGCCGAGCCGGTCTTGGAAATTTCATTCGAAATATCGGCCGTGTTCCCGGATTTGATCTCTTTGGCCAGCGAGACCACCTGGTTCTCCAGCTGCGAAAGGTCCACTATCTTCTTGCCGGACAGCTCGGCCAGCGGCCTGCCCGACATGGCTTCCGCCTGCGGGTTCATCATTATGATGGTCCCGTTCCTGTCGACCACGACCACGCCGTCGGCCATGCTGGTCATCACGGATTCGGCGCGCACCATGTCGTTCTCCACTATTTTCTTTTCGCGGTGCGCTCCCTCAACGGCTTTGTCTACCTCAGCCACCATCTCTTCCTTGAATTTTGCGGTGAGGAGCTCCATTATGCGCCGCTGCTCGGCCGCGTCGGAGGTGGCCAGGGAGACTACGGCGGAGAGAGCGGTTTCGAGGCCCAGTCCGGAAATAGTGTCCGCTACTTTTCCCGTAGAGGCCTGAGCTCCCGCCGCCGCGGAGGGGGCTGATCCCTGTCCGCCTGAGGCGGGAGCGGCCTGCGGCTGGGCCGCGTCTACTTTGGCGTAAACCACCTCGTTAAGGCTTATTTTTTCTATCCCGCGCTCTTTAAAAAAGCTCCTCGCTTCGCCTTTAAAGGCCTGCACCTGGCAGAGCGCCAGCAGGTCGTTCCCGGAGGCCCCTTTGGCGAAGGTAATGGTCTGGATGCGGAACTTCGTGAACAGGTTTTTCAGGGAATTGGGCAGCTTGTCCGAAGCAAGCAGCGGCGTGCTGTTCACAAGCAGCTTGTCATTGTCCAGCGTGAGCGAAAAATCCCTGCCGCCGAGCGTCTCGGAGATCTGCGCCAGCAGCGCCTCGCCCTCGATAAGCGCCTGCTTAACCTGCGGGTGGTCGGGCTTATAAAGATTTATCTGCACCAGCGCGCGGGTGAAGACCTTTAAGAAGTTAAACCAGAGCAGTTTCGGGTCCTGCGTTTCGGTCATAGGCGGAAGAGATTTTTTCCTTTGAGGCCTTTTGTGGCGTTCCTGGTGTCAAAAACCAGGCGGGACTTTTTAACTATCTCAGCGTAGTCTATGCAGGTATGCGGCGTAACGATCATCACGCAGTCGTAGGACTTAAGTTTCTTCAGAGCGTCTTTTTTCGAGCGGCGCACCGCCCCTTCCAGGTCCGTCTCGGCCACATAGGGGTCGTAATAATCCGCCTTCGCGCCGGTTTTCTCCAGCAGCGTAAGCACGTCGCGGGCCGGCGACTCGCGCGAATCGGAGATGTCCGGCTTGTAGGCCATGCCGATCATCAGTATCCTGGACCTGCTCAGCGCCTTGCCGCGGGTGTTCAATATCTCGCCCAGGCGGGTCACCACGTGGTCCGGCATGGCGGAATTTATGGCGCCGGCCAGCTCTATAAAGCGCGGCTCGAAATTGAGCGTCTTCATTTTCCAGCCGAGGTAATGGGGGTCGAGCGGTATGCAGTGGCCGCCTATGCCGGGGCCGGGGTAGAAGGGCATGAAGCCGAACGGCTTGGAAGCCGCGGCGTTTATCACTTCCCACACGTCCAGGCCCAGCTTGTCGCACATCAGGGCCATCTCGTTTATCATTGCTATGTTGACGGCCCGGAAGGTGTTCTCAAGCAGCTTCACCAGCTCGGCCGCTTCCGTGCCGGAAACTTCCAGCACCTGGTCAATGACGGCCCTGTACAGCAGGCCGGACAGCGCGGTGCAGGCCGGGGTAATGCCGCCCACGACTTTAGGCGTGTTCTTTACGCCGTATTTTTTATTGCCCGGATCGACGCGCTCGGGCGAGAAGGCCAGGTAAAAATCCTTGCCGGCCTTCAGGCCGCCCTGCTCCAGCATGGGCTTTACCAGCTCCTTGGTGGTGCCGGGATAGGTGGTGCTTTCCAGGATTATCAGCTGGCCGCGGCGCAGGTATTTGCGGGTCTCCTGCACGGAGGCCACTATATAGGAAACGTCGGGGTCCTTGCTCTTGCGCAGCGGGGTGGGCACGCAGATGATGACCGCGTCCTGATTTTTCAGGCCGGAGAAATCCAGCGTGGCCGAGAGCAGGCCTTTTTTCGCCATGGCGGCGACTTCGGCGCACGGAACGTCGGGGATATAAGATTCGCCGTCCTTTATATCGCGCACTTTCTGCGCGTCCACTTCAAAACCGGTTACGGCGAAGCCGCCCTTGGCGAATTCCATGGCCAGCGGCAGGCCCACGTAGCCCAGGCCCACTATGCCGATCTTCGCCTTTCTTTCCTTAATGAGTTTTTTGATCTTTTCCATAGGTATAGCCTTGTCCCCTGTCTTGGAATTATACTAAAAAAATATCGGACGCCCTTGCCCCTCCGCGCCGGACTCCACTGGCAGGCGGCCGGCCCGCGGGCGCGCGGCCGCAGACTGCTTTCCACAGCGGGGTATATATTTAATATAATTATTCAACTTATGGAGTGGATTTTACAGCTTCCGGTACTTTTTTTTTCCGTCATTTTCCACGAATTCGCCCACGGCTTTACCGCCTACAGGCGCGGGGACGATACCGCTTATCTTTCCGGCCGGCTGTCTTTGAACCCGCTGCCGCATATAGATCCGGTCGGCACTGTGCTGCTGCCGGTGGCCTGCGCCTTAATGCATATTCCTACTATCGGCTGGGCCAAGCCGGTGCCGGTGAATCCCTACAGGCTGCATAATCCCCGCGCCGATATGGCGGCGGTGGCCGTAAGCGGCCCGCTTTCCAACATCTTCCTGGCCGGGGTCGCCGCCGTGCTCTTCAAGCTGCTGACGTTCGGTTTCCTGGGGAACGACCTGTCCTATACCCTGCTGAAGATGGCCGGTTTCGCGGTTATAATCAACCTGGCGCTGGCCATGTTCAACCTTCTCCCGGTATACCCGCTGGACGGCAGCCAGATAGCGCTGGGCCTGCTGAAGGGGCGCTGGCTGGAAATTTACGAGCGGCACCTCCCCTACGGGATGTATATAGTGATGGGCCTGGTCTTCTCGGGCCTGATAAAATTTTTGATAGTGCCGCCGCTGGCGCTGGCGCTTAATCTGCTGGCGCAATTCGGCATTTATATAGGCTGAACTATGGAAAACAACAGGAAACCCGTGGTCGTTTCCGGAGCCAGGCCCACCGGCCGGCTGCACCTGGGCAATTACTGGGGCACGCTGAAGAACTGGGTGGCGCTGCAGGAGAAGTATGAATGTTATTTTTTCGTGGCCGACTGGCACGCGCTGACCACGGGCGCCGACAAGAGCGAGAATATAGCCGCCAATACCCGCGAGATGGTGCTGGACTGGATGGCGCTGGGCCTCGACCCCGCCAAATGCGTTTTCTTCAGGCAGTCCGACGTGAAGGTCCACGCCGAACTGTTCCTGCTGCTCGGCATGGTGACGCCCATAAGCTGGCTGCTGAGGAATCCCACTTTCAAAGAACAGCTGCAGGAGCTTTACAAGGCCAAGTACAAGGGCCAGGAAGACAAGATGAAGAAGGCCGAGGGCGTGACGAAGCAGCTGGCGGAGGCCCATGGCCACGACGCGGACGAAATGGCCCTGCACTCCGATATGGCCACCCTGGGTTTCCTGGGCTATCCCGTGCTGCAGGCGGCCGACATTCTGCTCTATGACGCCAAGTTCGTGCCCATAGGCAAGGACCAGCTCCCTCACCTGGAGCTGTCCCGCGATATTGCCCGGCGCTTCAACCATGTTTTCGGCTCGCCCGTATTCTGCGAGCCGGAGCCGCTGTTCACCAGCTCCCCGGTGGTGCCCGGCATCGACGGCCGCAAGATGTCCAAATCTTACGGCAACACTATCACGCTGGGAGAGGAGGCGCAGAGCCTGGAAGCCAAGATCAAGAAGATGTACACTGACCCGCTCAAGATAAAGGTGGACGACAAAGGCCACCCGGAGGGCTGCATGGTCTGCGCCTTCCACAAGCTTTACAACCCGGACTGGCAGATACGGGTAACCGAATGCCGCGAGGGCCGCACCGGCTGCGGCAGCTGCAAGAAAAATCTTATAGAATTGATGGAAAAGGAAATAGGCGCCTTCCGCGGACGGCGCCAGGCGCTCGCTTCCTCCGTTAACGTCGACGAAGTGCTGGCCGAGGGCGGTAAGAAGGCCCGCGCGGCGGCCGAGAAGAAAATGGCCGCGGCCTCCAAGGCTTCCGGGCTGATATAAAATTATGACCGCTATAGACATACACCTGGAGAATTTCGAGGGCCCCCTCGACCTGCTGATGCACCTTATCAAGAAGAACAACCTTGATATTTACGACATCCCTATCTCCCAGATAACTGCCGAATACCTGCAGTATCTCGACGTGATGAAGAGCCTCAATCTGGACGTGGCGGGCGAATTTTTGGTGATGGCGGCCACGCTGATGCAGGTTAAGGCCAAGATGCTGCTGCCCGCGCCCGCGCTGCCCGAGGGCGAGAACGGCCCCGACCCGCGCGGCGCGCTGGTGTCCATGCTGGAGGAGTACCAGCGCTACAAGGAAGCCTCAAAAGAGATGAACGGCCGCTTCGCCCGGTTCAAGGACGCCTTCTACCGCGGCTCGCCGGTCTTCTCGAGCGAGGAAAAATATCTTGACCTGGATTTTCACGCGCTGATGGACGCGGTGAAGCGCGCTTTCGAGCGGACCGAGCCCAGCCGCGGGGTCGACGCCGACCAGTTCCCCATAGAGTCGCGCGTTGAAAAGATAGAGAAGATGCTGGCAGGCCGGGAGTGGCTGCTGCTCGACGAGATCTTCGCCTCCGAGACCAAGCGCCTGGGAGTTATCACCTGTTTCATGGCCCTGCTTGAGCTGGTAAAGCAGAGGAAGATCCTGGTCTCGCAGGACGAAGCCTATACCGAGGTGCGCATTTATCCCGCGCCCGCCGCCGCCCTGGTCCCCGCGCCGGCAGAGCCCGCCGCCGCTCAGCCCGAAGAGGGCGGAAGCGCCGTATAGGCTCGGCCGCTATTTCGCTATTCGCTATTCGTTATCGTTAAGAGGTACCTATGGAAGACACGGAACTTAAAAAAGTGCTTGAAACCCTGCTGTTCATTACCGACGCCCCGCTGCCGGTGAGCCGCATAGCCCAGCTTTGCGAGATAAAGAACAAGGAGCGCCTGGAGGGCGCCCTTCTCGAACTGCGCAAAAGCTACGACGAGGAAGGCCGCACCCTGCAAGTGATGCAGGTGGCGGGAGGCTGGCAGCTGGCTACCCGCCCCGAATACGGCCTGTGGGTGCGCAAGCTCTATCAGAATAAAATGACGGTGCGCCTTACGCAGGCCGCGCTGGAAACGCTCTGCATAATAGCCTATAAGCAGCCGCTGACCCGCGCCGAGATCGAGGCCATCCGCGGCGTGGAAGTGATCGGCCCGCTGGAAACGCTCACGCAGCGCAGGCTTATTACCGTAGTCGGCCGCCGCGAGAGCATAGGCCGCCCCATCCTTTACGGCACCACCAGCGAATTCCTGCGCCAGTTCGGCCTTAATTCCCTGGACGACCTGCCCAAGCTAGAGAGCTTTAACATAGAGAACATGGCCGCCGCCGCCCAATCCACGGCGATCGAGCTTATCGAGCAGGAGTCCATCCCCGAGCCGGTCGAGGAAGGCGCGCCCGCGGCCGATCCCTCTCCGGTTGAAGCCTATGCCGCCGAAGGCGCCGGGCCGGTCTCCGGCGAAACAGAGGCCCAGGCGGAAGTAACCGCCCAGGAGGGGCCCGCCCCGGAACCGGAGCCCGCGCAGGAAGCGCCGGTTTCCGAAATGGCAGAGGCCCGGCCCGAACCGGCCTTGGAAGCGGCCGTCTCCGAGCAGGCCGGACCCGAAGAGCCGCAGGAAAATAAATAAGCGTTTGTTTTGCTTTGATGACTTTCCGCCGTCCGCCTTTAGCTTTTTTGTCTTCTTATGCCTGAAATCCGTAAAGATCCCGTTTTCGGCCGCTGGGTTATAATAGCCTCGGAGCGCGGCCGGCGGCCCAATGAGTTCCGTCCCGGGGGCGGCCCGCAGGGCCATATCTGTCCCTTCTGCGCCGGCAACGAGGCCCTTACTCCGCCCGTTATTTATTCGCTGCCAGGAGCGGGGGGCGGCTGGCGCCTGCGCGTGGTGGGGAACAAGTACCCGGCGCTGGTTTCCGAAGGCTCCGCCGATAAAAGCCGCGAGGGCCTCTACGACCGGATGGACGCCCTTGGCTTCCACGAGGTGGTCATAGAGACCCCCGAGCACGGCCGCCCGCTAGAGGAAATGCCCGTAGAAGCGGTGTCCGACGTGCTGAAAACTTTCATGCTGCGCGTCAAAGAAATTAAAAAGGACCCGCGCATAAAGCACGTGCTGATCTTTAAGAACCATGGCCGCAACGCCGGGGCGAGCCTGCTGCATCCGCATTCGCAGATAATAGCCATGCCTCTGGCCCCGCTCCGGGTAACGCAGGAGCTGGACGGCGCCGCCGGGCACCATGCGGAGCGCGGCACCTGCGTTTTCTGCGACATAACGGCGGAGGAGCTCTCC
Source organism: uncultured Elusimicrobia bacterium (assembly GCA_903873295.1). Taxonomy (GTDB): domain Bacteria; phylum Elusimicrobiota; class Elusimicrobia; order Elusimicrobiales; family UBA9959; genus UBA9959. The sequence goes on from CAIQNV010000020.1 coordinate 50,561, forward strand.
TTTAAAAAGCGAGTGGTGGCGGAAAATTCCTCGTTCCTGGCCTTCACGCCCTACGCCAGCTGCTTCTCTTTTGAGATCTGGATACTGCCTAAAAAACATCTGAGTCATTTCGAGAACATCCCGGAGGCCGAGGCCGGGGCGCTGGCTGAGGTTCTAAAGACCGCTCTCGGCAAGCTCTCGGCGTCCCTGCCCGACCTGTCCTATAACCTGATCGTGCACACCATGCCGGTGCAGGAGCCGGAGGCGCGGCATTACCACTGGCACATTGAGATAACGCCCAAGCTCACGCGCGTGGCCGGCTTCGAGTGGGGCACGGGCTTCTACATCAATACGGTCGCCCCTGAAGAGGCCGCGGAAATTCTGAATTCGGGCGGGAAATATAAAGTTTAATAACTGTTCGGCCGGAAGAAAACCACGGAGACACGGAGACCAGAAATCATGAAGATCCTTATTGCCGCGAGCGAAGCTTTTCCTTTCTGCAAGACCGGCGGGCTGGCCGACGTGACCGGGGCGCTGGCGCAGGTTTTTTCCCGCGCCGAGGACACCGAGGTGGTGCTTTTCCTGCCGCGCTACCGCAACGTGGGCGGCGGGGCGTTCTCGCTTAAGGCCGCGGGCGGCAGCTTCCTGATCCCCGTGGGCAACCGCGTCGAGACCGCCACCATGAGCCGCGTGCAGTGGGGCAAGGTGGCCGTCTATTTTATCGAGAACCCCAAATATTTCGACCGGCCCGGCATGTACCGCGCCGCCGGAGGCGACTACGAGGATAACGACGAGCGGTTTCTTTTCTTTTCGCGCGCGGTGCTGGAGGGCGCCAAGTTCATAGGCTTCAAGCCCGACGTGATACACTGCCACGACTGGCAGACCGGCCTGGTGCCCGCCTACCTGCGCACCCTTTACCGCATAGACTCCTTCTACGCCAAAACGGCCTCCGTGTTCACCATACACAATATCGCCTACCAGGGGATGTTCCCCAAGGAGACCCTGCTTAAGGCCGGCTTCTCCTGGCTGGATTTCACCCCCGAGCGCCTCGAGTTTTACGGCGGGATCAACTTCATGAAATCCGCGCTGGTCTTTGCGGACCTGATAACCACGGTAAGCCCCACCTACGCCAGCGAAATACAGTACCGCCCGGAATTCGGCCACGGGCTGGACGGCGTGATGAAACACCGTACCTCGGACCTGTTCGGCATCCTCAACGGCATTGACGAGGAGATCTGGGACCCGGCCACCGACACCTTTCTGGAGCGCGGCTATGAGCTGAAGAGCTTCCAGCGCGGCAAGGCGGCGGCCAAAAAGGCGCTTCAGAACGAGCTCGGCCTTGAAGAAAACAAGGACCTGATACTGGCCGGAGTGGTGAGCCGGCTGGATCACCAGAAAGGGCTGGACGTTTTGCTGAAGCTGGCTCCGGAGTTCCTGGACAAGCTCCAGTTCGTGGTGCTGGGTTCCGGCGACCCCGGGCTGGCCGACGCTTTAGGCGCGCTGGCGCTGCAGAACCCCAAACGCGTGGCTTTCAGGTCCGGCTTCGACGAGGCGCTGGCGCACCGCATTTACGGCGGCTCGGATATTTTCGTGATGCCTTCGCGCTTCGAGCCCTGCGGCCTCAGCCAGATGATCGCGATGCGCTACGGCGCCCTGCCGGTGGTGACGCGCACGGGCGGGCTTAAGGACACGGTCTACTACAACGGCGAGCCGAAGGATTCCAACGGCTTCGCGATAGACAACCCGGAAGCCGGGGAGCTGCGCTCGGTGCTGGGGCACATCGTGTCGCTTTTCGGCTGGCGCGAGAACTGGAATCTGATGGTGCGCAACGCCATGCGCGGAGATTACGCCTGGGGGAAGTCGGCCGAGGCCTACCTTAAGCTCTTCAATATCGCCGCCCAGCGCAGGCAGCTTTAGCTCTGGGCCGGGCATGGGGTTGCTCTGGAGCCGCTTTGGGGAAGGGGGCCCCGCTTCGGGGGGAACCGCGCAACGGTTCCTGCGCGGCGGAATGGGCAACCCTATGACCGGACCGTAACCAGGCTAAACCCGGAAGTCCCATTTTTTATACAATAATCCGTAAGCGAAGCGGCGGTCAGATTCTCGGTCAAAGGGGTATGCCATGGCTCAGCTTGATTCCTTGAAACTTACCATTCCGAACGACCTTTCCTATCTGGATATTGCTTTGAGTTTTATCCGGGAGACCGCCGCCAAATTCGGGTTCGCTAAAACGGAACTCGGCCAGATAGAGCTGGCGGGCGAGGAAGCCGTCACGAACGTCATAAAACACGCTTTCGAAAAAGGCGAGCACAGCTCCTTCGACATAACCTGCGAGCGCATCCCGCTAGGAATTAAAGTCATAATCAAGGATAAAGGCATACCCTTTGACGCCAGCCTGTTGGAGCAGTACGACCCGGCCAAAGTTTCAGCGGATAACAGAACCGCCGGCATGGGGGTGTTCCTCATGAAACAGGCCGTCGACATGGTGTCTTTTGTCAATTTGGGCATGGAGGGCAAGGAAACCCACCTCACAAAGTACCTGCCGCATAAAAATATCGAGGAATATTTTCCGGGACAGAAACTGGAAGTGGATGACAAGCCGCCCGCTCCCGTGATAATCCAGGAAAGAATTCCCTACGAAGTCCGCAGGATGCGCTCCGAGGAAGCGATTGAGGTGTCAAGGTGCGCCTACAAGTCCCACGGCTATTCTTTCTTCGACGAGAATATCTATTTCCCCGAGCGGCTGGCGGAACTGAACCGGAGCGAAGAGCTTATTTCACTGGTGGCGGTGACGACCGACAACATCTTCATGGGGCACGCCGCCCTTCATTACCCGCATGTCGGAGCCAGGATCGCCGAGCTCACCTATGCCTTCGTCAACATGGAATACCGGGGGCAGGGCTGCCTGACGCGTCTGAGCGACATGTTGTTCAATATGGAGAAGAAGTACCCGCTCACCGGAGTTTACGCCAATGCCGTCACGAACCACCTCTTTACGCAGAAAGTCATGGTGAAATACGCCATCAACGACTGCGGGGTTTACCTTGCGGCCAGCCCCGGCACCTGGGTCTTCCGGGGGATCTCGGGGGAAAGCAAGCAGCGGCTCAGCGTGATCCTCTGCTTCAAATATCTCGCTCCCCCGGCGCGGCTGACGGTTTACCCGCCGGCGGAGCACAGGGAGATGGTGGAGAGGCTTTACAAAAACGTAGGAGCGGCGCACGCTTACGCCGCGCCCGATGAGGAACAGGTCTCCGCGATCCGCGAGAAATCGAGCATCAGGACCGATATTTATTCCTCGGAGGAATGCGCGGAGATCTGGGCGGAAGAGTCCGGCAGGGACCTGGTCAAACAAGTCAAGGCCTCTCTTCACGACCTCTGCCTTAAACAGCTCGGCGCCATCTACCTTTACCTGAGCCTGGAGGATCCCGCCACCTGCGCCCTCGCGCCCGAGCTGGAAAAACTGGGATTCTTTTTCTCAGGCATACTCCCGCAAACGGATATCGGCGATGCCCTGGTATTCCAGTATCTGAACAATATTGAAATGGATTATTCCAAGATCCAGGTCCTGACGGACACCGGAAAAGCGCTGATCGAATACATCAAAGAAAGGGACCCTAATCTCGTAGCCCGCTAAAATCGCAGCTCTTCCGGGTTTAGCCTGGGGACGGGCCGGTCATGGGGTTGCCCATTCAGCTGCGCAGGAACCGTTGGCCGTCTGCTGAGCATAGCTCTTGATACGGCACGGGCATAGCCCAGCGCGGTTCCCCCCGAAGCGGGGCCCCCCTCCCCAAAGCGGCTTCAGAGCAACCCCATGCCCGGCCCGCTGCTGTTCTTGATCCGGCAAGCGCAGTTCTTTAGCCGGACTACCGGGTATCTACCCGCGGGGAACCCGGAAGCACAATAAGTCATTTCCCCCATGGTTCCGCTTTTTTCTGCCGCCCGCCTATATGACTAAAAAGTACGCCGACACCGCCTTCGATAACGCCAGTATTTATTCGAATAAAAAACTTCTTAAAGGTACTCTTCTGGTAAGCGGCAGGCGGATCTCGTATATCGGCGCCCGGAAACAAAGCGGGCGTTTGCGCGGCCCTCGCACGCGGGTCATAGACCTTAAAGGCGGGCTTATTCTCCCCGGTTTCCAGGACGCGCACCTGCACTCCTCCTTCGGCGCTCTTTTCCGCAAAGGCTGCGATCTGGCAGGCCTCAACAGCGAAAAAGATTACCTCGAAGCTCTGGCGCTTTATGCCGCCTCGCACAAAGATAAGCCCTGCATACGCGGGAGCGGGTGGAACTACGGCGCCTTCGGGCGGAGAGGCCCGGAGAGAGCGGCGCTGGATTCGGTTATCCCCGATGTTCCCGCGATGATCAATGCTGTCGACGGCCATGCCGCCTGGGTTAACTCGAAGGCTCTGGAGCTGGCCGGAATAACTAAGGAGACGCCTTCGCCCGCCGGGGGGATAATAGAGCGCGATCCCGCGACGGGCGAGCCGTCCGGGACGCTGAGGGAGCTGGCGGCGATAATGCCGGTCCTGGAAGCGCTGCCGCGCGTCCCTCCCGAGGAGCTGGAGGAGGAAGCCTCCGGCTTCCTGCGGACGCTGGCCGCGTACGGGATCTGCGGCATCCACGACGCCGCGCTGACCCCGGATGTCGCCGAGAGCTATGCTGCGCTTGACGCGAAAGGCCTTCTTACTTCCCGGGTAAGCGGGGCGTTCCTTTGCGAGCCGGGGGGCGGGAAAGCGCAGGTTAAGAGGCTTCTCGCCCTGCGGGCTGAATTTGCCGGAAAACATTTCGCGCCGCGCACTGTAAAATTATTTCTGGACGGAGTCGTGGAAGGCCATACCGCTTTTCTGCTCGAGCCCTACTGCGACCTGCCTGGCGTCCGGGGGCGGCCCGCCTGGGAAAAGACCGACCTGGAAGGGACGGTGGCTGCGCTGGACCGCGCCGGCTTTCAACTCCACATCCATGCCATAGGAGACGCGGCCGTGCGCATGGCGCTTGACGCTTTTAAAAACGCGGCTGAAAAAAACGGGAGGCGGGATTCGCGCCATATAATAGCCCACCTTGAGCTTGTCCACGGAAAAGACAGGCCCCGCTTCAGAGAATTGGGCGTTATCGCTAATTTCCAGCCGGTCTGGTTTTACCTGGATACTTTCTCCGACAGCCTGCTCGTCCGGCGCCTCGGCGAAAAGCGCGCGGGAAGCCGCTTTAAGATCCGCAGCCTGCTTGACGCGGGCGCGGCCGTCTCCTGCGGCAGCGACTGGCCGGTGGGCGGGGATTTTATTTCCCTCAACCCCCTTGATTCTGTCCAGATAGGGATCACCCGGCGCGGGACGAAGGCCCGCGGGGGAAAGCCATACATGCCTGGAGAGCGGCTTGCATTGAGGACCATGCTGGATTGCTGGACGCTTAACGGGGCTTACGCTGATTTTAGGGAGAAGGAGACCGGCTCGCTGAAGGACGGAAAACTGGCGGACCTGGCCGTGCTGGATAAAAATATTTTTGCCGGGCGGCCGGGCGAAATTCACCGGGCTGAAGTCGTCCTGACCATGTTCGAGGGGAAAATAGTCTTTGAAAAATCCGCCCGGCAATAAGTTTCGCCTTTGACAGGGGCGGCTGATAATTCGTAAATTTGAGATATACCGGTGTAGAGGAGAAATATCATGAAAATGCTGATAACGATGTTCTTGGTGACTTTGCCCGCGGCGGCGCAGGCGGCGGGAATGCGCGGAGGCTGCGGGCACGGCGGCGGACACGCGGCCGCGGCGCTTTACGCGGTGCTGGCGGTCCTGGGCTACTGGGTGGCGCAGCACGCGGCGAAAGAAACGGCCAACTGCATTAAGAGGACGGGGGCTGTGGTGGGCATGACGCTGGTCGTCATCGGCCTGCTGGGGCTGCTGTGCGGAGTGGGAAGCCACATCAAGAAGAGTCTGGCGCGCTCCTGCTCCTGCTCCGGGCAGGGCGAGATGATGGGCGGCGGACAAGGCATGATGAGGCACGGCGGACAGGGCATGATGATGCAGGGCGGCCAGGAAGGCAAAATGGGCGAGATGCCCGAGATGTCCGAAGGTAAAAAAGCCCCTGACAGCGCTATGAAAAAGAAGAAATAGATAGGCTGAAGTCCGGTTGACAAGAGCGGAACTTTATTGCGGATAAGCCTGTTCGGCCTCCGGAGCGGTAGGTTCGAGTCAAAGCTCGACAGCCGGCGGAGGCGTACAGGTCCGTCTCCATAAAGCAGAGCCTAAAGATCGTTCCGGAACAAGATCAGCTTCCGCCGTCCGGCGGCTTTTTTGACGCCAGGGCGTCCCAGGCCGATCTTATTCCCGCCAGCGGCGCGAACGACATGGCGCCTGTTCCGGCGAAAAAAATCACTCGCGCTATCCCCACGCACCGCTTCAGCAGGCCCAGCTGGCCTAAGAGATAATTCCAGTCGTGAAGCCCGCCTTCCCGGCCGGATCGGCCCGTTATAAGGATAAGCGCCTGTACGTCGGCGTCGGCCAGATAAAAGCTTACGTTCACAAGACTGTAGCCTGTCCAAAAGACGGCGAAAAGACAGCCCGCTTTACTCCCTCTGGCGAAAAAATAATAAAAAAACGCGAGCGGAAAGGCTAGCTGGAATATAGTTCCGCCCGCCGTCATCAAAAACTCGCTCCCGAAGATGCCGAGAAGCGGATGTCCCGCCTCGTGGAGCACAAGGGTCAGCGCGCTCAGCGGAAGCAGAACGCTGTCCACCCTCGCCCAGCCTTCCGTGACGGGCAGGTAGGATTTGAAGTTGAAAGCGTAAATAAAGGCGATCGCCGCCGCCGCGGCCGCGGGGTAAAAATAGGCGTGGCTGAGCACAAGAGCTTTCCAGTCCCGGTCCGGGTTCCCCGCGGCAGAAGCCGCGCCGTTATCCGCCGCCGTTCGCGCGGGGAGCGTTTTTTTTAGCCATTTATCAAAGATCAAGCCGCAAGCCCGGCACTCCGCCTCTTCCTTCCCGGATTCTCTTCCGCAATTCGGACATTTCATTATTCGTCTATTATATAAAAGTGACTATTGTCCGTCCTGCGGTTAATCCCTGCAAGTCCGCCCGAAGGACAGGAGTTTGCGCGCCGCCTTTGGGCCCGGAATTTCAGGGCCAAAAAACGGGCGGAAACTGGGCCTTTTGGGCCTATCTGCCCCCCGGCTATTTATCGTAAGATATAGGCACGGGGTTTAGAAGCGAGGACAGTTATGGCGATAACCTGCAACTTTGACAAAGACAATTCCGAAAACCGGAAGGAAGATAAATTGATAGTGCGCATTCCCGCCGGGCAGCGCATCGGCGCGGATACCCCCGACTTAAAGCCGGCCAAACCCGGCGCCTACCTGTGGAACCTGACCCCCCGCCCCCGCTCCTCCAAGAGCTGGCGGGACCGCTCTTCTTTAGATTAAGACCCGGTAAAAAAATCCGCCGCCCTTAAAATTCTTAAACTGACCCCTATTTGCGCGCGTACGTTATCGTGACATCGTACCAGCCGTCAACGTACATGGGGTTTTGTATCACTTGCGCCGCAATATAGGACAAACCCGCCTCCGCCATATTGCCTTTCGCCTCCGCTAATCTTTTATCGATAGCCGGCTTGGTTTCATTCGTCAGGATCTGAAAAGCCTGCATGACCGGAAGATCGACAGGCACGTACTTTGTGAGGACATAAGCTATTTTAACCCGGAACGCGGAGTCTATTCCTCCGATTACATAAGCAAAACCGCCGTCCTGCAGGTTCTGCCGGGTTTCCGCGAATTTTTTCGAAGCTTCTTCAGAACTGCCTGTTTGGATTTCTATCAGATCTACCATTAGGGATTTAACCAGTTCGGGCCCATGAGCTGCTCTTTGGACGGAAGGTTCTGGAAGCCGCGGGGCTGAAGCTTCAGCGGATCGGATCCCGGCAGCGCCGGAATTCCGGAGTCTGGTCATAAGCGTGTCGGCGCCGCCCCGCATCGCCTCGAAGCCGGTCCCGGAAAAAACCGGAGTCGCTAAGCCGAATAATATAAATCCCGCGGATAATGCTTTTTTCATAATTTTCCCCTTAAAATCTGCGCGTATTTTCTGTGCTGCTAATGACAGTATAACTAATTATTTAAACAGGCCATAATGGCAGAAAGAGCCGGACAAGGGGGGCGCAATAAAGAGCGAAAAAAACTGTTTATATTTTCTTCACTATTCCTTCGGGATTTGCCGGCAAATATCGTGTATATCTATAATACCTGAAGTATTGCGGGAATGACAGAATATTGGAGAGGGAGACCGGGCAACCAAATGCCTCCCGGACGCAGTTACTCCATTGTTCTGTATTTTCAGGAAGTTATATTTATTCCGGCAGATTTTTACCGTATGAGCTTCACCCGGGAACTTTTACTTTCGGCGCTTTTGGCCCGCCTCCTGTGCGGGCCGGCGGCGTTTGCCGCTGAATTTGAAGTTCTGGACAGACTCTCGGTGGACGGCTACTCCGTGCTCAGGGGCTCGGCGGATATCTCCGGCAGCGGCTTCTCCGTGGGCGGCTCCACTTTTGTGGTGAAGGCCGGCAATGTCGGCATCGGAACGGCGGCGCCGACTGCAAAACTGCAGGTTTTCGGCGGAAGAGTTTATAACATAGCCAGCAATGAGCCGTATAGTTTCGCGGCGCAATACGGCGCAGGGGCAGGACAATTCTATTTTGGGGCGACAAACGCGGTCGCCGCCGACGGGGTGTTCAGCAACTCGGCGGGCACGGAACGTGTACGGATCACCGACGGGGGGAACGTCGGCATCGGTACAGCGGGACCTTATTCTATCCTGGATGTCCGGGGCAAGGTCCTTTTAGGCAACTACGACTCCAATCCTGTGATCTCCGGCGGCCAGCTGGAAGTTCGTGCGCCGGGCGGTACTGAAACGCGCCAGGATATTTGGCAGGCAGGGCAAGGCCTCATGTCCCTGGGCTTGAAGGCCGGCGGCTCCAATGTTTATATTACCAACAATTATACAGGAACGGACTTCGGTGCCGCCGGTAAGAGCATAACTATAAATACCAGCGGCAATGTCGGCATCGGAACGACCAGCCCCGCGTACGGGCTGGAGGTTATAAACTCGGCGGGCATGCGTTTTTCAACCACGTCTACGGCAGGCTACGGATTATATCTTTATGGCGCTGGCAATGTCGGTGTTTACGAGCCTTTGGATATAACTCCTGACGCGGGGGGAGCGGGGCAGCTTAAATTAGGGGGGAACGGCTATACGGGTTTTATCGCCCTGGACGGAACCGCGATGCGCCTCGGGCATAATTCCGCTTCCAGAGAGCTGCGCTTCCAAACGGATGAAACGGACAGGCTTGCTATTCAAGCCGGCGGCAATGTCGGCATCGGGACTACGGTGCCGGGTTCTCTTCTTCAGGTGGCGGGTACTTTAAGCGCCGGTCGGAATCTTCAGGTCGACACAAGCGGGCTTCTTACGGCCCGCTACGATAATAACGGATTAAACTTCCCCTTAAATCTCCATAACAGAGGGATCACCGCCGCGAGCCAGGGAGCGGGTATTTTTTTCGGCCTCGCCGATAGTGTCAGCGCAGCTGTCAGCGCCGCTGCGATCGGCGCTGTTTCCGAAAACGCTACATATGCTGGCGCGACCGCGGATGCCTCAATTATTTTTCAGGCGGCTCAAGACGGAGCTTTGAGCGAACGAATGAGGATCAAAAGTAACGGCAACGTCGGCATCGGAACGACGAACCCGTCCACAAAACTCGTTGTTAGCGGTACGATCACCGCCGACGCGGTTTATGCCCCTAACATCTTACTGCAAACAGTTTATAAGACCTGGAGCACGGCAACAACCAACGCTTCAGTGCAGACATATGTTGATGTGACCGACAGCGACCTATCAATTACGGCTAAAAGAACAGGCTCAGTTTTTAAAGTAACCGTTATTGCACAGGGTTATCAGGCCACAGGGAACGGGAGCAATATAGGCATTAAATATGTCGGGACAGATACGTTGATCGCCGGGGTGAACGGGGCTGCGGGCGATACCTGGTTGGGTATAGGTAATGGCATCGCAACCACCTCCTGGTCCATAACAAGAGTTAAGTTCCATAGCCCATTAGTGGTTGCAGGTAATAGTTATACTTACAGGGCGATGCTGGGCAAGTGGAGTACCGGCACGAACTATCTCAATTATGCGGGCTATAGCGGGGAGTCGATCATTATAATAGAAGAAATCGCGCAGTAGTCTGATAAGGACGACGCGTGCGTCGGCGGCGAATTATGCGAAAAGGGATGGCAAAACCGGCGGTATTTTTATGCCTCTCCTGCTTTAGCCTGGCGGGCGGAGCGGCGTTTGCCGCTGAATTTGAAGTTCTGGACAGACTCTCGGTGGACGGCTACTCCGTGCTCAGGGGCTCGGCGGATATCTCCGGCAGCGGCTTCTCCGTGGGCGGCTCCGCTTTTGTGGTAAGAAGCGGCAATGTCGGCATCGGAACGGCGGCGCCGTTCAGCGTGCTGGAGGTCCTGAAAACAGTGAACGGCGCCGTATCTCCCGCGACTTCGGGAACGGCGGACCCGACGGTGGTTTCCCGGTTTCATTACGGAACGGTCGGGCTGGATATAGGGGTACTGGACGGGGGTTCGGGATTCATCCAAAATCGTAATGTAAGCAACCTGGCGGCCAATTATTCTTTGTTGTTAAATCCAAACGGAGGCAATGTCGGTATCGGGACTACGGCTCCCGCGGCCAAACTTGAGATTACAGGAATATCGGGAGCAGGTAACGCCGGGGATTTCCCCGTTAATATACAAGGCGGCGAGTACACGGAATCCGACCTGTATATTCTCAATAGCAGGAGCCTAAATGCCGGTGTCGGTTTTGCTGCGAAGGTGTTAGGTGTCAATATTCAAAATGCGGTAGGCTCGGCAAATCAGGTGTATTTAAGAAGTAATAATGGCGGTATTACAAGCGCCGGGGCGATTTATCTGGGACCTGATAATGTGAACCAGGGAATCTTTGGAATTCTCGGCACTCCCGATACGACAGCGCCCGGCACGGCTTTGAACGAATATTTCACCGTAAAAGGCGGCGGCAACATCGGCATAGGGACGACGGCGCCGGCGGATAGATTCCATGTCGCAGGTGAATCCAGGCTGCAGCCCTCGAGCGGCTCAGGGTATGGCAGAAGTCAAATAATTCCAATGGTAAGTGTTAAGTCGGCCTATGGATATAATGTTTGGGGGAACTATTTTACTCCTCCGGTTTATACTTCGGGCGAAATAACAATAGGCGCGGTCAATGCTTCGGCCGCGTACGGGTATATGGCTAAACTTTACTGGTCTTTTGGCGGAACCGACAGGATGTTCCTGGCGGAGGAAAAATTAGGCGCGACAAAGCTGGACTGGAGGCTCAATGGAGATACTATCCAGGTTATGGACACCTACAACTATGATACCCAGATCGTCGGGTATGTCACCTATCTCAAACAATAACGGGTATACGTGATGCTGCGCATTAACCAAATAATTTACGGCCAAGTTCCGGTTAGCTTGGGAAATACGGGCGTTTTTATAACTGCGACAGTAAAGATATGGAAAACAGGGTAAAAATATTGGCGGTAGTTTTTACACTTTCCGGACTCGGCCTGGCGGGCGGGGCGGCGTTTGCCGCCGAATTTGAAGTTCTGGACAGACTCTCAGTGGACGGCTACTCCGTGCTCAGGGGCTCGGCGGATATCTCCGGCAGCGGCTTCTCCGTGGGCGGCTCCACTTTTGTGGTGAAGGCCGGCAATGTCGGCATTGGGACCACAGCTGCCGTCGCTTTGTTGTCTCTGGGCAATGGGAACGCTCAGCCATTACCGGCCGGGACCAAGCTCTGGATAGGCGGCACAGGCAGCAGTCAGATACGTTCCAGGATCAGTTTAGGTGTAGATCCCAATGTGGATTACGGCGCTTACATCGCGGCCTCGTCTTTTGGCGCAGGCGGAACCGACCAGGCTTTGGAACTAGGTTCAAGAGGCGGCGGGGCCGATCAGCCGGCTGTGTATTTGCGGAACAGCAATGTCGGTGTTGGCATAGCAGGTCCCCAAGCCAATCTTCATGTGTCGGGGCGTGTAGGTATTGTCGCCAACGGTTACAGGGATTTTTCATTAGGAGCCGGGCGCGCTGACGGCGCTGGTCATGGGTATCCGGATGCGTCTGCCGTGGATGGTAATGGGTCGTTCGCAATAAGAGATCAGTGGGAACAAAAAGATCGAATAAGGATTGACAATAGCGGCAACGTCGGCATCGGAACTACGGGGCCGACTAGCCTGGCCGCGTATAAAACGGAAATTTATGGGGCTGATCCGCATTTAGGATTAAGCGGCAGCGTTAATGGCGTCGGGCAGCTTGTCGGGCTTGAATTCAATCAAATGACGACCTCCGCTCCGCAAACCCGCCCGGGCGGAGCGATAAAATCGGCGGCCTCCGGCACCTATACCGGCGGAAGCGGCGGCACATATAATTCCGACCTGGCTTTCTATACGGGCGCGGGCGGTACGAATACCGAGCGGATACGGATCCTGAGCGGCGGCAATATTGGCATAGGCACTACAAACCCGGGCTGGCAGGCGGTTATTAGCGGAGCTGCCCAGACCACCGCGAATATTACTGACGGCGGCAGTAAAGGTGCGACATTGCTTTTAGCCGGGAGTGATGCCGGGGTGGGGGCGGGCGGGGCTTTGTTATTCGGCGTGGAAAACAGCGGCAATAACGCCCCGAATAATTTTTTGCGGGGCTCAAAGGTTTGAATACAAATGGCAGCGGGTATACTACCGGGGATCTGGCGTTTTCAATGAGAAGCGCGGCTTCAGACACCGCCCTGACCGAACGGATGAGAATAACCTCCGGCGGCAATGTCGGCATCGGGACTACGAACCCCGGGGCGACCTTGGAAGTAAAAGGCACCATGAAAGTATTCGGGGCATGGGAAAGCAAAAGCCTGAACACGGTTTACCAGGCGGATACGGACGGGTTTGCCGTGGTGCAGGGGTATCAGAACGTGAATGTCGGGCAGGTGGCTTTGTATACCGATAGTAATAATCCTCCCACAACTCAACGGGGGCGGATAGCTTTTGATCAAGGTTCGTATACAGTTAGCGGCACCATTACCTGCCCTGTAAAAAAAGGCGACTATTGGAAAGTCACCGGTGCCGGCACACAGGTTATCTATTGGATACCATTAGGGAATTGAAAACTAAGTGTCACGGGACGCTGCGGGGCCTTATAAATAAAACGGGCGGAGCTTTTTAAGGCTCCGCCCGTTTTTAAGTTCCCTGTTGCAGCTTACACAAGGCCCTGGGCCATCATGGCTTCGGCTACTTTCTTGAAGCCGGCTATGTTCGCTCCCGCCACGTAGTTGCCGGGGATGCCGGCTTCTTTCGCCGCAGTCACGCAGGCAGTATGGATATTAACCATAATGCTGTGCAGGTGCTTGTCCACCTCTTCCGCGGACCAGCTCATGCGCAGGCTGTTCTGGCTCATTTCCAGGCCGGAAGTGGCCACGCCGCCCGCGTTGGAAGCCTTGCCGGGGGCAAACAGCACCTTCGCGTTCTGGAACACCGTAACAGCTTCGGGCGTGCAGGGCATGTTGGCGCCCTCGGTCACGCACATAACGCCGTTCTTTACCAGCTCATTGGCGTCGTTCTCGTTAAGTTCGTTCTGGGTAGCGCAGGGCAGCGCGACGTCGACCTTGACGCCCCACGGCTTCTTGCCCGCGTGGAATTCTCCGCCGAATTTGTTGGCGTAAGGCGCCACAACGTCCTGGCCGGAAGCGCGCAGCTCAAGCATATATTCCCACTTGGCGCCTTTGATCCCGTCCTTGTCGTAAATGTAGCCGTCCGGGCCGGAGATGGTGACCACCTTGCCGCCCAGGTCGTTGACCTTCTGCACCGCGCCCCAAGCCACGTTGCCGAAGCCGGAGACCGCGACCGTCTTGCCCTTGAAGTCGGTGCCCTTGGTCTTAAGCTGCTCTTCCGCGAAATACACCACGCCGAAGCCGGTGGCCTCGGGGCGTATCAGGGAGCCGCCCCAGGTGATGCCCTTGCCGGTCAGCACTCCGGTGAATTCGTTCTTCAGGCGCTTGTACTGGCCGAACATATAGCCGATCTCGCGGCCGCCCACGCCGATGTCGCCGGCCGGCACATCGGTGTCGGGGCCGATATGGCGGAACAGCTCGGTCATGAAGATCTGGCAGAAGCGCATAACTTCAGCGTCGCTCTTGCCTTTGGGATCGAAGTCAGAACCGCCCTTGCCGCCGCCCATGGGCAGGGTGGTAAGCGCGTTCTTGAAGATCTGCTCGAAGCCGAGGAACTTGAGGATGCTGGCGTTAACCGAGGGATGGAAGCGCAGGCCGCCCTTGTAGGGCCCGATCGCGCTGTTGAATTCGAAGCGGTAGCCGCGGTTGATCTGATAATTGCCGTTGTCGTCCTGCCAGCAAACGCGGAAGGAGATGGAGCGCTCAGGTTCCACGAGTCTGTCGAGGATCTTGGCCTTGATGTACTCGGGGTGTTTTTCGAGTATGGGGGTGAGTGTTTCCAGGACTTCTTTGACCGCCTGGTGGAATTCTTTCTCTCCGGGGTTCTTGTTGACCACATGGGCCAGAAGGCCGTTGATATAATCGTGCGCGGACTTCTTGCCTTTCTCTGCTACCGCTGAGGTGTTAGACATAAGTTCCTTCCTTTATTTAATTTTTTGCGGGCTGAAACTGAAAAACAGAACTAAAATCCCATAGCTTTATATTACAAACCTAAATATGGGTTGTCAACACACGCCTCCGTTATAAAAAAACGCCGTCCGGCCCCGGTTTTTGTTAAAATTAAGCATGAATTACGCTTTTGCCCTTTCCGCGGCCATGCTTTTCGCCGTTTCCGTGCCGGCGGGCAAACTGCTGCTGGCGCATTTAAAACCGCTGGAACTTTCCGCCCTGTGCTATCTGGGCAGCGGCCTGGGCCTGCTGGCCTGGCGCCTTATTTCAGGCGCGCGGGGGCTTGCCGCCGAGGCGCCCCTGGACAGGCGCGATATTCCTTATACGGCGGGCTTCGTGCTGGCCGGCGGCGTGCTGGCGCCCCTCCTCCTGTTCAGCGGGCTGAGCCTTACCTCTTCCTCATCCGCTTCTATCCTCCTTAATTTCGAGCTGGTTTTTACCTCCCTTATAGCCGTTGTTATTTTTAAGGAACACGGAGGCGGGCGCTTCTGGCTGGCGGCGGGGCTTATCACCGCCGGCGCCCTGGCCCTTTCTTGGGAGGGGGGCGGGTTCAGTTTTGGTTTTGGCGCGGCCCTGGTGCTGGCGTCCAGCTTTATGTGGGGGCTGGATAATAATTTAACGGCGCGGGTCTCCATTAAGAACCCGGTTACGCTGGCGGCCATAAAAGGACTGGCCGGCGGCTTAATAAACGGGGGGCTGGCGCTGTACGCTTACGGTTCCCTGCCGCCGCTTGGCTGGGCCGCCGCGGCGCTGCTGCTGGGCTTTGCCAGTTACGGCATAAGCCTGGTGCTTTTTATCCTGGCTATGCGGGGGCTGGGAGCTTCGCGGGCGGGCGCCTTCTTCGGCTCTTATCCCTTCATGGGCGCGGCGCTTAGCGTAGTTTTTCTGGGCGAACCGCTTACCGCGCGGCTGCTGTGGGCCAGCGCTCTGATGCTGGGCGCTTTCCTGCTGCTGGCCTTGGAACGGCACGGGCACGCCCACAGGCATGAGCCGCTGGAGCACGACCACAGCCATGGCCATGACGACGGGCACCACGGGCACGGTCATGGGGGGGGCGCGGCCGCCGCGCATTCGCACGCGCACAGCCACGAGCCGCTGGAGCATGAACATGCCCATCTCCCGGACGCCCACCACAGGCATGGGCACAGCTGAAGACAAGTTTTGAAATCAGTCGGTTTTTTGGTTTTTTTTGGGTTCCCCTTCATGAATGTGACTTTAGTTACAATAATATTCTATACTCTATTATTGTTATTGCGGACGCTATGAAAAAACTGATTTTTATCTGCGCGGCCTTCATTCTCGCTTTGCCCGCCGGCGCTTTCGCCGGGGAATTCAAGGACAAGGGCGAAATTATCGCCGTGGATTTTCCTTCCGGCTGGGTCACCGGCAAGACGGACGACCCCGCCGTCACGCTGAAGCTTGAGAAGGGTAAATCTTTTTTTGAATTCTCCAGGCAGGATTCCGAGCTGGGCGACTATTATCTCAAGGCCCGGGTAAAGGAGCAGGTTGACTCGCTGCGCGGCAAAGGCAATACGCTCTCCGGCGATATTAAATCCGCCAGTCTCCACGGCGTTTCCAGCGCATATTACACCTCCTATGACTCCATGGGAGCCGAGGCCTACATGGCCTTCTTCACCTATAACGCGGTTTCCTACGCCGTTTCCGCGCGCGGTCTGTCCGACGGCGATTTTCGCGGCGTGCTCTCCAGCGTGAGGAAGCCGGGTGAAAAGATAGAACAGCCAAAGCCTAAAAAAATAAGAGTGGTCCGCCAGAAGAAGGAAAAAGACGACGGCGAGGACCTGCTGGCGCAGATCATTAAAAACGGCGAAGTCTCCACCGCCGCCGTCGCCGGCGCCACCCAGTCGGTCCTGAACGCCGTTGAGGTTTCAACCGAAACCGCGGTCGGGGCCTCAACCCGGAGCGCGTCCACCGCCGCCGGATCGGCCGCCCAGAGTTTTCTGTCCGACCTGGCGCAAAAAGAGGAGAACGCTCTTCCGCCCTATCTTCCCCGCAAGCCGCTGCCGCTCGCGCTTTGGGCGGTCCTGATAGGCGTTTGGGCGGCCGGCGCTTTCGCCGCCAGAGCCGCCGCAGCCGCCTACAAAAACCCGAAGCTGCCCCCGCCGCCTTCGGACGTGCCGCCCGACTTCTTTTTCCCTTTCGTGATCTCAAGAGTTTCCACGTTCATGGATGTCACCTACAATGTGCTCACCAGGCAGAGGCAGCTGCTGCTGGCGAGTTTCCCGTACGAGCACGAGCTGTATCTTGCCGGCTCTGTCTACGGCTGTTTTTTCTTTCATGTGGCCTGGAGCCTGCTTGGCGCCGTCGGCCAAGGCGACGCCGTGGTCAACGCCCTGGTGAAGTTCCCTCTGCTGGGCCGCGCTTTCGCTTCGCTGCCCGAGATATTTTTCATTCTCCCTTTCATCGCGGGGCTGTTCATCTACTTCACAAAAGAGCGCGAGTTGGAGATCTACGACGCCCAATCCGCGCTGGTGATGTCGGCTCGCCCGGAAACCTTTTACGGCCTTATCCGGGACGGGGCCGGCAAGGAAGTGGCCCGGCTGGTGAGCAAGGGGACCTTCCTGTACCGCTACTGGGAATTTGTGGATACGGACAACGTGGTCGTCTTTTCCATCCGCGACGATTTCCCGAAGGGCTATCTGCTGCGCAAACTGTTCGGGAACCTGGGCGGGGCGCTGCGCTCGCGCTACGGCATTTTCGTGCAGGACCGGCGGGCGGGCTTCGTGTTCCTCGACCCCTACTCCGCGGGCCGCTTCCAGATACACATGGACTATGCCTTCGCCCGCCTGAGCCACCCGGCCCAGATACTTGCGGCCGTCCTGTACGTTATTTCCCTGGAGAACGATCCGCTCTACCCGTCGCCGTTTTAACGGCGGCCCGGCAACTAACTGGAGAGCTATATGCGAATCGGCATTCTTACCGGCGGCGGCGACTGCCCCGGGCTTAACGCGGTGGTGCGCGGGGTCACCAAGTCCGCCCTGCGGCGCGGCTGGGAAGTAATAGGCTTCCGGGACGGCTACCGGGGGCTGGTGGAAAAAGATTTTGTCAGCCTGCGCGAGCACGACGTGTCCGGCATCATAATACGCGGCGGCACCATCCTCGGCACCTCCAACACCGCCAATCCCTTCGCCTATACTTTGGCCCCGCTGGGCTCGGCTGAAAAGCCCCGCGACCTGTCAAAGCTTGCTTTTAAGAACTTCAGCGAGCTCGGCCTCGGCGCGCTGGTGGCTATCGGCGGCGACGGCACGCTTACCATGGCCCAGCGGCTGTATAAAATGGGCATGCCGGTTATAGGCGTGCCTAAGACGATAGACAACGACCTCTCGGCCACCGACGTGACCTTCGGCTTCGATTCGGCCCTTAACGTGGCCACCGAGGCCGTGGACCGGGTGCACACCACGGCGGAATCGCATAACCGCGTGATGATAGTGGAGACCATGGGCCGCTACGCCGGCTGGATAGCGCTGCGCGCCGGCATCGCCGGCGGGGGCGACATCATACTGCTGCCGGAGATCCCTTACCGGGCCGAGGATATCGTGAAGGCGGTGCTGCACCGCAAGCGCAGCGGCAAGAAATTCTCCATTATCGTGGTAGCGGAAGGCGCGCGGCCCGAGAAGGGGAGGATGACCGTGACCAGGCTGGTGAAGGGCTCTCCCGACCCGCTGCGGCTGGGCGGGGTTTCTTACAAGATAGCGGAGATACTCGATAAAAGCAGGATCGGCCTTGAGAGCCGCGTGGTGGTGCTGGGGCACGTGCAGCGCGGCGGCGAGCCCACGGCTTTCGACCGCTGGCTGGCTACGGGCTTCGGAGTTAAGGCCGGCGAGCTGCTGGCTAAAAAAAGATTCGGGCAGATGGTCTCCTTCAGGAATTTCGGCTTTACCGGGGTCAGCATAATGGAGGCGGTGGGGAAGCTGCGCCGCGTATCGCCCGGGGCGCAGGAAGTGCGGACCGCGCTGGCCGTGGGGGCGAGCTTCGGGAACTCCCGGCTCACGGGATAATCGGCCGGAGCGGGAAATGCCGCCTGCCGGTCGGCCGCAGCCGCCCGGTTTTCGGCTTCAAGGAAATATGGCTACTGAAATTTTATTCGGGATAAACACGGCGGAAGAAATACTGAAGGCCGGCCGGCGCAGGGTTCTGCGGCTGGTGATCTCGCGCGGAGAAAAGAACCAGCGCGTGGCCGATCTTGCCGCCCTGGCCCGCAAGAGCAATGTGCGGGTGGACTTCTGCGACCAGCGCACGCTGGAGAAGCTGGCCGCGGGGGGGAATCATCAGGGCGTGATCATAGAGACCGAGCAGATGGGGAAGTTGGACGTGGACGAGGCGGTGGGGCTCGAGAAGGACCTGAAGAGAACGGTGTGGGCCGGCCTGGACGGCATAACGGATCCCATGAACCTGGGCGCCATAATCAGGTCGGCGGCCTGCCTGGGCGTCTCCACCGTGATACTGCCGGAGCGCCGCTCCGCCGGCCTTACGCCGACGGTCCACAAGGCGGCCTCGGGCGCTATGGAGCGCGTTAACATCATAGAGGTGGTTAATCTTAACCAGACCATAATCAAGCTGAAGGCGAAAGGTTTCTGGATCTACGGCATGGACATGGGCGGCCAGCCGCTGCCCAAAGTGGAATTCACTCTTCCCGCTTTTATAATAATAGGCTCCGAAGGCGAGGGGCTGCACCAGAAGACGCGCGAGCATTGCGATGTGGTGGTGTCCATCCCGCAGCGGGGCGGCGTGGAAAGTCTTAATGCCGGGAACGCCGCCGCCATAGTCTTCTACGAACTCTCCAAGAAACTCTAGGCTAAGAAAGCGACAACGCGGGCCCTTGCCCGCGCTGTCTCCCTCAAAATTTATGGAGCGGAAGGCAACCGTCGATAAGGTGTTCCGCTCCGAAAATAGTATAGCAGATATTTTTTGTTTGTCAAGGGGCGGCGGCTTGACAGGTCAATAGCGGAAAGCGGGCCGCTTATTTAATCACAAAGAGATACAACTCACCGGGGGCTTTCATCGAGGAAGCCTCGGTTTCGGCCGTTGCGCCCGTGCCCCAGAACAGGTCCACCCGCCCTGGGCCGCGTATGGCCGAGCCCGTATCGTGAGTGGAGATAAAGCGGTTAAAGTCCTTAAAGTCCAGGCCGCCGCCCGCCGCCACCGGCCGCTTTGACTTAAGGAGACCGAAGAGCCCCAGCGGCACGTATGCGGGATCGATAGCGATGGAGCGCCCCGCGGTAAGCGCGCGGCCGATGGCGCCGTAAGGCACGCTGTCCTTTGGCCGGGACTTGAAAAATATATAGCGCGGGTTCAGGTCGGTAAGGCGCTCCTCCCGCGGCCCCTGCGCCGAAAGATACTTGATAAAATCCTTAAAAGACATGGAGGGGATCTCGCCGCAATCGATCAGTATCTTCTGTACGCTGCGGAAAGGATGCCCGTTGGCCCCGTCGAAACCCGCCCGCGTGTAGTCCCCGTCGGGGAAGCGGAGCACGCCCGAGCCCTGTATCTGCAGCAGCATTATCTGCGACGGATGCTCCGACCAGAACAGCTCAAGGCCCTGGCCCGCCAGCCCGCCCGCGTGTATCTCGGCCCTGGAATAGTGAGGCACCAGTCTGCCGCTCTCGTCGTAGCGCCCGTAGTCGAAGCTCACGCCCATCTCGGGGGTCGTCTTGATCAGGTCGGCCGGTTTCAGGAGCACCGCGTATCTGTGCGTTTCGTCCGGCGCCTTTGTCACCCTGATCTCCGCCTCGTAATAGCCGGTGATGACGGTTTTGCCGGTGCCGTCGTCGGCGGAGGCGCGGTAGATCCTGAACCGGTGTTTTAAAGCGCCAAGAAGCTCTTCGGCCGGCAGGCCGGCGGAGAAGATGTCGAGGAGGGCTCTTATGGTGCGGCGCAGGCGGGGCGCGTCGTAAGAGTCGGGGCCCAGTTGTACTTTTGCGGAATCCGGGCGGGAGTTCCAGTAATCGAGGTCCGTCTTTAATACCTCGATGATGCCTGCGCGCTCCAGATCGTCGGCCGGGAGCGGCAGGTTCGCGGCGTCGACTTCAGCCACTTCCTTGACGGCGGGGGCATCGCTGTAGCCTTCTAAATCCCTGAGGGAGTTCACTTTAGGGCAGCTGTCCAAAGCGTCGGCCGGCAGGCCCGGGGAGGGGGTGGGAAGATCGGTTCTTTGAGGGGCGTACCAGGGAGCCTGGCAGAAAGCCGCCGCCGGCAAAAATAAAGTTAAAATAAGCGCAGAAGCCCACATACGAGAATATTACATAATGAAGTTGAGCGAAATCAATACATAAACGGTCGCCACCCCGATTTCGTGTCTTTTCGGCGCAAGGCTAAAGCCTGTTCAACTATCGGGAGCGGTGAAGCCGCAGGAGGCGCAGTAGGGGGGCATGGGGGTTTTCCCCGCTATGCTGTCCCTCAGCGCCAGGGCTTCGGGGCTGCCGAGAATATCAGCCAAAGGCTTTTCTTTTATATCGCCTAAAGCCAGCGCCCCGTCATAATCGGCGCAGCACGGCACCACCCGCCCGTCGCTGAGGATCCCAAAATGGTGCCGCAGGCCCAGGCAGCCTTTTTTTTGTTTTCCGCCCGGGCCTCCGGGCCAGTCGAAAAGGCCGCCGAAATTAAGGTAAACGCCCTCGCGCAGTTTAAGCCCGTCCCGGACCCGTTCGGGCGCGCTCTCCCGCGCCAAAGCCTCCAGCAGGGAGGCGTTCGTTTCCTGTATAAAAGGCTCAGCGGAATTTCCGCGCAGCCGGAAACTGAGAATAAGTCCCGGCGGCTTCCGCAGCGCGAAATCGGTAAGCCGGCGCAGGCATTGGGCGCGGAGGGCGGGTGGAAGTTCGGCCAAAGCGTGAAGGGAGACGGAAACCTGGCCCAGGCATTTCTCGTAAAAAATATCCGGCCCGAATTTATCCAGCAGGACGCCGTTGGTTACCAAATTGACCTTGAGCCCTAGGCGGGAGGACGCGCCGAGTATTTCCGGGAACCGGGGATGCATGAGCGGCTCCCCTAAAACATGCAGAAAGATTACCGAAGCCAATTCTCCTGCCTGGGCCGCAGCGGCCTCAAAAAACTCCGGCGGCATGAAGGCTTTAGGGCGGGAAGAAGCCGCGCAGAAGCCGCAGGCCAGATTGCAGCTGTTGGTGATCTCGATAAAAGCGCGCCGGAAAGGTTTTTTCATGCAAAGTTATTATAGCAAGGCGGCGCCTTCAGAGTTTAAGCGCGGCGGCTATTTCAATGAGGTCCGTTTCGTTGAGCGGGCGGTCCGCCTCCGCCAGCCATTCGGCTTTTATCTGCGGCCTCCAGGAGTTTTCGGAGGTTATCCTGCCCACCAGCAAGCCCCGGCTGCGCAACTCGTAAAAGCGGCGCAGGCCGCACATCCCGGTGCCCCAGTCCGGGCGCTTGTAAATGAAGACTGTTTCCCCGTCTTCGCGCGTGGCTTGATAACCGCCGCACATCCAGTCTTTTAATTCCCAGCTCATAAATCCCCCTTTGCCTAAGTCACAGGCCGCGGGTCATAGGCGCGATAGCTGCGCCTGCCTTTCCGTGGCCGCCTGCCAGAGGCGCAGCGAGAAGTACAGAGAAGAGTCTTCCCCCGTCCCCAGTGTGTAAACGCGCAGCCGGGCCCTGAACCTGCCGCCCAGCACTCCGGCCCGCGCGCTGATTATCGAACTCCGGTTTTTGTTGGTCATGCCAATAGCATAGCAGACGACCCCGACAAGGGCGTGTCGGGTTGATTTTTGCTGTTTTGGCGATTTATCAGGGAAGAGGGCGGGGCGGCCGGCCGCCGCCTCCGGGCGTAAATTCCCGGCCCTGCCTTACTTCATTATCTCTATCTGTCCGATGGACGGCTGGGGGACCAGGGCTTTGGAGATGGCGCTGACGCCTTCTCCTACATAGAGCGCGGCGACCAGCACCACGCTTGAGAGAACTATGCCGACGGCCAGGTTGCCTTTCTGCAGCTCCTGCCCGGCGTGAAGGCTGCGCACCAGCTTGCCGAACAGGCGCAGCGTGACGGAGATGGTTATAACCGCCAGCAGCATTGAAAGCCCGAGGTGGGCCGCGCACAGAAGCGCCAGCTTGCCCAGGCCGATGGAGTTTTCTCCCGGAGATGAAACGTGCATGCGGAACATGCTTACCACGGCGCCCATCCCGTTCTGCAGTATCATCGAGGCGGAGAAAAGTATGGACGCCACCAGCGTGCCCACGGCGGCGTTGCCTTTTTTGATCTCAGCCTCCATGTCAAAATCCGGATTCGCCTTTATAAATACCCGGTAGGTGAGCGAGATGACAAATCCCGACATCAGCACCGCCAGTGCAAATTCAAAAACGCTTACGATCAGCCTTGTGTTAAACATCATTCCTCCTGAAAATATTCCCGAGAGTAAGTCCAAAAAAATCTGCGCAGAAATTTCTAAAAGAACGGATCTACTTTATAGCCTTCCGAGCCCGAAAGCAGGGCTGTCGTGTTTTTGCCTACCGTTCCGGGCTCCAGCCAGGCCGGGCCGGCCGGCTCCACCAGCACGTACTCCAGGCCCTCGTAGCGGACGAACATGTCGCCCTTGCCGGGCAGGCGCCGTATAGCCATAAGGTAATGGCCCGGCACCGCTATGCCCACCATCTTCATCCCTGACCAGTTGCCGAGTATGGCCGCCAGCAGGCCGGTTTTTGTGTCGCAGTCTCCCCAGCCGCTGAGCAGCGCCCGGGCGGGCGGCAGCAGCCCTACGGTATGCAGGCCGTTCTCCATTAAGGGGGGGATCTTGTAGCGCAAGGCGGTCTGCACCAGGGAAAGCGCCGCGCCTATCAGGTCCTCCTCGGCGTACTTCCTTTCGGCGGCGATCTTGTGGATGGCCATGGCCAGCGGGTTAAGCAGCGGTATATTACGCTTCACTATCAGCGGCATATCGCATTCCACCACGTTCCCGGCGCGCAGCGCAAGCCCCTTTACGCGCAGCAGGGCGCGCAGGCGGGTGTCGTAATCGATATCCACCTCCGCTATGGCTTTTTCGGCCGCCGGCTTCCCGCCTTTTAAAAAAGCCTGTTTCCATACGGCCTGCCGGGTCGTTTCCCGCCAGGTCTTGAGCCCGCTCATTTCCAGGTCGGAATAGCCGTAGCCCGCCAGGTAATTTATGTAGTCCGGCCCGGTCATGGCGAAATTTACGGTGACGCGGTCCTTGTTGAAATTTATGAAATGGTACTGGGCTTTAAGGGAAGTCCCCTCGGTATAGATTTTCTGCGAGGTTCCTTTTTCAGTGCGGGTCTCGCGGCTGGTATATTCTTTCTCTTCGCCGTCATCGCCCTCGCCGTCGTCTTCCCCGTCGGCCGCCTGCGCTCGCGTGAGGTCGGCTCCGGCCGGGACTATTGCCAGCTTTTTTTCCCACCCGGCGCCAAGCAGGCAGGCGGCGGCGAAACAGGCCGCCAGGGCGGCTAAATGATAAATTTTAATGTCAGGTCCGCGCATGATTTTAAGGTCCGTTTAATATTATAGGAATTTATTCCGGTAAGTCCGCGTTAATTTAATGGAATTATTTTTGTTTTTCCAGGTACGCGTCTATGCGCTTTTTTGCTTCGGCGCGCAGCTCGCCGGGTTCGATTATGGTTATTTCCGGCATCCAGTGCAGCAGCAGCGGGATCACCTCCATGAAGTGGTGTATCTCCGCTTTCACCGTAACGCTGCCGTCCCTGCCGGGCTTTGAAACTTTCTGGCGCGGCAGTATTTCCTTGCTCTGCAGGAAATCCGCCGCCGCTCCCTCCGCCTTAAGTATCAATTTAATTTTCTTTCCTTCATTGACCCCCCAGATGGTGGTGGCCGTGCCTATCAGCTTCTTTATGAGGTCCCGGGAGTACGGGGGGAATTCTTCGGGCAGTATCTCAAGGCGCTTTATGCGGTCCACCCTGTATTTGTGGAACACGCCGGCTTTTTCCCCGTCCGCGGCGGCCATCATGTAAAAGAAGTTTTCGCTGGCCAGTATTTTAACCGGGCGGAGCGTTTTTTCTTTTACGCCCCCGGTGGCGGCGTAGCGCACCTTCAGCTTCCTGCGGTTCTCTATGGCGAAAACGATATCCTCGTAAAATTTGCGGGTGAGCGGGTTGAGCGCCCGGGACCCTACGGAGTAAAAGGGGGACTCCCCGGCGGCGGGGGCCGTGGCCCTGTCGAAGATCTTATCAAAAGCCTCCGTTATGGCGCCGCCAAGGCCGCCGGCCATTTCGCGCATGAGCACCAGCACGGAGAGCTGCTCGCTGGTAAGGTTGAAATTCTTAAGGGAAACGCCGCCGGAGAAGGCGTACAGGCCTTTCTGCGGGGTATCCAGGTGGAAGCCGGTTAGGTTTATGCGCTCTATGTCGCGCTGTATGGAGCGCTCCGAGACGCCGAATTCGGCGGAGAGGTCGGCTATCCGCACCGGGCCCTCGTTGAGCCTGTTGAGGATGTTCAACACCCGGAAATATTTTTTATCGCCTGAATCTTTTTGGTACATTAGGCCCCCTTGAAGTGACGCCTAATTATATAATTTAAAGGAAGGCCGCGGCATTTTCTTGACTGAATAGGGGAAAATGAATATAATTTATGTTCCGCGGGCGTAGTTCAATGGTAGAACACTAGCCTTCCAAGCTTGGTA